>NZ_JBVHUE010000011.1:0-192879 GCF_055565515.1 Streptomyces sp. NPDC028419 | reverse complement strand
CTCCGCCCCGCGTGTCTCCCTCCCTCCCCCCCCGCCTCCTCCCCCCCCCCCCCCCCCCTTCTTCCCGCCCCCCCCCCCCCCCCCCCCCCCCCCCCCCCCCCCCACCGGCGCGTGCGGGCGGCGAGCCCGGAAGGACTACGCGGCGTGGCCGCCGTCCACCGAGAACTCGGCGCCCGTGACGTAGGCCGCGTCCGGTCCGGCGAGGAAGGACACGGTCGCCGCCACCTCGTCCGGGGTGCCGAAGCGCCCGAGGGCCGTCATCGCGCTCTGCCCGGCGGCGTACGGCCCGTCGGCCGGGTTCATGTCGGTGTCCACCGGACCCGGGTGCACCAGGTTCGCCGTGATGCCGCGCTCGCCCAGCTCCCGGGCCAGGGCCTTGGTCAGCCCGGTGAGCGCGGCCTTGCTCGTCGCGTAGAGGGAGCCGCCCGGCCCCGGGACGCGCTGGGTCATGCAGCTGCCGATGGTGATGATCCTGCCGCCCCGGTCCAGCCGGGCCGCGGCCGCCTGGGCCGCGAGGAACGCCCCGCGGACGTTGACCGCGAGCACCCGGTCCACATCGGCGACCGTGAGGGTCTCCAGCGGTCCCAGCACCCCCACGCCCGCGTTGTTGACCAGGACGTCGAGGCGCCCCAGCTCCCGGACGGTGCGCTCCACCGCGCCGGCGGCGGCGCCCGGGTCGCCCGCGTCCGACCGTACGGCCAGGCCGCGGCGTCCGTACGCCTCGATCTTGTGGACGACCTCCGCCGCCGCCTCCGCGTCGCTGACGTAGGTGATCGCCACGTCCGCGCCGTCGGCGGCCAGGCGCAGCGCGGTCGCCGCGCCGATGCCCCGGCTGCCGCCCGTGACCAGGGCGACCCGGCCCGTCCCCCCGTTGCCGCTGTCGCCGGTGGTGCCGTTCGTGTGCACGGTCGCGTCCATCGTGTTCCTCCGCGGGAAAGTCGTAAGTGGTTGCGGGTTCAATGAAACCGGCGGGGCGGTACCCGCGCTGGCAGGAATCGGACCTCGCGTTCACGCGCGCCGCACCGATGAGTTCCGCGGCGGCCGGGAGTCTGAAGAGACGTACGAGCCCCCTCGCGAGGAGACGAACCGCCATGAGCAAGCTGACCCTCATCACCTTCCTCACCCTCGACGGCGTGATGCAGGCCCCCGGCGGCCCCGAGGAGGACCCGAGCGGCGGGTTCTCCTACGGCGGCTGGCAGGTGCCCTTCGAGGACGAGGGCGTGGGCGAGTTCATCACCGAGGCCTTCGACCGGGCCGGCGCCTTCCTGCTCGGGCGCCGCACGTACGAGATCTTCGCCGGGTACTGGCCCCTGCAGACCGACCCCGCCAACGCCATCGCGGCCAAGCTGAACTCCGCGCCCAAGTACGTGGCCTCCCGCACCCTCGAAGACCCGGCCTGGGAGGGCGCCACCGTCCTCGGCCCGGACCTGGAGGCGGAGATCGCCCGGATCAAGGCGGCCACCGACGGCGAGGTGCACATCTGGGGCAGCGCGGAACTGGTCGGGGACCTGCTCGCCCGCGACCTCATCGACGAGCTCAACCTGCTGGTCTACCCCGTCTTCCTGGGGGCCGGGCGGCACCTCTTCCCGGTCGGGGGAGCGCCCACCACCTGCGAACTCACCGCCTCCCGGATCACCGACGGCGGGGTCGCCGTGCTCACCTACCGTCCTGCCGGCCGGGCCTCCTTCGGCTCCTTCTGAGGCGCCGGCCGGGCCACCCGCTCACCAGGTGAAACAGGGTGTACCCCACAGGCAGTGCTCCGGTACGGTGACCGCATCCGTGCGAGCCACCGAAGTCTCCACCCCCCGCTGACCGTTGGAGACCCGTGTCCACGCTCGCCGCCGTACCGGCGCCCGCCCTCGCACCCCGCCGCGCCTGGCTCGCCGACCTGCCGGTCCTGCTCGTCGCCGTGGTGTGGGGCGGCAGCTACCTCGCCGCCAAGGGCGTCACCACCAGCCACACCGTGATCGCGGTCCTGGTGCTGCGCTTCCTCCTCGTGCTGCCCGTCCTCGTGATCGCCGGCGCCCGGCGGCTGCGCGCCCTGCGGTCCGCCCAGGTCCGCGGGGCGGCCCTGTTGGGCCTGGTCGTCGGCGGGATCTTCCTGCTGGAGACCTACGGGGTGGTGCACACCTCCGCCACCAACGCCGGGCTGATCATCAGCCTGACCATGATCCTCACCCCGCTCGCCGAGGCCGCCGTGCGCCGGGTGCGGCCCCCGGCCGCCTTCCTGGGCGCCGCGGCCGTCTCCGTCACCGGGGTCGTCCTGCTCACGCAGGGCGCGGGCTTCACCGCACCCTCCACCGGCGACCTGCTCATCCTCGGCGCCGCCTGCGCCCGGACCCTGCACGTCCTGCTGATGGCCCGGATGAAGGCCCTCCAGGACGCCGACTCGCTCTCGCTGACCACCGTTCAGCTCGGCTCCGCCGTCCTGGTCTTCGCCCTGCTCGCGGCCCTGCCCGGCACCGGCGCCACGCCGTGGGCCGCGGCGGCGGACCTCGGCCCCGGTCAGTGGGCGGGACTGGCCTTCCTCGCCGTCCTGTGCACGCTGTTCGCGTTCTTCGTGCAGATATGGGCCGTGCGCCGCACCTCCCCGTCCCGGGTCAGCCTGCTGCTCGGCACCGAACCGCTGTGGGCGGCCGCCGCGGGCATCGCCATCGGCGGCGAACACCTGGGCGCGGCCGGCCTCGCGGGCGCCGCCCTGGTCCTGGTGGGCACCGCGTGGGGCCGCCGCGCCGCCACCCCGGCGGACGTCTGAGCCGCGGGGCGGCGCCCCACCGGATGTCCGAACCGACGCGGCACACCGTCGGCGAGTGGCCGAAAACGCCGCATCCAGCGGGTGAACCGCGGTCGTACGGTGGACCGATGCCAGTAGTGGACATCAGCGGGAGCGATGCGGACTTCGCCGCCGACCCCTATTCCTTCTACGCCAGACTCCGCGCGGCGGGACCGGTCCATCGGGCCACCGTCTACGCCGACGAGTTCGAACCCAGCTGGCTGATCGTCGGCCACGACGAGGCCCGCCAAGCCCTCAACCACCCCGCCCTGTCGAAGGACTGGCGCACTTCCGGCCAGTTCTCCGACGCCCTCGTCACCGCGGCCAACGCGAACATGCTGGAATCCGACCCCCCGCACCACACCCGACTGCGCCGACTGGTCGTCCGGGCGTTCACCGGCCGCCGCATCGAGGCACTGCGCCCCCGCGTCCAGCAGGTCACCGACGAACTCCTCGACGCGATGGCCGCCCGGCCCGAGCGCACCGCCGACCTCATCGCGGCCCTGGCCTTCCCGCTGCCGATGACCGTGATCTGTGAGCTGCTCGGTGTCCCCGACATGGACCGCGAGCGGTTCCGCTTCTGGTCCAACGAGATCGTAGCGCCCACCGCCGCGAGCGGGGACGGCAGCGCGCACCGGGCGCTCAGCGCCTTCCTCGCCGAACTGGTCGAGGCCAAGTCCAAGGCCCCGGGCGAGGACCTGCTCAGCGAGCTGATCCGGACCCGGGACGAGGACGGCGACTCGCTCTCGCCCGACGAGCTGATCGGGATGGCCTTCCTGCTGCTGGTCGCGGGCCACGAGACCACCGTCAACCTCATCTCCAACGGCGTACGGGCGCTGCTCGCCCACCCCGACCAGTTGGCCGCCCTGCGCGCCGACTACGACGGGCTCATCGACGGCGCCGTGGAGGAGATGCTCCGCTACGACGGCCCCGTGCAGAACTCCACCTACCGCTACGCCCGCGAGGACCTGGAGATCGGCGGCACGCTCATTGCGGCCGGGGCGACCGTGGTGGTCTCGCTGGCCTCCGCCGACCGCGATCCGGGCCGCTTCGCCGACGCGGACACCTTCGACGTCCGGCGCGCCCCGCACGGCCACCTCGCCTTCGGGCACGGCCTGCACTTCTGCATCGGCGCCCCGCTCGCCCGGATGGAGGGCAAGATCGCCGTCCGGTCGCTGCTGGAACGATTCCCCGACCTGGCCGAGGACCCGGCCGGCGGCCCGCCGGTGTGGCTCGGCGGCAGCCTGATGAGGGGGGTCACGCGGCTCCCGGTGAGCTGGTAGCCGGGGGTGAGTGCCCGTTCAGAGGTCCGGCAGCTCGGCGAGGGCGACCCGGCGGCGCTCGCGCCGGGACAGCTCGCAGGCCTCGGCGATCCGCAGCGCGGCCAGCGCCTCCCGGCCGTCGCACGGATTGGGGCCCTCGCCCCGGACCAGGCTCACGAAGGCGGCCAGCTCCGCCTCGTAGGCGGGCCCGAACCGCTCCAGGAACCCCGTCCACGGCTTGGTCGCCGGGGGCGGGCCCTGGGGTTCGGTCGAGGCGATCGGCGTACGGTCGTCCAGCCCGGCCGAGACCTGGTCCAGCTCCCCGGCGAGCTCCATCCGCACGTCGTACCCCGCGCCGTTGCAGCGGCTGCCGGTGCAGGTCACCAGCGTCCCGTCGGCCAGGGTCAGCAGCGCCGCCGCCGTGTCCACGTCGCCCGTCGCGCGGAACTGCGGGGGCCCGGCGTCCGAGCCGGTCGCGTACACCTCGGTCACCTCCTGCCCGGTCACCCAGCGCACCACGTCGAAGTCGTGCACGAGGCAGTCCCGGTACAGGCCGCCGGAGCCGGCCAGATAGGCGGCGGCCGGCGGCGCCGGATCCGCGGTCATCGTGCGGACGGTGTGCAGCCGCCCCAGCGCGCCGGAGCGCACCAGCTCGCGCGCCGTCACGTACCCCGCGTCGAAGCGCCGCATGAAGCCCACCTGGAGCGTCCCGCCCACGGCCGCCACCTCGCGCAGCACCGCCAGGCTGCGGCCCAGGTCGGCCGCCACGGGCTTCTCGCAGAACACCGGCAGACCGGACCGCGCCGCCCGCACCACCAGCTCCGCGTGGCCCGGCGTCGCGCACGCCACCACCACCGCGTCCACGCCCCAGCTGAAGATCTGGTCGACACTGGGCGCGGCGGTCGCCCCCAGCCGGGCGGCGAGCAGCGCCGCCCGCCCCGGGTCGGCGTCGGCGAGCACCAACGATCCCGCCTGCGGCTGGTGGGCCAGCGACGCGGCATGGAAGGAACCGATCCGGCCCGTACCGATGAGCCCGATGCGCATGCACTCAACGTGACCCCGTCCGGGTCACCTGTCAATCCGCCCGGCCTGCCCCGATGACGACCCCATGGTCCACTGTGGCGGATACTGGGCGGCTGGAACCGGAATGACCGCATTGACGACCGCCCCGCACGACCGGCGCGGCGACCGCAGGATTCCAGGACGTTCAGGACGAGGGAAGGGCACGACAGACGTGGCTAGGGTTCGGACAGGGGTACGCGTCGTGGGCGCCGTGCTCGCGGCGGTACTGGGGGCCTCCCTCGCGGGGTGCAGCAGTACGGGCGGCAAGCGGGCCGAGGAGCGGGCGAAGGCCGCCGAACAGGGCCGTCCGGCCGTCTCCACCCCGCGCTGGACCTTCGCGATGATCACCCACGCGGGCGATGGCGACACCTTCTGGGACATCGTCCAGAAGGGCGCCAAGGAAGCCGCGGCGAAGGACAACATCAACTTCGTCTACGCGCACGACGACCAGGCGCAGCAGCAGGCCCAGTTCGTGCAGAACGCCATCGACCAGAAGGTCCAGGGCATCATCGTCAGCCTGGCCAAGCCCGAGGCCCTCAAGGACGTCCTCGGCAAGGCCACCAAGGCCGGCATCCCGGTGATCACGGTGAACTCCGGCTCCGCCCAGTCCAAGGAGTACGGCGCCCTCACCCACATCGGCCAGGACGAGGAGATCGCGGGCGAGGCCGTCGGCGGCGAGCTGACCAAGCGCGGCAAGAAGAAAGCCGTCTGCGTCCTGCACGAGCAGGGCAACGTCGGCCACGAGCAGCGCTGCGCCGGCGCGAAGAAGACCTTCGGCGGCGACCTGGAGAACCTGTACGTCGAAGGCACCAACATGCCCTCCGTGCAGGCGGCCATCCAGGCGAAGCTCCAGGCCGACCCCGCGATCGACGCGGTGCTCACCCTCGGCGCGCCCTTCGCACCCACCGCGATCAAGGCCAAGGACGCCGCGGGCAGCAAGGCGGAGGTCGACACCTTCGACCTCAACGAGGCCGTCGCCCGGGACCTGAAGTCCGGGGCCCTCGGCTTCGCCGTCGACCAGCAGCCCTACCTCCAGGGCTACGAGGCCGTCGACCTGCTCTGGCTCTACCGCTACAACGCCGACACCCTCGGCGGCGGCCGTCCGGTGCTCACCGGCCCGCAGATCGTGACCGGCGCCGAAGCGGCCAAGCTGGAGGAGTTCATCAAGCGGGGCAGCCGATGAGCGCGGCCACCGCCGCCGACGAGCGGCTCGCCCCCACCTCCGTCGTGCGCAAGCTGCTCGGCCGGCCCGAGCTGGGCGCGGTCGTCGGCGCGGCCGCCGTCTTCGTCTTCTTCTCCTTCGCGGCCGACAGCTTCCTGCGGGCCTCCAGCCTCAGCACGATCCTGTACTCGGCCTCCACCATCGGGATCATGGCGGTCCCGGTCGCCCTGCTCATGATCGGTGGCGAGTTCGACCTGTCGGCCGGCGTCATGGTCACCACCTCGGCCCTGTTCAGCTCGATGTTCAGCTACCAGATGACCGCGAACGTCTGGGTCGGCGTCCTCGTCTCGCTGCTGGTGACCCTCGCCATCGGGTTCTTCAACGGGTTCATGCTGACCCGGACGAAACTGCCGAGCTTCATCATCACCCTCGGCACCTTCCTCATGCTGACCGGCCTGAACCTCGGCTTCACCAAGCTGATCAGCGGCTCGGTCTCCACCAAGACCATCGCCGACATGGAGGGCTTCTCCTCCGCCCGCTCGCTGTTCGCCTCGCAGCTCACCCTCGGCCCGGTCACCCTGCGGGTCACCATCCTGTGGTGGCTGGTGCTGGTCGCGGTGGCCACCTGGATCCTGCTGCGCACCCGCGCCGGAAACTGGATCTTCGCGGTCGGCGGCGGCGCCGACGCGGCGCGCGCGGTCGGCGTACCGGTGGTCAAGACCCGGATCGGGCTGTACATGGGCGTCGCGCTGTGCGCCTGGATCTCGGGCCAGCACATCCTGTTCTCGTTCGACGTGGTCCAGTCGGGCGAGGGCGTCGGCAACGAGTTCCTGTACATCATCGCGGCCGTCATCGGCGGCTGTCTGATGACCGGCGGCTACGGCTCCGCCATCGGCTCGGCCGTCGGCGCCTTCATCTTCGGCATGACCAGCAACGGCATCGTGTACGCGCAGTGGAACCCGGACTGGTTCAAGTTCTTCCTCGGCGCGATGCTCCTGCTGGCCACGCTGCTCAATGCCTGGGTGCGCAAGAGGGCGGAGGCCAGCAAGTGACCGCACTGGTGGAGCTGACCGGCGTCAGCAAGTACTACGGCAACATCCGCGCGCTCGAAGGCGTCTCCCTGGAGGTCTCGGCGGGCGAGATCACCTGTGTCCTCGGCGACAACGGCGCGGGCAAGTCCACCCTCATCAAGATCATCGCGGGGCTGCACCGGCACGACGCGGGCAGCTTCGAGATCGAGGGCGAGGAGACGGTTCTGGCCAATCCCCGCGCGGCCCTCGACCACGGCATCGCCACGGTCTACCAGGACCTCGCGGTGGTCCCCCTGATGCCCGTCTGGCGCAACTTCTTCCTGGGCTCCGAGCCCACCAAGGGCCGCGGTCCCTTCCGCCGCCTCGACGTGGACCTGATGCGCGAGACCACCCGCGCCGAGCTGCTGCGCATGGGCATCGACCTGCGCGACGTCGACCAGCCGATCGGCACCCTGTCCGGCGGCGAGCGCCAGTGCGTGGCCATCGCCAGGGCGGTCCACTTCGGCGCGAAGGTGCTCGTCCTGGACGAGCCCACGGCGGCGCTCGGCGTCAAGCAGTCCGGCGTCGTGCTCAAGTACGTGGCCGCCGCCCGGGACGCGGGCCTCGGCGTGGTCCTGATCACGCACAACCCGCACCACGCGTACCTGGTGGGAGACCGTTTCGTGCTCCTCAAGCGGGGCGCGATGGCGGGCAGCCACACCCGCGATTCGATCACCCTCGACGAGCTCACCCGGCAGATGGCGGGAGGCTCGGAACTGGACGAGCTGAGCCACGAGCTGGAGCGGGTGGCAGAATCGGGGGCAACACCGCCCCACACTGACCCTTCCGGCACCACCGCACCATAGGGACGACACGACTCGATGAGCACGTACCGGGACTTCACGCTCGCCCACCGGGGCTCGGCGCGAGGCACCGTCCTGCGGACCGTCGGAACCCGTGAGCGCCGGTCGCACCTGACCGCCCCGCGAGTCCCCACCGTCGGCATCGACATCGGCGGCACCAAGGTGATGGCGGGCGTCGTCGACGCCGACGGCGTCATCCTGGAGAAGATCCGCACCGAGACCCCCGACAAGTCCAAGAGCCCCAAGGTCGTCGAGGACACCATCGTCGAACTGGTCCTGGACCTCTCCGACCGCCACGACGTCCACGCCGTGGGCATCGGCGCGGCCGGCTGGGTCGACGCGGACCGCTCGCGGGTGCTCTTCGCCCCGCACCTGGCCTGGCGCGACGAGCCGCTGCGCGACGCGCTCCAGTCACGGCTCGCGGTGCCGGTCATGGTGGACAACGATGCCAACACCGCCGCCTGGGCGGAGTGGCGCTTCGGCGCCGGGCGCGGCGAGGACCACCTCGTCATGATCACGCTCGGGACCGGCATCGGCGGCGCGATCCTGGAGGACGGCAGGGTCAAGCGCGGCAAGTTCGGCGTGGCCGGTGAGTTCGGCCACATGCAGGTGGTCCCCGGCGGGCACCGCTGCCCGTGCGGCAACCGCGGCTGCTGGGAGCAGTACAGCTCCGGCAACGCCCTCGTCCGCGAGGCCCGCGAGCTGGCCGCGGCGGACTCCCCGGTCGCCCACGGCCTGATCGCCCGGGTCGGCGGGAACGTCACGGAGATCACCGGGCCGCTCATCACCGAGCTGGCCCGCGAGGGCGACGCCATGTGCGTCGAGCTGCTCCAGGACATCGGCCAGTGGCTCGGCGTCGGCATCGCCAACCTGGCCGCCGCCCTCGACCCCTCGTGCTTCGTCATCGGCGGCGGGGTCAGCGCGGCCGACGACCTGCTGATCGGACCGGCCCGGGACGCCTTCCGGCGCCACCTGACGGGCCGCGGCTACCGTCCCGAGGCCCGCATCGCGAAGGCCCAGCTCGGCCCCGAGGCGGGTATGGTCGGTGCGGCCGACCTCTCCCGGCTCGTCGCCCGGCGCTTCCGCCGCGCCAACCGCCGCCGGGTCGAACGCTACGAACGCTATGCCCAGGCGGGCCGACGGGCCGCCGCCGGGTCCGAGGAACAAGGACCAGAAAAGCCGTGACGCCCCCGACCCTGCCGCGCCAGGCCCCCGCCCCCGACGAGGGGGGCGCTCCCGCGCCCGCCGAGTCCCGGCGCCGCGTCGTGCGGCGCCGCTGGATCACCGCGATCATCATCGTGCTGCTGATCGGCGTACCCGCCGGCTACCTCGCGATCGCCGCCCAGCAGAGCCGCCAGAGCGGCAAGGAGAAGGCGGCCAAGGTCGGCGCCACCAAGGTGCGCGCGGGCTGGCCCTCCAAGGTGCAGCGCAGCATCTACGAGGTGCCGATCCCGGACAAGGCGTGGCGGGTCGGCTTCCTGGAGACCAACAACTGGCGCACCAGCCGGCTCTACGTGCAGTTCGCGATCACCCCCGACGAGCTCGACAGGTTCCTGACCTCGATGGGCACCAGCCGCGAGGGCCTGACCCGGGGCGTCTCGATCAGCGAGCGCGACACCGAGGCCGCGGGCTGGAACTGGAACCCGAAGAACGCCTGGTACGGCGCCACGCACGAGCAGAACGACCCGCGCCCCACCCAGGACATCACCGTCGACCTGACCGTCCCGACCAAACCCAAGGTCTACATCGTCTCCACCGCCACCCCGTAGCCCGTCCCTGGTCCCCGTCGCGGGCCCCGGCTAGCCTTGGATCATGAAGCTCACCAAGCGGCTGCACTCCTGCGTCCAGGTCGAGAAGGACGGGCGCACGCTCGTCATCGATCCGGGCGCCTTCAGCGAACCGGACGCCGGGCTCGGGGCGGACGTGCTCCTGGTCACCCACGAGCACCCCGACCACTTCGAGGAGGGCCGGCTGCGGGCCGCCCTCGACGCGAACCCCGCGGCGCGGCTGTGGACCCTCGCCAGCGTCGCCGGGCGGCTGGCCCCCGCCTACCCGGGCCGCGTCCACACGGTCGGCCACGGCGACGCCTTCACGGCGGCGGGCTTCGACGTACAGGTGCACGGCGAGCTGCACGCCGAGATCCACCCGGACATGCCCCGGGTCACCAACGTCGGCTACCTCGTCGAGGGCGCGCTCTTCCACCCCGGCGACGCGCTGACCGTACCCGGCGTCCCCGTCGACACCCTGCTGCTGCCGGTGCACGCGCCCTGGAACAAGGTCGCCGAGGTCATCGACTACGTCCGCGAGGTCAAGCCGCGCACGGCCATCGACATCCACGACGCCTACCTCGCCGACATCGCCCGGCCGATCTACGACTTCGCCCTCGACACCCTCGGCGGCGCCCCGCACAGCCGGCTCGCCGCGGGGGACAGCGCCGACCTCTGAGCGCCGGCCCCCGGGCGCCAGCCGGGTGGGTGTCGGTGCCTGGCGGTAGGTTACGGACATGCGTATCGCCACGTTCAACGTCAACTCGATCACCGCCCGGCTGCCCCGGCTGCTGGCCTGGCTGGAGTCCAGCGGCACCGACGTGCTGTGCATCCAGGAGACCAAGTGCTCCGCCGAGCAGTTCCCGCACGCCGAGCTGCGCGAGCTGGGCTACGAGTCGGCCGTCAACGCCACCGGGCGCTGGAACGGCGTCGCCCTGCTCTCCCGGGTCGGCCTGGAGGACGTCGTCACCGGGCTGCCCGGCGGCCCGGACTACGAGGGCGTGGCGGAGCCGCGCGCGATCTCCGCGACCTGCGGGGGAGTGCGCGTCTGGTCGGTCTACGTGCCCAACGGCCGCGAGGTGGAGCACGACCACTACGGCTACAAGCTGGACTGGTTCCGCGCGCTGGGCGCGGCCGTCGCCGAAGACGCGGCGGGCCCCCGCCCGTTCGCGGTGCTCGGCGACTTCAACGTGGCGCCGACCGACGAGGACGTCTGGGACCCGGCCGTCTTCGAGGGGATGACCCACGTCACCCCCGCCGAGCGGGCCGCGCTGGAGACGCTGCGCGCGACCGGGCTTGCCGACGTGATGCCGCGCCCGCTCAAGTACGACCGCCCCTACACGTTCTGGGACTACCGGATGCTCGCGTTCCCGAAGAACAAGGGCATGCGCATCGACCTCGTGTACGGGAACGCCCCCTTCGTCGCCGCCGTCAAGGACGCCTACGTCGACCGCGAGGAGCGCAAGGGCAAGGGCGCCTCCGACCACGCGCCGGTCGTCGTGGACCTCGACGTCCAGGGGGTTTAGCCCACCGGGCCCGGATCGCGCCGATCCAGGCGCGCCCTGTGGCCCCCGGCGGGTACGGGTGCCAGGCTGGGCGGTATGAACATCCCGTTCCTGGACCACTGGCTGAACCGGCACGAGACCGAGCACGGAGCGGCCCTGGCCGCCGCCCTCGCGGAGGATCCCGAGGGCGTGGGCGAGATGTTCGCGGAGTGCGAGATGCTGCGCGTCCAGGCCCGGGCCGCCGGCCTCGAACTCGACGGCACCCCGGACTCGTTGGAGGCCCTGGACCAGCTGATGCCGCGCTGGCGGCGGGACCCCGAGGCCACGCCCTGGCTCGGCAACGACGCGGGCTTCTACCTCGGCACGGTGATCATCAAGACCCTGCCCGGCTGCGGTTGGCAGGTGTGGCCGAACGGCCAGCCGGTGATCCGGCTGGCCTCGGGGCGCGAGCTGAACGTGGTGGAGTCCGGGGTCTCCTGGGCGATGACCGGATCGCCCGAGCTGTCCCAGATCTACGCCGAGGCCTCCGAAGGCTGAGCGGGAGCGACCGCGGGCGACCGTCGGCGCCCGCACCTGCCGGTGATGTTTATGTCGCTTTTAGGTATGTCGAGCGTGTCGCGGTGAAGTCGCCTTCACCGCTGGATAGTTTGCGCTGACCTCGACACACCGACACATGGGCAGGGCAGCGTATGGCCGTCGATCCGTTGATCGAGCTGCGGGACGTCAACAAGCACTTCGGGCAACTGCACGTCCTCCAGGACATCAACCTCACCGTCGGCCGCGGGGAGGTGGTGGTGGTCATCGGCCCCTCCGGCTCCGGGAAGTCGACCCTGTGTCGCGCGATCAACCGACTGGAGACCATCGAGTCGGGCACCATCACCCTCGACGGCAAGCCGCTGCCGGCCGAGGGCAAGGACCTGGCGGCGCTGCGCGCCGACGTGGGCATGGTCTTCCAGTCCTTCAACCTCTTCGCGCACAAGACGGTGCTCGCCAACGTCTCGCTCGCGCAGACGAAGGTCAGGAAGCGCGGCCGCGAGGAGGCCGACAAGCGCTCCCGGGAGCTGCTGGAGCGGGTCGGCCTGGCCGACCAGGCGGACAAGTACCCGGCCCAGCTCTCCGGCGGTCAGCAGCAGCGCGTGGCCATCGCCCGCGCCCTGGCCATGAACCCCAAGGCGCTGCTCTTCGACGAGCCGACCTCCGCGCTCGACCCGGAGATGATCAACGAGGTGCTGGAGGTCATGCAGCAGCTCGCCAGCGAGGGGATGACCATGGTCGTGGTCACCCACGAGATGGGCTTCGCCCGCTCCGCCGCGAACCGGGTCGTCTTCATGGCCGACGGGAAGATCATCGAGGACCGCACCCCGGAGGCGTTCTTCACCGCCCCCGAGAGCGAGCGGGCCAAGGACTTCCTCTCCAAGATCCTCAAGCACTGAGGGGCGGTCCCGATGAACGCGACACGCACCCGAGGGCTGCCCGCGTACGCCCGCGCGCTCGCCCTGACCCTGGCGCTGCTGGGCGCGGTGGCCGGCTGCGGCAGGTCCGGCAGCCCCCCGGTCAAGGGCCCGCAGCCCGAGGACCTGCCCGTCTACCGGGTGGACACCGGCTTCGACCTCCCCGACTCGCGGACCTGGGAGAAGGCCAAGCGCCGCGGTCACCTGGTGGTCGGCGCCAAGGAGGACCAGCCGTACATGGGGGAGAAGGACCCCGCGAGCGGCCGCTACTCCGGCTTCGACATCGAGATCGCCAAGATGATGTCCGCCTCCCTCGGCTTCGACCCCAAGACGATCGAGTTCAAGACGATCGCCTCGGCCAACCGCGAGACGGCCTTGCAGAACGGCCAGATCGACTACTACGTCGGCACCTACACGATCAACGACAACCGCAAGAAGCAGGTCGGCTTCGCCGGGCCCTACTACCTGGCCGGCCAGTCCCTGCTGGTGCGGCGCGGCGAGAAGGACATCGACGGACCGGCGGACCTCGCGGGCAAGAAGGTCTGCTCGGCGGCGGGCTCCACCCCCTACCAGCGGCTCCAGAAGGACTTTCCCCAGGCGGTCCTCGTCGCCTACGACACCTACTCCGTCTGCGTGGACAACCTGCTGACCTACCAGGTCGACGCCGTCTCCACCGACGACTCGATCCTGCTGGGCTACGCGGCCAAGGTGCCGGACGAGCTCAAGGTCGTCGGCAAGCCCTTCTCGAAGGAGCCCTACGGCATCGGCGTACCGCGCTCCGACAACGCGCTGCGCTTCGCCCTCGACGACGCCCTCGCCGCGCAGGAGAAGAACGGCGACTGGACCAAGGCCTACGACGCCACCCTCGGCCTGTCCGGAGTGCCCGCCCCCACGCCGCCCGCCATCGACCGCTACCCCGCGAGCTGAGAGGAGTCCGCGAAGACATGGACGTACTGACCGACAACTTCTCGCTCTACGGCAAGGGATTCCTCGGCACGGTCGAGCTGACCTTCTACGCCTCCCTGCTCGCCCTGGTCCTCGGCTTCGTCATGGCCTCCTTCCGGGTCGCGCCGATCGGCTCCTTCCGGGTGCTCGGCACGGTCTGGGTGACCGTGCTGCGCAACACCCCCCTGACCCTGCTCTTCTTCGCCGTCCTGCTGGGCCTGCCGCGCTTCGGGCTGGTCCTGCCCTTCCAGCTCTTCGCGGTCCTGGCGCTCGGCTGCTACACCTCCGCGTTCATCTGCGAGGTGCTGCGCTCGGGCATCAACACCGTGCCCAAGGGCCAGGGCGAGGCCGCCCGGAGCCTGGGCATGTCCTTCGGCCAGACGCTGGGCTCGGTGGTGCTCCCGCAGGCCTTCCGCTCGGTCATCCCGCCCGTCGGCTCCACGCTGATCGCCCTGGCCAAGAACTCGGCGATCGCGGGCGCCTTCAGCGTCACCGAGCTGCTGGGCACGTACAAGACGCTCAACGAGCTGGGCTACAGCATCATCTGGACCTTCGTCTGGATCGCCGTCGGCTACCTGATCATCACCCTGTCCATCAGCGCGCTCTTCAACGTGCTGGAGAAGCGCTGGGGAGTCGCCCGATGACCGCACACGCGCTGCACGGGGACCTGGAGTCCACGGCCCTCTACGACATCCCCGGCCCGCGCGCCCAGCGCCGCCACTTCCTCTACGGGATGGCCTCGACGGCGGTGATCCTGGCCCTGTTCGGCTGGATCGTCTACCTGCTCTTCGACACCGACCAGTTCACCGCCGCCAAGTGGACCCCCTTCGAGTACCAGGGCATCCAGCGGCTGCTGCTCGAGGGGCTCGGGAACACCCTCAAGGCCTTCGCCTACGCGTCGGTGCTCTCGCTGGCCCTCGGCGCGCTCCTCGCCACCGGGCGGCTCTCCCTGCACCGGCCGGTGCGCTGGGCCGCCACGCTGTGCGTGGAGTTCTTCCGGGCCATGCCGGTGCTGGTGATGATCTTCTTCATCTTCGTGGCGCTGAAGGTCCAGCCGCTGCCCGCGCTGGTGGCGGGGCTGACCCTGTACAACGGCTCGGTGCTGGCCGAGGTCTTCCGTACGGGCATCAACGCGGTGGAGCGCGGACAGCGGGAGGCGGCGTACGCCCTGGGCATGCGCAAGACGCAGGTGATGACCTTCGTCCTGGCGCCGCAGGCGGTCCGGGCGATGCTGCCGACCATCATCAGCCAGCTCGTGGTGGCCCTGAAGGACACCTCGCTCGGATACCTGATCACCTACGAGGAGTTCCTGCACGCGGGCAAGCTGATCGCCTCCAACCTCGACTACGACCTGCCCTTCATCCCGGTCGTGATGATCATCTCCCCGATCTACATCGGGATGTGCATGCTGCTGTCCTGGTTCGCCACCTGGATGGCCCGGCGCCAGCGGCGCAACCCCAAGACCGAGGCCGCGCACGTGGGCCCGGCCGAGCCGGGGATGCTGCTGCAGGGCGGGCGGTAGCCCCGGGTCCGACCCGCGGAGCGACCCCCGAGGGAGCCACCCCCGCCCGGCAGCAGCCGTGGATCACTGCTCGCGCAGCGGCACCGAGACGTAGGACGGATCGGTGCGCGGCGAGGAGAAGGTCAGCTGCGCCCCGGTGGGGTTGTGCTCGATGTAGAGCGGGTCCACGGTGTCCACGACCAGGGCGAGCCGGTGGCCGGCGGGGACGTCGTAGGCCGTGGAGAAGAGGTCCAGGTCCACGCCGAAGGACCGCCCCGGTGTCCTGCCGTGGAAGGTGTACGGGGCGTTGCTGACCAGTTTGCCGAGGCCGAGCGGGCCGACGTCGTAGAGGTACGCGACGAAGGTGCCGCTCTCCTCGGTGGGGGTCACGGTGGTGTGCAGCCGGGCGGTGCCCCGGATCCGGCGCTCCTCGTCGTAGCGCCCGGACTGCCAGACGGCGGCGAAGGCGCGGGGGAGCAGCGGGATCGAAGCGACCGGGGGCGCCTTGACGAACTGGTCCAGCACGCTGGAGAGCAGCACGACGCCGCCGTTCGCGCCGGAGTCGACGTTCGCGAAGACGTGCTCGCTGTCGGCGAGCGCGAGCTTCTCGGCGCCGCCCGCGCCGACCGACTTCCAGTCGGGGTAGCCCTCGTAGCCTTCGTCGCTACGGGACTTCAGCTGCACCGGCGCCTCGGTGTCGATGCCGTTGCGCTCGCCCTTGAGGTAGCGGTCGAACCAGCGGTGGGCGTTGGTCCAGGTGTCGTTGGGCAGCCCCAACAGGCCGGTGCCCTCGGCGGTGGCGTGGTCGCCGGGGCGGAACTCCAGGCGCTTGGGACCGGTGAGGCGCTCGAAGAACCTCGCGTACTGGTTCGGCGGGAAGATGGTGTCGCCCCACGCGTTGCCCAACATGACCGCGGCGCCGTTGTTGTTGATCGCGTCGACCTCCTCGGACGCCGAGCGCCGCTTGCCCCACTCGATCATCTGGGGCTCGCGCTCCAGGTTCGAGCCGAGGAAGTCGGTGAGTATCCCGTCCAGTTCGGGGCCCGGCCGCCCGGTGAGGTGTCCGGCGGCGCCGAGCAGGCCGGCGGCCTGGAGGTGTGGGGTGCGGCCCGAGTAGATGGAATCGATGATGTCGGCCCAGCCGCTGAGCGCGACCACGGCCTTGATCCGCGGGTCGCGGGCGGCCGCCAGCAGGCTGATGCCCGCGCCGTACGAGACGCCGCCGAGGCCGATGCGGGCGGGATCGGCGGCGGTGGTGGCCAGCGCCCAGTCGATGACGGCCGAGACGTCGGCGGTGTCGGGAGGGCCCGCCACCTCGACCCGGCCGCCCGAGAGCCAGAAGCCGCGGCTGGTGTAACTCACCACGACGTAGCCGGAGTCGGCGAGCCGCTCGGCCTGGGCGAGGTATTCGATCTGCGGCACGCCCCAGCTGGTGGGCAGCACGATCAGCGGGAACTTCTGGCCGGGGCGGGCGCCCGCGGGGGAGAAGACGTTGCCCTTGAGGGTGATGCCGCCGGAGCCCGGGATGTCGAAGAAGCGCAGCTGCGCGGAGGCGCCGGCCGAGGGAGCCGAGGAGCTGGTCACGGCGGCCGCCGGGGCCGCCCGGGCCGGGTGGGGGGCCAGGCCCAGGGCGGCTGCCGCGAGCAGTGCGGCCGCGGTCACGGCGGTGGGGGTGCGGGCCATCGATCGCTCCTCGCGTGCGCCGGAGTCAAAGTGACCCGACGCTAGCGGGAGGGGCTTACCGAAGGTAACCCGTCGGTAAGTTACGCACTGGTAACGATTGACCGGTAGTCAGTTCGACCTGCGCGGTGGCGGGTCGGCGCGCCGGTGGGTCAGCCGTTCTGGGCCCCGGCGCTCGAGCCGTTCAGTGCGCTCTTCTTCTGCCAGGCGGCCCAGTCCAGGTTCCACTCGCCGTAGCCGTTGCCGATGTCGGCCTGGCCCTTGGAGCCCGCGCCCACGACCTCGAACAGGTCGCCGACCTGAGCCTCCTTGTAGAAGGCGGTGGCGTTGGCGTCGCTCATCCCCACGCAGCCGGAACTGGTGTTGGCGCTGCCGAAGTTGGCGCTGTTCCACGGCGCGGCGTGCACGTACATGCCCGACCAGGTCAGCCGCATCGAGTTGTCGACCATCTTGTCGTAGGAGTCGCCGAGACCGACGGTCTGGGAGTCCATCCGGATGGTGCCCTCCTTGGCCATCAGCACCATCTTCCCGGACCAGGAGGCCTTCTGGCCGCCCGGAGTGCCGGCCGAGATCGGAATCGTCTTGACGACCTGGCCGTCCTCCGTCACCGACATCGTCTTGCTGTCGAGGTCCACCTTCATCCGGCGGTCCTTGCCTATCTTGAACTCGGTGTTGTAATCCTTCACGAAGTAACCGCTGCCCGAATCGACACCGTTCAACTTCATGTCGACCTTCACGTCGGTCCCGGACTTCCAGTACTCCTTGGGGCGCCAATCCACCCGGTCGTTGCCCGAGTAGTCCTTGAACCAGCCCCAGGAACCCTCGGTGTTGTTCGAGGTGGTGACCTTCAGCTGCTTCTCGACCTCGGCCTTGTTCTTGACCGGGTTGTCGAAGACGATCGATATCGGCTGGGCGATGCCCACCACCCCGTTGGCCTTGCCCGGGTTGATCGTGACCTTGTTCACCTTGTCGGCGGCCGTCGTCTTGAACTGCGTGGTCGCGCTCTGGCTCTCGGTGTTCTGCGCCTCGACCTTGTAGTCCTGGCCCGGCGAGGCGTTGCGCTCCGAGGTCCAGGTCCTGCCGTCCTCGGATATCTTCCCCGCCAGTTCCCCGCCCTTGCCGTCCGTGACCTTGACCTGGGCGAACTTGCCTTCGGCGAGGGTCACCTTGACCGGCTCGCCCGCCTTGACCTGGTCGCCCGTCAGGTTCACGGAGAGGGACATCTCCTTCTTCTTCATCTCGGCCTTACCGCCGTCGGCTCCGCCCGCTCCGCCCGAGCAGGCGGTGAGGGCAGCGGCGGCCAGCAGTGCGGTGGCGGCGAGGGCGGCCCGGCGGCCCCGCGCTCCCGGGACCTGGCGACGCGACGATGCGGTACGGCGTGTGCGGCTCAACGAAACCCCTCCGAAGTGATGATCGTTCACAAACAAAGAGCGAACGCCACGACATTAGGTTGCGGATTCCAGGAAAAATATCGGTAATTCGGTTGTGACCTGTACCGCAGCAGAACGGTCATCATCCGGTCACGAAGGACGGATGCCTCGCCCCGGCGGTCGTGGCGGGACTTCGAATTCCGGTATCGGGGCGGTCGTTTCCTTCCGCACCCCCTCGCGGAGCCGGGCAAAGGACTTCCGGCGCCGGAAAAGGGGCCGCAAGTCCCTTGCCCGACGGGGCCCCTGCGCGCCGTGCCCCGAAGGGCGGGCGCGGGGTACCCTCCACCCTCGACCCCGACCAGGCACATGGGAGATTCCGTGACGGCCACCGACACCAGGGCGCCCGGCCCCGCGGGCGCCGCGCCCACCGCGCGGTCCGCCGCGCCGGCGAAGCGGTCGGTGCTGCGCAGCGGCGCCCTCATGGCCGCCGGCTCGATCGTCTCGCGCGCCACCGGCTTCGTCCGCTCCGCCGTCGTCGTCGCGGCCCTCGGCACCGGCCTGCTCGGCGACGGTTACGCGGTCGCCAACACCGTGCCCAACATCCTCTACATGCTGCTCATCGGCGGCGCGCTCAACGCGGTCTTCGTCCCCGAGCTGGTCCGCGCCGCGCGGGAGCACGAGGACGGCGGCGCCGCCTACACGGACCGGCTGCTGACCGCCTGCACCGCGGCGCTCGTCGTCCTCACCGCCGTCGCGGTCCTGTGCGCCCCGCTGATCGTCTCGGCGTACACCGGCTACGACGGGGCCCAGGCGTCCACCACCGTCGCCCTGGCCCGCTACTGCCTTCCGCAGATCCTCTTCTACGGCCTGTTCACCCTGCTCGGGCAGGTGCTCAACGCCCGCGGTCGCTTCGGCGCGATGATGTGGACCCCGGTCCTCAACAACGTGGTGATCATCGCCGTCTTCGGGCTCTTCCTCTTCCTCTCCCACGACGCGGCGGACGGCCTCACGGCGGCCCAGACCCGCCTCCTGGGCTGGGGCACCACCGCCGGCATCGTCGTCCAGGCCCTCGCCCTCGTCCCCTCGCTGCGCGCGGCCCGCTTCCGCTGGCGCCCCCGCTTCGACTGGCGCGGCGGCGGTCTCGGCCGGCCGCTGCGCAACGCGGGCTGGTTGGTCATGCTCGTCCTGACCAACCAGATCGCCTACTGGGTGATCACCAGGCTGTCCACCACCACCGGGCAGCGGGCCGCCCTGGAAGGGCTGTCGGGCGGCGCGGGCTACACCGCCTACAGCAACGCCTACCAGCTGTGGATCGTCCCCCAGGGCATCATCACCGTCTCCCTGGTCACCGCCCTGATGCCGCGGATGAGTGCGGCCGCCGCGGACGGCGACCTCGGCCGGGTGCGCCGTGACGTGTCCTACGCGCTGCGCACCAGCGCCGCCCTCGTCGTCCCGGCGGCCGCACTCTTCGCCGCCCTCGCCCCCTGGGTCATGGGCAGCGTCTTCGAGTACGGGCGCACCGGCGCCGCCGACATCGAGGTCATGGCGGGCATGCTCATCGCCTTCGCCCCCGGCCTGATCGCCTTCTCCGGGCAGTACGTCCTCTCGCGCGGCTTCTACGCCCTGTCCGACACCCGCACCCCGTTCTTCCTGAACCTGGTGATCGCGGTCCTCAACGGCTCCCTGGCGGCCGCCGCCTACTTCCTGCTGCCGCCGCGCTGGGCCGTCACGGGCATGGCCGGCGCCTACACCGTCGCCCTGTTCGCGGGCGCCGGCGTGACGGCGTACGCCCTCGCCCGCCGGCTGGGACCGCGGACCGCCGCCGGCACCACCGCCGGCATCGACGCGCGGCGGCGCGCCACCGCCCTGCGCACCCACCTGCGGCTGGTGGTCGCCTGCCTGCCGGCCGGGGCCGCCGGCCACGCCGCCGCCCGGGCCGCCGACGGGCTCGGCACCTTCGCCGCGCTGGCCGCGGGAACCGTGGCCCTCGCCCTGACCGTCGTACTCCTCGCCCGCCCCCTGCGGCTGACCGAGATCACCGACCTGCTGGACTCCTTGTGGCGCAAACTGGGCCGATAGGGTGAATAACCGGCTCCAAGCACCTGGGACAATGACCGCATGCCACGCGTACTGCTCATAGAGGACGACCCCTCCATCAGGGAAGGGGTCGCACTCGGCCTGCGCAGACGCGGCCACGAGGTCCATGCCGCCGAGACCGGTGAGGCGGGCCTCGCCCAACTCGCCGGATTCCGGCCCGAGCTCGTCCTGCTCGACCTGATGCTGCCCGGCATCAACGGCGTCCAGGTCTGCACCCGCATCCGCGAGACCAGCCAGGTCCCGGTCATCATGCTGACCGCGCGCGGCGACGACTTCGACGTCGTCGTCGGACTGGAGGCGGGCGCCGACGACTACATCGTCAAGCCCGCCCGCACCGAGGTCATCGAGGCCCGGATCAAGGCCGTGCTGCGCCGCCTCACCGCCCCGGCCGGCCCCCAGAGCACCGAGCACCACGGCGAGCTGACCATCGACCGGGCGGGCCTGACCGTCGCGAAGAAGGGCGGCCACGTCGCCCTCGCCCCGAGCGAGATCAAGCTGCTGCTGCACCTGTCGGCCTCGCCCGAGCAGGTCTTCAGCCGCCAGCAGCTCCTCGAATACGTGTGGGAGCACAGCTACCACGCGGACGCCCGCCTCGTGGACGCCTGCGTCCGGCGCCTGCGCAACAAGATCGAGGACGTCCCCGGCAGCCCCCGCTACGTCCAGACCGTGCGCGGCTTCGGCTACCGCTTCGGCCCCCTGTAGGCCCCCGTGCGACGGATCGCCCCCCTGGGCCTGCGCAGCCGCTTGATCGCCGCCTTCCTCCTCGTCGCGGCGATCAGCGCCGTCTCCACCGCGGCCCTCACCTACCGGCAGGCGCGCACCGCGATCCTCACCCAGAGCCAGGACACCGCCGTGGCCACGCTCCGCGAACAGCTGGAGGCCGCGGGGACGGCGCTGCCGATCGACCGGACCGGCCTCCAGAGCCAGGTCACCGAGCTGGGCAAGCGCGGCAAGCCGCACGCCTGGACGGTCTACGGCGAGTACGGGTCCCTGCGGGTCTCCTCCGACCTCGCGGGACCGGTCACCTCGTCCCTGGTCAGCGCGAAGCTGCGCAACCAGATCAAGGTCAACCCGCACGCCGCCTTCCAGCGGGTCGAGACCGACGGCCGCGCCCACCTGGTCATCGGCGTGCCCTCCGTCTTCAGCCGCGGGGGCCTCACCCAACCCACCGGCGCCGTCTTCTACGCCGTCATGCCGCTGCTGAGCGAGGAGCAGACCGTCGCCCTGATGGTCGACGCGGCACGCACCGGCGCCCTGCCCGGCCTCGCCGTCGCCCTCGTCCCCGCGCTCCTCGCCGCCCGCAGCGTGCTGCGGCCGGTCCGCAACCTGCGCACCGCCGCCCAGCGCATGGGCCGCGGCCGCCTCGACACCCGGATCGAGGTCAGGGGGGCCGACGAGCTGGCCGGGCTCGCCCAGACCTTCAACGAGACCGCCGGCGCCCTCGAACGGTCCGTCGAGGAACTCCAGCAGGCCGAGGCCCGCGCCCGCAGGTTCGCCGCCGACGTCTCGCACGAGCTGCGCACCCCGCTCGCCGGGATGCTCGCCGTCACCGAGGTCCTCGACGAGGACGCCGAACGCCTCGACCCCGACACCGCGAAGGCGCTGCGGCTGATCAGCGCCGAGACCGGCAAGCTCGCCGTGCTCGTCGAGGACCTGATGGAGATCTCCCGCTTCGACGCCCGCGCCGCCGGACTCAACCTCGACGACGTCGACCTCACCGAGGCGGTCGGCAAGACCCTGGAACGGCGGCACTGGGGCGCGGACGAGGTGGTCACCGACCTTCCGGAGGGCATCAGGGCCCGACTCGACCCCCGCCGCTTCGACGTGGTCCTCGCCAACCTGGTCGGCAACGCCCTGCGGCACGGCGGCGCCCCGGTACGGATCACCGCCCGCACCGGCCCGCACCCCGAGGGCGAGCGGCTCACCGTCGAGGTCGCCGACAGCGGCCCCGGGATCGCCCCGGAGGCACTGCCCCACATCTTCGACCGGTTCTACAAGGCGGACGCGGCCCGTACCCGGTCGGCCGGCAGCGGGCTCGGCCTCGCCATCACCCTGGAGAACGTCCGCTTGCACGGCGGCACGGTCAGGGCCGCCAACGGCCCGTCCGGCGGCGCCGTCTTCACCGTGGACATGCCGCTGGAGGCCGGCGCATGAGCCGCTGGAACCGCGTGCGCAGCGCGCCGCCGGTCGCCCTCGCCCTGGTGGGCGCGGTCGCGCTGGCCGGTTGCGGGATCGAGCCGACGGGGGTGGTCGAGAGCGGCCGGGCCGCGAACGTCCCGGTCGCCGCGCCCCGGAGCGCGGACGTCCTCTACTTCGTGGCCCCCGACGGGCGGCTCGCGCCGAGCGTCCTGCGCGACCCGCGCGTGTCCACCGGCGCGCTGCTCGGCCGCCTCCTGTCGGGCCCCGGTACCCAGGAGCGCGACTCCGGGCTCAGCACCGAGCTGCCGGCGCGGACCGACAAGGCGGTCGGACCGGTGCGCGTCGAGTACCGCACCGCGAAGCAGGTGACCGTCCGGCTCCCCTACGTCCTCGACGCGGAGCTGTCCGACACCGCCAAGGACCAGCTGGTGTGCACGGCCGCCGTCTCGGTGGACGCCTCGGCCAAGGCCGAGGTGGTGCTGGTGACCGAGGACGGGCCCATGAGCCCGCGCCGCTGTCCGCTCGCGCGCTGACCCGGCGGCGCGCCGACGTCCCGCCCCGGAGCGGGCCCGCCCCCTTGCGGTGCGCCGCGCCCGCCCGTCACCGTGGCCCCATGGACCACGTCCCCCGTGCCGGCGGTGCCCCCGCCGTCCCCGACGTCTTCGACCCCCGCACGTACGCCGCGGGCATCCCGCACGCGCGCTACCGGATCCTGCGCGACCACCACCCCGTGGCCTGGCAGGCCGAGCCGGAGGTCCTGGGCTGGCCCGCCGGACCCGGCTTCTGGGCCGTCACCCGGCACGCCGACGTGGTGCGCGTGCTGCGCGACCACGCCGGGTACTCCTCCCACCTCGGGGCCACCCAGATCCGCGACCCCGCCCCCGCCGACCTGCCCTTCATCCGGCGCACCATGCTCAACCAGGACCCCCCGGACCACGGCCGGCTGCGCCGGCTGCTCGCCCGAGCCTTCACCCCGGCCCGGGTCGACGCCTTCGAGGGCCGGGTCCGCGAGCGCGCCCGCGGCCTGCTGGCCGCCGCCCGCGACGCGGCCGTGGACGGCTCGGTCGAGGTGGTGGGCGCGGTCACCGACGAGTACGCGCTGCTGGGCCTCGCCGACCTGATGGGCGTCCCGGCCGCCGACCGGGGGCTGCTGCTGGAGTGGACCGTACGGATCATCGGCTACCAGGATCCCGACGACGCGCCCCCGCCGCGGCTCGGCCCGGACGGGGTGCCGCTGGACCCCCGCTCGCCCGCGCTGCTCGGCGAGATGTTCGACTACGCGCGCGAGCTGGCCGCGGTCAAGCGGGCCCGTCCCGCGGACGACCTCATGAGCGTGCTGGCCCGCGCCGAACTGGCCGAAGGGGAGCTGGAGATGTTCTTCTTCCTGCTCACCGTCGCCGGAAACGACACCGTACGGTCGGCCGCCCCCGGCGGACTGCTCGCCCTGGCCCGCGCCCCCGAAGCCGGCCGGCGACTCGCCGCCGGCCTGGTCCCGGTGGACCGGGCCGTGGACGAACTCCTGCGCGTCCACCCGCCGGTGCTCAGCTTCCGGCGCACCGCCACCCGGGACACCGTGCTGGCCGGCCGCCGGATCCGGGCCGGGGACAAGGTGGTCGTCTTCCACGCCGCGGCCAACCACGACGAACGGGTCTTCGTCGACCCGGGCCGCACCGACCTCGGCCGCTCGCCCAACCCGCACGTCTCCTTCGGCGACGGGCCGCACGTCTGCCTGGGCGCGCACTTCGCCCGGCTTCAGCTCCGGGTGCTCCACGAGGAATGGCGCGCGGTGCTGCCACCGCCCGAACTCACCGGCGAGCCCAAGCGGTTGGTGTCGAACTTCATCAACGGGATCACCCGGCTGCCGCTGCGGGTGTCCGGGCGCTGCGGGTGACGTCCGCCATCAGTTCGGCCACGTCCGGCCCGTAGGCGTCGGAGTTGATCACCTTCACCACGACGCAGAAGGAGTCCTCACCGTAGGTCCGCGCGAGGCGCTGGTGGTGGCGGGCCAGGTAGCGGGCCCCCGCCTGGTTGCTCATGGCGGTCTGCCCGGAGATGAGGAAGACCGGGCGGGCGCCCCGCCCGTTCGTCAGCCGGGCCAGCAGGACGTGCTCCACCGCGCCCTTCTCCCAGCGGTAGACCTCGCCGCCGACGTGGATGGCGCCGCGGTCCGGCCCGGGCTCGCTGCTGAGGTCCACCCGTACCCCCGGCAGCATCGAGGCGAGGTGGGCGGTGGTCCGTACGTTGGAGATCGGCCCGCCGACGCAGAACTCGGCCCGTTCGCCGAAGCCCTGGCGGACCCCGTCGTGCGAGACGATC
Organism: Streptomyces sp. NPDC028419; assembly: GCF_055565515.1. NCBI lineage: Bacteria > Bacillati > Actinomycetota > Actinomycetes > Kitasatosporales > Streptomycetaceae > Streptomyces > Streptomyces sp. NPDC028419. Next base: position 167,977 of record NZ_JBVHUE010000011.1, on the reverse strand, counting down.
TGCACGTTCGCCCCGCAGTCCTTGATCAGTGCCGATATCTCCAGCAGCGCGAAGGCGTCGTTGCGGTGCACCGAGCCCTCGCTCCCGCCCATCTGACGGTTCACCACGAACAGGCAGTCCGAGCCCGGCGGCAAGCCGAAGAAGGCCTGCTTGCGGCGCAGCGCACGGCGCCACAGGTACGTACGGGAGAACCAGCCGAAACCGCCGCTGACGGCGGTCGCCACCACCCCGAGCACGATGTTGCGTACGTCGTCGTTCATGCGGCGGATCGTAGGGGGTGACCTCGCCGTCGTGCCAGGCGCGGGCGCCGGGGCGGGAATCCGAGCCTTCCTGACGCGGCGCCGGCCGGCCGTTAGGCTCGCGGGCACATTGCCTTAAGTGGAGGTTCGATGCGCCGTCCCACCGCACGCGCGTTACCCCTGTTCGCCCTCACCGCGGCCCTCGCGGCGACCGCCGCCGCCCCGCCCGCCGCCGCCGACGCGGCCGCGCCGCCCAAGACCCCGGTCGCCGTCGGCTACGGCGGAGCCGTGGCCAGTGTCGACGCCGACGCCTCGGCGGCCGGGATCGCCGTCCTGCGCGCGGGCGGGAACGCGGTGGACGCCGCCGTCGCGACCGCCGCGGCCCTCGGGGTCACCGAGCCGTACTCGGCGGGCGTCGGCGGCGGCGGGTACTTCGTCTACTACGACGCGAAGTCCCGCCGGGTGCACACCATCGACGGTCGCGAGACCGCTCCCGCCTCGGCCACCGCCACCCTCTTCCAGGAGAACGGCGTCCCGATCCCCTTCGACCAGGGCCAGACCAGCGGCCGCGGCGTCGGCGTCCCCGGCACCCCCGACACCTGGGACACCGCCCTCGCCGCGTGGGGCAGCCGCCCGCTCGGCCAACTCCTGCGCCCCGCCGAGAAGCTGGCCCGCGACGGCTTCACGGTGGACGCCACCTTCCGGGCCCAGACCGAGCTGAACCAGGACCGGTTCAAGGACTTCCCGGACACGAAGAAGCTCTTCCTGCCCGGGGGAGCGCTCCCCGTGGTCGGCTCCACCTTCAAGAACCCGGACCTGGCGGCCACCTACGCCGAGATCGCGCGCAAGGGCACCGGCGTCCTCTACCGCGGCCCGATCGCCGACGACATCGTCGCCGCCGTGCGCAAGCCCCCGGTCGACCCGGCCGCCACCCGGATCGTCCGCTCCGGCGACCTCACCGCCCAGGACCTGCGCGCCTACGACACCAAGCGGCAGGCCCCCACCCGGGTGGGCTACCGGGGCCTGGACGTCTACAGCATGGCGCCCTCGTCCTCCGGCGGCACCACCGTCGGCGAGGCCCTGAACATCCTGGAGCGCAGCGACCTCGGGAAGCTCTCCGAGGCCCAGTACCTGCACCGGTTCATCGAGGCCTCCCGGGTCTCCTTCGCCGACCGGGGGCGATGGGTGGGCGACCCCGCCGCCCAGGACGTCCCGACCCGAGCGCTGCTCTCCCAGGAGTTCGCCGACTCGCGGGCCTGCCTCATCTCGCCCGACAAAGCGCTGACCAGTCCGCTCGCGCCGGGGGACCCGCGCCACCCCACCCCCTGCGCCACCACCGGGAAGGCCGCCCCGACCACCTACGAGGGGGAGAACACCACCCACCTGACGGTCGCCGACCGCTGGGGCAACGTGGTCTCCTACACCCTCACCATCGAATCCACCGGCGGCAGCGGCATCACCGTTCCCGGCCGCGGCTTCCTGCTGAACAACGAGCTGACCGACTTCTCCTTCGCCCCGGCCGCCGCCGGCGTCCCGGACCCGAACCTGCCCGGCCCGGGCAAGCGGCCGCGCTCCTCGATGTCCCCGACGATCGTCCTGAAGGACGGGCGGCCGGTCCTGGCCGTGGGTTCCCCGGGCGGCGCCACCATCATCACCACCGTGCTCCAGACCCTCGTCGGGACCCTGGACCGCGGGCTCCCGCTGGTCGACGCGATCGCCGCGCCGCGCGCCAGCCAGCGCAACCAGACCACCACCGAGCTGGAACCCGGGCTGTGGAACAGCCCGGTCCGCGGCCAGTTGGAGGCCCTGGGGCAGGGCTTCCGGCAGAATCCGGAGATCGGCGCCGCCACCGGCGTCCAGCGGCTCCCGGACGGCCGCTGGCTCGCGGCCGCCGAGACCACCCGGCGCGGCGGCGGCGCCGCGATGGTCGTCAGCCCGCACGGGCGTCCGTAGGGGTACGGGCGTCCTACGGGACCGTGAGGATCCGCGGGCCGGCGGTGGTGATCGCCACGGTGTGCTCCGCGTGCGCCGCCCGGCTGCCGTCGACGGTCCGCAGGGTCCACCCGTCCCCGTCGGTGAGGTAGTCGTCCGTACCGCCGGCGACCAGCATCGGCTCGATCGCGAGGACCATGCCGGGGCGCAGCTTCATGCCGCGCCCCGGCGGGCCCTCGTTGGGCACGCCCGGATCCTCGTGCATCGCGCGGCCGATGCCGTGGCCGCCGAAGCCGTCGGGTATGCCGTACCCCGCCGCGCGGCCGACGCTGCCGATCGCGTGGGCGATGTCGCCTATGCGGTTGCCGGGGACGGCCGCCGCGATCCCCGCGGCCAGGGCCCGCTCCGCCGTCGCGATCAGGGCGAGGTCGGCGGGACGCGCCAGGCCGACGGTGAAGCTGACCGCCGCGTCACCGGCCCAGCCGTTCAGGGTCGCCCCGCAGTCGATGCTGACCAGGTCGCCGTCGCGCAGCCGGTAGTCGTCGGGGATGCCGTGCACGATCGCGTCGTTGACCGAGGCGCACACGACCGCGGGGAAGGGGACCGGCGCGAACCGCGGCCGGTACCCGAGGAAGGGCGAGCCCGCGCCCGCCTCGCGCAACACCTCCCGGGCCACCGTGTCCAGCTCCCGCAGGGACACGCCGACGTCGGCGGCCGCGCGCACGGCGCCCAGGGCGCGGCCGACCACGCGGCCGGCCGCGCGCATCGCATCGATCGATTCTTCCGTCTTGAGTTCCACCATGCCGATTACTATACCGGTATTTCTATACCGGGATACTCGTAACGGTATAGAAATTGGGGTGGCGGGGTAGCATGGACGCATGGTCCGCACCCCCCTCACCCCGGAAGAGCGCGAGCGCGGCGAGCGCCTGGGCGCCCTGTTGCGCGAGTCGCGCGGCAGCCGCAGCATGGTCGAGGTCGCCGCGGCCGCCGGGCTCTCCGCCGAGACCCTGCGCAAGATCGAGACCGGCCGGGCCCCCACGCCCGCCTTCTTCACCGTCGCCGCCCTCGCCGCCGCCCTCGACCTCTCGATGGACGACCTGATGCGGCGCTGCGCCTTCGTACCCGTCTGACGGGACGTCTTCGTCCGCCGAACGGCCCAATCGGCGGTGGGAGGAGCCGGGCGCGGGGCAAGCGTGAAGGCGTGTCAGCCATGAACGCATCCAAGCGACTCGGTCTCGGTCTCGTCGGAGCCCTGCTGGCGAGCGGACTGCTGCTCGCCGCCTGCGCCGCACCCGACGGCCGGGCCCATGCCAAGAAGCCGGGCGACGTGGTCTTCCGTCACCCCGGCGTCGTCGTCAGCCACACCCAGCTCCAACACGCGAAGAAGATGGTCGCGGAGGGGAAGGAGCCCTGGCGCACGGCCTACCAGGACCTGCTGCGGAGCAAGTACGCCTCGCTCTCCTACACCGCCCACCCGGCCGACGTGGTGCCCTGCCCCTTCAACTCGGGCCCGCAGTCCTGCCTGGACGAACGCCAGGACGCCATCGCCGCCTACACCCACGCGCTGCTGTGGTCGGTGACGGGGCGGACCGCCCACGTCCGCAAGGCCGTCGAGATCATGGACGGTTGGTCCGCGCGGATGAAGCGGCACGAGAAGGACAACGGCGGGCTGCAGGCCGCCTGGTCCGGCTCCACCTGGGCGCGGGCCGCCGAGATCGTCCACGCGGACTACCCGAACTGGGAGAAGTCGCAGGTCGACCGCTTCAAGGAGATGCTGCGCACGGCCTATCTGCCCGCGGTGCGGGCCCAGGTGCCGACGTACAACGGCAACTGGGAACTGGCGATGACGGACGCATCCTTGTCCATCGCCGTCTTCCTGGAGGACCAGGCCGTCTTCAAGGAGTCGCTGGATCGATTCCGCACGCGGGTGCCGGCGTACTTCTACCTCCGCAAGGACGGTCCGCACCCGATCGGTCCCGCGCACACCGCCATCGACACCCCGGACAAGGTGAAGGCGTACTGGTTCAACCAGGGCACCTACGTCGACGGCGTCGCGCAGGAGACCTGCCGCAACCTCATGCACGTCGGCTACTCCCTGGCCGCCTCCGCGCACATCGCCGAGACCGCCTGGTACCAGGGCGTCGACCTCTACGGGGAGGAGGGAGACCGGATCAAGGCCGCGCTGGAGTTCCACGCGAAGTACCAGCTGGGCGAGGAGCCCCCGCAGTGGCTCTGCGGCGGCAAGGTCGAGCGGACCATGGGTCCGGACCTGGAGGTGGCCCTGCACCACTACGCGACGCGGACCGGCGCGGACCTCCCGTACACCCGCCGCCTGGTCGAGACGATGCGACCGGCCGGGACCGACGACCTCTTCGTCGCCTGGGAGACCCTGACCCACGGCGAGGCGCCCGCGACGGGCCGGGGGCCGGTCGTGGACGCGCGCGGCGAGGACGTCGAGCGGGGCTACGAGCAGGGCTCCAGAGGGGACCGCCTAGTCTCGGTCCATGACTCTTGAGGAGCTGGCCCGGTCCCGGTACGTCAGTCTCACCACCTACCGCAAGGACGGGACGCCGGTGGCGACGCCGGTGTGGTTCGTGGTCGACGGCGGCGAGGTGTACATCTGGACGAAGAGCGACACCTGGAAGGTGAAGCGGATCCGCAACGACGCGCGGGTCTCCGTCATCGCCTGCGACGTGCGCGGGCGCTCCCCGCAGGGCGCGACCGCGCTGGCGGGGGAGGCCCGGCTGCTCGACGACGCGACCCTGAACCGGGTGCGCAAGCTGCTGGCCAAGAAGTACACCTGGCAGTACTGGGCGGTGGACCTTCCCGCGCTGCTCGCCCGGGGCGGGAAGCGTCCGCACACCGGGATCGCCGTCAGGGTTTGAGATTCCCGTAGCCCGCCCGTAACACGGGTGGGGTCCAATGCGGGGATGGATACGGTGAGTTCGACCGCGATCACACAACTGGCCGCAGATCTCCGGGTGTTGACGGGATCCCTGGATCCCGGAGCGGGTTGGTACGGGGAATTCCTGCGGCGGGACCCGGACGGGATGCGGGCCTGTCTCGACGGGGACGCGATACCGCCGTGGGACGTCGTGGAATCCCTGCTCCAGGACCTGGCGGAGCTGCGGGGCGCGCCGTACGCGGCCGAACGGGCCTCCCACGCGGCCCGGTTGCGGGCCGCGGCGGTCCTCGCCCACGACCGGCAGCCCGGCGGCGAGGCGGAGCTGCACGTGCTGCTCGCGGCCGCCGGTGCGCAGCGCGGGGCCTCCGAGGCCGCCGTACACGACCTGACCGCGCGGCTGTCCGGCGCGCTCGACCCGGCGGCCGCCGCCGGGCTGGCCCGGGAGCTGTCCTGGACCCGGGACGACCTCGCCCGCGCCGCCTCCCGCTGCGCGGACCTCGCCGACCGGCTGACCGCCCTGGCGCACCCGCTCCCGGCCGTCCCGCGCCAACGGCCGCCGGTGGGCGGGCCGGAGGCGGCCCCCGCGGCCGGGTTCGAGGTCGCCGCGCCGGCCCCGGGCGGGCGCGGCGGCACTCGCAAGCCCCGCAGCCCCCGCAGGAGCGGCGGGGCGCGGTTCGCCGGAGCCGCGCCGCAAGGCGACGCGGCGGTCGTGGCCCCGCCCGGGCTGGCGGACGCCCCGGACGCCCTCCACCCCGCGGCCCCGAGCGGGGCCCGCTTCGGCTACCCGGCTGCCGGGGGGCTGCCGGGTACGGAGGGGGCGGGCCGGCCGGGTACGGAGGCCGGCGCGCCCGGGGGCGCGGGGGCGCCGGAGCCCGGGGCGGGGACGCCCGTACTGGTGGCCGAGTTGATCGAGCTGAGGGGGCGGGGGCGGACCGGGGAGGCGCACGCACTGCTGTGCGAGGCCGCCCGGTGGGACGCGGCGTTGCTGGCCGGGCTGGCCCGGGAGCTGGAGCGGGCCGGGCTCGGCGCCGACTGGGCCACCCTGCTGTGGGAGGCGGCCTCGCTGCCCCCCGACCGGCTGGCCGCCCTCGCTGCCGCCCTGAGCGACGCCGGCCGCACCGCCGACTGCGAGCGGCTGCTGCGCCAGGGCGCCGCCCGCCCCGCCCCGGAGATCGCCGAAGCGGCCCTCGCGCTCGGCGCGGCCGGCCGGTCCCGCGAGGCCGACGCCCTGCTGACGGCGTTCGTCCGGGTGCGCACCGCGGAGGAGGCGGCCGCCCTCGCGCGCCGGGACCCGCGCTGGTTCGCGCCGCGGTTGCTGGCGGCGGCCCGCGGGTTGGCCGGATCCGCCCACCGGGATCTCGTCCACGCCTTCCGCGTGGCCAAAATCGCCCCCACCGGCTGAGCCCCCCGGGGCCGTCCCTCCCGGCCCTCCCGCCCCCCTGTCCGACTTGCGGCCCTGGCTGAACACAATCGACCACGGTGCGACCTATGTTGATCGTCTCGGCCATCCGTGCGCGGTGGTCTTGCCCCGGAGTGTGACGAGGCTTACTTTCGACTCCCTACGCACACCGTCTACGTGCGTAGAGGCCGGCGTCCCGTCGCAAGGAGCAGCTCATGGCCCACCTCGTCCGCGCCGCGCTGGTCCAGGCCACCTGGACCGGCGACACCGAGTCGATGATCGCCAAACACGAGGAGCACGCGCGCAGGGCCGCCGCCCAGGGCGCGCGGATCATCGGGTTCCAGGAAGTCTTCAACGCCCCGTACTTCTGCCAGGTGCAGGAGCCCGAGCACTACCGCTGGGCGGAAGCCGTACCCGACGGCCCGACCGTCCGCCGGATGCAGGAGCTCGCCCGCGAGACCGGCATGGTCATCGTCGTGCCGGTCTTCGAGCTGGAGAGCGAAGGCTTCTACTACAACACCGCGGCCGTCATCGACGCCGACGGCAGCTACCTCGGCAAGTACCGCAAGCACCACATCCCGCAGGTCAAGGGATTCTGGGAGAAGTACTACTTCCGTCCGGGAAACCTCGGCTGGCCCGTGTTCGACACGGCCGTCGGCAAGGTCGGCGTCTACATCTGCTACGACCGCCACTTCCCGGAGGGTTGGCGCGCCCTCGGCCTGGCCGGTGCCCAGCTCGTCTACAACCCCTCGGCCACCTCCCGGGGCCTGTCCGGCTACCTCTGGCAGCTGGAACAGCCCGCGTCCGCCGTCGCCAACGAGTACTTCGTCGCCGCCATCAACCGCGTCGGCCAGGAGGAGTACGGCGACAACGACTTCTACGGCACCAGCTACTTCGTCGACCCGCGCGGTCAGTTCGTCGGCGACGTCGCCAGCGACAAGGAGGAGGAACTCCTGGTCCGCGACCTCGACTTCGACCTGATCAAGGAGGTCCGCGACCAGTGGGCCTTCTACCGCGACCGCCGCCCCGACGCCTACGGAGGGCTCGTACAGCCGTGACCGACCCGATCCCGCTCCACACCCGTCACCAGGCCGTCATGCCCGACTGGCTGGCGCTGTACTACGACCGCCCCATCGAGCTCACCCACGGCGAGGGCCGCCACGTCTGGGACGCCGACGGCAACCGCTACCTGGACTTCTTCGGTGGCATCCTCACCACGATGACCGCCCACGCCCTCCCCGAGGTCACCAAGGCCGTCGCCGACCAGGCGGGGCGGATCATCCACTCCTCCACCCTGTACCTGAACCGGCCGATGGTCGAACTCGCCGAGCGGGTCGCCGCCCTGTCCGGCATCCCCGACGCCCGGGTCTTCTTCACCACCTCCGGCACCGAGGCCAACGACACCGCCCTGCTGCTGGCGACGACGTACCGCCGCTCCAACCAGGTCCTGGCGATGCGCAACAGCTACCACGGCCGGTCCTTCGCGACCGTCTCCATCACCGGCAACCGCGGCTGGTCCCCGACCAGCCTCTCGCCGCTCCAGACGTACTACGTCCAGGGCGCGGTGCGCCACCGCGGGCCCTTCGCGGCGCTGTCCGACGCCGATTTCACCGCCGCCGCCCTCGCGGACCTGGAGGACGTGCTCGGCCAGGCGCGCGGCCAGGTGGCCGCCCTGATCGCCGAACCGGTGCAGGGCGTCGGCGGGTTCACCTCCCCGCCCGACGGGCTCTACGGCGCCTTCCGCGAGGTCCTCGACCGGCACGGCATCCTCTGGATCAGCGACGAGGTGCAGACCGGCTGGGGCCGTACCGGCGAGCACTTCTGGGGCTGGCAGGCCCACGCCCAGAACGGCCCGCCGGACATCCTGACCTTCGCCAAGGGCATCGGCAACGGCATGTCCATCGGCGGCGTCGTCGCCCGCGGCGAGATCATGAACTGCCTGGACTCCAACTCCATCTCCACCTTCGGCGGATCCCCGGTCACCATGGCCGCGGGCCTGGCCAACCTCGGCTACCTCCTCGAACACGACCTCCAGGGCAACGCCCGCCGGGTCGGCGGCCTGCTGCTGGAGCGGCTTCGCGCCGTCACCGCCGGCGTGCCCGCCGTACGGGAGGTGCGCGGCCGGGGCCTGATGGCGGGCATCGAACTGACCCGGCCCGGCAGTGACCAGGCCGACCCGGAGGCGGCCGCGGCCGTCCTGGAGGCCGCCCGCACCGGAGGACTGCTCCTGGGCAAGGGCGGCGGCTACAACACCAGCGTGCTGCGCATCGCACCACCGCTGTCCCTCACGGTCGCCGAGGCGGAAGAGGGCGCGGAGATCCTCGCCCAGGCCCTGCGCACCCTGGACTAGCGCTGCCCCTCTTGGTTCGCAATCGCAAGGCGAAGGGAATTCTCGGGCATGACCAGAACCCTCATTACCGGTGGCCTTGTCGTGACGGCTTCCGACGAGTTGCATGCGGATGTTCTCATCGAGGACGGCCGTGTCGCGGCGATGGCGACGCCGGGCAGCCAGCAGTGGACCGCCGACCGGGTGATCGACGCCTCGCAGAAGTATGTGATCCCGGGCGGGGTCGACGCGCACACGCACATGGAGCTGCCGTTCGGTGGCACCTTCGCGTCGGACACGTTCGAGACCGGGACCCGAGCCGCGGCCTGGGGCGGGACGACGACGATCGTCGACTTCGCGGTGCAGACACCAGGACACTCGCTGCGGGAAGGCTTGGACACCTGGTACGCGAAGGCCGACGGTAAATGTGCGATCGACTACGCGTTCCACATGATCGTGTCCGACGTCAATGAACATTCCCTCAAGGAAATGGATGGACTCGTCGAAGAAGGCGTAAGTTCGTTCAAATTGTTCATGGCGTACCCGGGCGTGTTCTATTCGGACGACGGGCAGATCCTGCGGGCGATGCAGCGGGCGTCGGGCAACGGCGGGCTGATCATGATGCACGCCGAGAACGGCATCGCGATCGACGTCCTCGTCGAACAGGCCCTGGCGCGCGGGGAGACGGACCCGCGCCACCACGGCGAGGTCCGCAAGGTCCTCCTGGAGGCGGAGGCCACCCACCGCGCGATCCAGCTCGCGCGGGTGGCCGGCTCTCCCCTGTACGTCGTGCACGTCTCGGCGGAGGAGGCGGTGGCAGAGCTGGCGGCGGCCCGGGACAAGGGTCTGCCCGTCTTCGGCGAGACCTGTCCGCAGTACCTCTTCCTGTCCACCGACAACCTGGAGGAGCCCGACTTCCAGGGCGCCAAGTACGTCTGCTCCACCCCGCTGCGCCCCCGCGAGCACCAGGCGGCGTTGTGGCGGGGGCTGCGGACCAACGACCTCCAAGTGGTCTCCACCGACCACTGCCCCTTCTGCTTCCGCGGTCAGAAGGAGCTGGGCCGCGGGGACTTCTCCAAGATCCCGAACGGGCTGCCGGGCGTGGAGAACCGCATGGACCTCCTGCACCAGGCGGTCCTGGACGGGCACATCAGCCGGCGTCGCTGGATCGAGATCGCGTGCGCGACCCCGGCCCGGATGTTCGGCCTCTATCCGCAGAAGGGCACCATCGCGCCGGGCTCCGACGCCGACATCGTCCTCTACGATCCGCACGCCGAGCAGGTCATCTCCGCCGAGACGCACCACATGAACGTGGACTACTCGGCGTACGAGGGCAGGCGGATCACCGGACGCGTCGACACCGTGCTCTCGCGCGGCGAGGTGGTCATCGACCGCCGGGAGTACACCGGGCGGGCCGGTCACGGGGCCTTCGTCCACCGCTCCACCTGCCAGTACCTGTAAGCCGCACCCACACCCGAACGCAGTAGCAAGGAGCCATGCATGGACTTCGGCCTCGTCCTGCAAACCGACCCGCCGGCCTCCGAGGTCGTCAGCCTCATGAAGCGCGGCGAGCGCAATGGCTTCCGCTACGGCTGGACGTTCGACTCGGCCGTGCTGTGGCAGGAGCCGTTCGTCATCTACAGCCAGATCCTGGCCCACACTCAGCGCATGCACGTGGGTCCGATGGTCACCAACCCCGGCACCCGCACGTGGGAGGTGACGGCCTCCACCTTCGCGACGCTGAACGACATGTACGGCAACCGCACGGTCTGCGGTATCGGGCGCGGGGACTCGGCGATGCGGGTCGCCGGGCGCGCGCCCAATACCCTGGCCCGCCTCGGCGAGGCCATCGACGTCATCCGTGACCTGGCGGAGGGGCGTGAGGCCGAGGTCGACGGGAAGCCGCTACGGATTCCGTGGATCCGGGACGGGAAGCTGCCCGTGTGGATGGCGGCGTACGGGCCCAAGGCCCTCGCACTCGCCGGACAGAAGGCCGACGGGTTCATCCTGCAACTCGCCGACCTCTACCTCACCGAGTGGATGATCAAGGCGGTCCGCCAGGCCGCGGCCGAGGCCGGCCGGGACCCCTCCGCGATCACCATCTGCGTGGCGGCCCCGGCGTACGTCACGGCTGACGACTCGGCACAGGCACTGGACCACGCCCGCGACCAGTGCCGCTGGTTCGGGGGGATGGTCGGCAATCACGTGGCCGACTTGGTTTCCCGCTACGGGGAGCACTCCTCGATGGTTCCCGAGGAGCTGACCGAGTACGTCAAGTCCCGCCAGGGGTACGACTACAGCCACCACGGCCGGGCCGGGAACCCGTCCACCGACTTCGTCCCCGACGAGATCGTCGACCGCTTCTGCCTCCTGGGCCCGGCCGAGGCGCACCTCGCCAAACTCCGAGCCCTGCGCGCCCTGGGCGTCGACCAGTTCGCCCTCTACGCCATGCACGATGCCCGTGAGGCCACCATCGATGCGTACGGGCAGCAGGTGATTCCGGCCGTCAACGGTTAGCGCCACCGCAGCGGAGGCCGCGACCGCGCTGATGCCGCCTGCCACGCAGGCCAGGACGCGGGGGATTCGCGCATGGTGGAGGAGGCGACCGTCTGCCTCACTGCGCCGGTACGGCACCGATCTGCCGCATCACCCCGAGGAGGTCGGGCTGGCCCCGTTCGCCGACGATCCGGCCGTCTGCCAGGTAGTAGAAGTTCATGGCCTGCACCGAGATCGTGTTGCCGCTTGCCGGGATCCCGAAGAATTCACCGTCGTGGGTTCCCCGCATGGTGAACCGCGCGGCCACGGTGTCTCCTTCCGTGACCGTCTCCTCCAGCGTCCACTGGACGTCCGGGAAGGCGCTGCGCATCATCCCGAGGACTTCCATGTACCCATCGGGCCCCCTCAGCGGTTCCGGGTGGCTCGGCGCGTGGAACACCGCGTCCGGAGAAATGACCTCGCGGGCGAGGTCCTCGTTGCCCGTGTTGATGAACTCGACGAAGCGGATCATCACTGACCCGGTGGACTGCGACGGCATCTTGCTGTGCCTCTCCTGAGACGTTCGGTCGGATACCTGCGAGCGTAACATCGAATCGATGTTCACATCGATTCGATGTAGGCGTGCGAAGATGGGGTCATGCTGGAACTCGCGATACTCGGCTTCCTCGCCGAGGCCCTCCTGCCCGGACACGAGCTGCGCCGCCGTGTCTCACAGCTGACCGGCTACACGCGGCCGGTCAGTGACGGCAGCCTGTATCCGGCGATCAACCGCCTGACCAAGGCGGGCTTGATCGAGCGGCGCGCCGACCCGGCCGCGGGGGCGGCCCGATACGTGCTCAGCCTGACCGCGGCCGGGCGCGCCGACATGCTTCAACGCCTGCGCAAGCCCGCCGACCACGAGATCACCGACTTCACCCGGTTCTACATCGTCCTGGCCTTCCTCTCCCACCTGCCCGACGTGGCCGAACAGCACGCGGTGCTGCGCAGACGGCTGGAGTTCCTGGAAGAACCGGCGAGCTTCTTCTACGCCGACGAGCGGCCCCTGCGTGCCGAGGAAGTCGCCGACCCCTACCGGCGGGGCATGCTGCTCACCGCCCGCGCCACCAGCCGCGCGGAGCGGACCTGGCTGCGCGAGACCCTCGGGGAGGAACCGCCCGTATTCGGCACCGGACGCGCCGACAGCGATCCGCACACACCCGCCGCTCCCGCGAGCTGACCGTCCACGGAGATACCCCCATGCTTGCATCCTGGTACGACGACCAAGGCCCGGCCGCCGATGTCCTGCACGTCGGTGAACTCCCCGATCCGGTCCCCGGTCCCGGCGAGGTCCGCGTCCGCGTCACCGTCTCGGGTGTCAACCCCGGCGACACCAAGAAGCGGCGCGGCTGGCTCGGCTCGTCCATGCCCTTCCCGCGGGTGATCCCGCACAGCGACGCCGCCGGGGTCATCGACGCCGTGGGCGCCCACGGCGACGCCCGTCGCGTCGGACAGCGGGTCTGGGTGTACGGCGCCCAGTCCTACCGCCCCTTCGGCACGGCTGCCCAGTACACCGTCGTCCCCGCGGATCTGGCCGTACCCCTGCCAGACCACCTCGGCGACGAGCTGGGGGCGAGCCTCGGCATCCCCGGTATCACCGCCCACCGCACCGTCTTCGTCGACGGCCCGGTCGACGGCCGACTGGTCCTGGTCCACGGAGTCCTCGGCGGCGTCGGCTCGCTGGCCGCCCAGCTCGCCCACTGGGCCGGCGCGACCGTGATCGCGACCGTCCGCCGCACCGCGGACCTCGACCGCGTCGACCCGGCCGTCGTCGCCCACGCCGTCGCCCTGGACACCGGCGAGGCCGCCGCGGCCATCCGCTCGTACGCGCCGCGGGGCGTCGACCGGATCATCGAGGTCGCGCTGTCGGACAACGCCGACCTCGACAACGCCGTCGCCGCCGACAGCGCCGTCATCGCCGCCTACGCCACCCGCACGGACCGCACCGAGATCCCCTTCTGGCCGCTGCTGTTCAACAACGTCACCCTGCGGCTGCTCGGCAGCGACGACTTCCCCGCCGAGGCCAAGCGTCAGGCCGCCCGCGACCTCACCTCCGCGGCCGCCGTCGGCGCCCTCACCGTCGACGTCCGCGAGCGCTATCCGCTGGACGACATCGCCAAGGCCCACGACCACGTCGACGCCGGCGGTGGCCACGGCCGCATCCTGGTCACCATCCCCCAATAGCGCAGACGGAGTGCTGGCCGGCCAGCGGGACGACCTTGCGCGTGACCTTGACGCGCTATTCGGGCTGACCCATAGTGATGGCCACCGAGCCGCTCTCATCTGCCGCGCGATCCGGCTGAATGGATTGTTAGCGCTAACAATCGACCACCCGCGGGACCCGCTGCATCCCGCGGTCCGGGCGCCCCCGCCCAGCACTGCGACGGTGCGTGCCGCGACCGCCGAGAACGGCCGCCCGCCCCCACGCACCCTGGAGCGCGAATGACCGCAACGACCGGCCCCGGCCCCCACCCGTCGCGCCGCCTGTTCCTCGGTATGGCCGCCACCGTCCCGCTGTCCCTGTCCGGAACGCTGGCCCTGGGCGCGCGGCCCGCCTACGCCGCGGACGCGGCCTACGTCATGGGCTACTTCACCGAGTCCGCGGCCTTGTTGGACGCCAACTACGGCCTGCACGTGGCCGTCAGCACCGACGGCCTGCGCTGGATGCCGCTCAACCAGAACAACCCCGTGGTGACCCCGACCGCGGGTGCGGGCGGCCTGCGCGATCCGTTCATCATGCGCAAGCGGGACGGCACCTTCGTCGTACTCGCCACCGACCTCAAGGGCTTCGACTGGGGCTACAACAGTCAGTACATCCACGTCTGGGACTCCGCGGACCTGCGCGGCTTCACGGGCTACCGACGCCTGAAGCTGCACGACATGGTCACCCACAGCTGGGCGCCCGAGTCGTTCTGGGACGCCGGCCGGGGCGCGTACGGGATCATCTACTCGTCCGTCAACGCCAGCGGCCACGGCGTGATCATGGTGAACTACACCACCGACTTCCAGACGGCGTCGTCCCCGCAGGTCTTCTTCGATCCCGGCTACGACATCATCGATGGCACTCTGGCCGCGGGCGTCAACGGGGTCAACTACCTCTACCACAAGAGGGACGAGACCCTGGTCGGCGCGCGGTCGACCACCCTCGATCCGGGCAGCTTCACGCCCTTCAGCACGGCGACCGCTCACGGCGCCACCGAGGCGCCGACCCTGGTGAAGTCCCTGACCTCCGGATCCTGGTACCTGTGGGGCGACACCTACTCGCCGAACGGCGTCTTCTACGCCTGGCAGAGCAACGACCTCGCCGCCGGCACCTGGACCCCGCTCGACCAGCGCCTCTACACCCAGCCGCTCAACTCCAAGCACTGCACGATCGCGACGATCACCATGACCGAGTACGACAACCTCGTGGCGAAGTGGGGCAGCCCCGCCTGGAACCGGCTGAAGTCCTACAACTACCCCGACCGTTACGTCCGTCACGCCAACTCCGTCGCCCGGATCGATGTCTACCCGTTCGACCCGTACACCGAGTCGCAGTGGAAGCTCGTACGCGGCCTGGCCGACAGCGCGGGCGTGTCCTTCCAGTCGGTCGACTTCCCGACCCGCTATCTGCGGCACTCCAACTACGACCTGCGGCTGGAAGAGAACGACGGCACCGCGATCTTCGCCGCGGACGCCACGTTCCACAGGACCGCCGGCCTGGCCGACTCCTCCTGGTCGTCCTTCCGTTCGCACAACTTCCCGACGCGTTACATCCGGCACACCGGCTACGTCCTGCGCATCGACCCGATCGCCACCGCCACGGAGAAGGCCGACGCCACCTTCCACGTCGGCTACTGACGCCGGCCTTGTTCGTCACCTGACCACCGACGCCGACGGCGACACCGACGCGGAGGCCGACGGCCCGGCGCGCGCCACGGGTGGGTGGCGTCGCTGCCGGGCCGTCGGCCCTCACGCGGTCTCACTTCCCGTGCGAAGCCCCGCGGCGACGTCCGCGAAGCACCAGCACGATGCCGGCCGCGATGACCAGCAGGCCACCGAGGGCGCTGTAGGCGATGGTGTTGCTCACCCCGGTGGAGGCCAGGCCGCCGGACGTGCTGCCCGGGGTCGGCCGGCCGACGGGTACGCCGCGCTCCGCCTGCGCACGGGTGCCGGTCGTTCCGGAGGCGGTGACGACCGGCGTGGCGGCGGTCGGCGTGTGGGCGGGCGTCGGCTTGGCAGCGCCGGCGGTCCCCGACGCGGGCTTCAGCTGAAGGGTCGTGATCGAGTACGGCGGCAGCGTCTGTGCGTCCGCCGTGCCCCGCTGCGCCGCCGTCAGGGCAGTGTCTCCCTTGGCATACGAGACGGTCGTGACCGCCCCGGCCGCCGGGGTGAATCCGGCGTACGAGAGCGACACCGGCGCCGCGTTCTGCGGGCTCTTGTTGACCAGCATGACGTTCAGACCGCCGTCGCCGCTCCGCACCGCGTGCACGGCAACCGACGAGTCGCCCGAGGACGACTTGACCATGGTGTCGCCGGGCTGCGCCAGTGCGGTCAGTGAGCGGATGCCCCAGTAGGTGGGGAAGGGCGTGTCGCGCGGCGGTTGGCACTTCCCCCCGGCGCAGGTTTCGGCGGAGAGAATGCCCCCGTCCTGGTAGTCGGTCTGGCCGTGGACGGTGGTGGGTGCTTGGTCCGTGCCGTTGTGCAGGTTCCACCAGTCCACGTGGGTGGCACCCTGCTCGAACCAGGTCATGTAGGTGTCCGGCGCGAACAGGGCCGCGGCCTGGCTGGTCAGGGCGGGCGAGCCGACGCCGTCGGTCTCGGTGACCGCGATCTCCACCGAAGCGGCGCGCGAGCCCGTGTACTTGGCGATCAGCGAGCGCAGCTCGGACGTGGTGGCGGCGATCTTGGAGGGGGTGTTCAGCAGGTCGGCCGTGGTGGTGCCACCCGGATACCAGTGGACGATGACGAAGTCGATCGAGCTTGCCGCGATGGAGAGCACCGTGTGGTTCCAGTCGGCGGTGTCACCGGGAGCCTTCTCCTTGTCCGGCCAGCCGCCGGGGGTGGTGAGCACCGCTCCGATCTTCACCTTCGGGTCCACGGCCTTCATCGCCTTCGAGTAGGCGACGAGGTTCTTTCCGTACTCCTTCGGGCTCTTGTCGGCGTGGGTGTCGGTTTCCCAGCCCTTGCCGTTGCCGTAGTGCCCGTTGCCGTAGACCTCGTTGCCGATCTCCCAGTACTTCACGCCGTAACCCTTGTCGACGTTGGCGTACTTGACCCAGTCGGCGGCCTCCTGGGGGGTGCCGGAACCGTAGTTCGCGGTCAGGATCGGCTGGGCGCCGACCTTCCGCGCGGTGGCCATGAAGTGGTCGAAGTCGGTGTTGGAGGGGATCCAGCCGCTGCCGTCGCCGGAGGTGTGGGTCTTCCAGTGGTAGTCGTCCGCGCCGGAGCCGCCGGGATAGCGCAGTTGCCGGACTCCCGCGGCCTTCATCAACGATGTCACCTTCGGGTCCCCCATGTGCTCGTCGCCGAAGCCCGTGTTGAGGCCGACACCACTTGTGGGCACGGTGCCCAAGGAGGTGCCGGCATCCACACTGATGCGGACGGTCGGCGCGGCGCCCGCGCTGGGCGCCAGGGCGCCGACACCGGTCGAGGCGGCGAGCACCGCCACCGCCCCCACGACCACGTGCCGGACCATCCGGCTACGGCGGGGCGTGCGATCCCGAGGCATCGGCTGTCCGGGGGATCTCGGGTTGCCTGGTGACATGTGGGGCTCCGATCGGGTGTTGACGCGGAGGGCGTGGGGCCGCTGATCACGGCTCGCCCTCGTCGGTACCCCCCTAAGTGGCCGCCCGGAGCGGAAAGGTTGCCGTTTCAAACATCTTTTTCCGAGACGCGGTCGCACCGTCCCACCGGACCCGGTGGCCCCGTGACACGCCCGGGCTGGCCCTTGCCGCCGGGGCCGCGGGCGGACGACGTCGTGCAGGTGCGTGGCGGCGCCCGCCTACGTGGGCGAGGACCTGGCCCACGCCCGCGACCCGTTCGCCCTCGCCAAGGGCGACCAAGTCCGCTGTTGTGAGCCTTTCTTGACGCATGGTCACAGATAGGGGCATGAAGTCACCGGAATAAGTGGGGCATAGCCGGCGGATACGTGGCGACATCAGACTTCGCACCAGTGTGCCGAGGGTGCGGGGGCACGGTCGTCGCCCGTCGCCCCGGCCGTCCGTACGACGGTGATGGAGAAGGAAATGATCACGAACATCGGCCGCACCCTGCGTGCGGCCGCGGTGACGGCCGTCGCCGGCGTCGCGCTGGCCGCCGCGCCGGCGAACGCCGCGGCGCCGGTCTGGGAGACGTTGCCCCAGCCCGTCGCCGGGCAGGGTGGCTCGTACATCCTCCCGTTCGACGCCGAGAGCGCCGTCGGGAAGACCCTGCGGCCCCTTTGCGGCAGCTGCAGGGTCTCGGAAAAGCTGTACCAGAAGACCGGGAACAGCTGGAAGGAGCTGACGCCACCGGCCGACGCGGGCATCGCCACGCTGGCCGGCACGGCCAACGACGACGTCTGGGCCATCGGTCGCAAGGACACGAGCACCGGTGTCTTCCGGGTGAACCACTACGACGGGACCTCGTGGTCGGGGAACCTCAGCCCGGACACCCAGAAGCTCGAACTCATCGCGGCCAAGGCCGTCAGCCGCAACAGCCTGTGGGCCGTCGGCAACTCCCGCGCGAACGGGTCCCCGGCGGTGACGCACTGGAACGGGACGTCCTGGAACACCACCGCCTTCGACCAGATCCACGGCGGCCTCGACGGCCTCGACGTACGGGCGGAGAACGACATCTGGGCCGTCGGCCACCGCTCCGCGGGCGGCCTGGCCAACGACCGCTTCCAGGGCCTCGCCCTCCACTACGACGGCACCCGGTGGACCGAGGTACCGGTGCCGGCGACGGCCAAGGTCAGCACCCTGCTGGACTCGGTCAGGAGCAGCGGGCCCAACGACGTCTGGGTGGCGGGGCACATCCTCGACGAGAAGGGCCTGGGCACGCCGAGCGCCGGGGCGTACGTCCTGCACTGGGACGGCGCCGCCTGGACCCGCCGTGACGTCCCGGGAGCCGACTTCGCCCGATCCTTCGCCGTGTACGACGGGCGCGTCCACCTCGGCGTCTCCGGAGGGAAGGGTCCGAAGCTGGTCCGCTGGACCGGCGCCGCGTGGGAGGCCGTGAGCGGCGTCCAGGCGGGCCTCGACGGGGTGTCATCGCTGGCCACCACGCCCGACGGCGCGCTCTACCTGGCCGGGTACAGCGGCTTCGACACCATCTTCGGCGGTCGCGAGTACTACCTCCAGCGCCTCGGCGCCCCGGCCGCGCGCTGACCCCGCGCGCGCGTCAGGCGGACGAGCCGCTGTCCACGACCAGGTCGGCGCCGACGACGGCGCCGGCCGCGGGCGAGGCCAGGTAGAGCACGGCGGCGGCGATCTCCTCGGCCTCGGCGACCCGGCCGAGCGGGTTCTGCGTCTTGACCCGCTCGGCGCGGTCGGCTTCGCTCTCGCCGGGGAGCAGGGACATCGGGCCGGCCGAGGCGCCGGGACTGACGGCGTTGATGCGGATCCCCTCGCCGATGTGGTCGAGGGCCGCGGCGCGGGTGAGGGTGGTGACGGCCGCCTTGGAGGTGAGGTAGGCGGCGGCGTTCGGGATGCGCTGGTGGGTGCCGAGGTTGGACGAGACGTTCACGATCGCGCCGCCGCCGCTGGTGCGCATGTGGGCGATCTGGTGCTTCATCGACAGCCAGACGCCGGTGACGTTGGTGTGCAGGACGGCCGCCCAGTCCTCCTCGGTGATGTCGGCGGTCGGGGCGGTCCCGCGGAGTATCCCCGCGTTGTTGACGGCGATGTCGAGGCCGCCGAAGAGGGCGACGCCGCGCTCGACGAGGGCGCGGACCTGGTCGGAGTCGGTGACGTCGGCGGTGACGGCCTCCGCGGTGCCGCCCGCGGCCCGGACCAGGGCGACGGTCTCCTCCAGGGTGGCCGCGGTGCGTCCGGCGGCGATCACGCGGGCCCCTTCGGCCGCGAAGGCGAGGGCGATGGCGCGGCCGAGGCCGGTGCCCGCACCGGTGACCAGGACGCTCTTGTCGGTGAAGCGGCTCACGAAAATCTCCTTATTGGAACGAACGGTTCAATATGAGGGCAGCAAAAAAGAGGGGCTGAGTGCCCGTGTGGATCAGGCGTGCGGGTCCAGGAGGGCGAGGGCCTGCTCGGCCGCGTCCCGGACGCGCGCCGGGTCCTCGGTCGCCTTGCCGACGACCCGGATCCCCTGCATCAGGACCAGGAGGAGCCTGGCCAGGGCGCGGGGGTCGCGGTCCGGCAGGAGTTCGCCCTGTTCCCGGGCCCGGGAGAGGGCCGCGTGGAGCAGTGTTTCGAGGCGGTCCCAGTCGCTCTCGACCCGACGGGCGGCCTTCGGGTCGTGCGGGGCCAGTTCGGTGGCGGTGTTGGTGAGGAAACAGCCGGTCAGCCGGAATTCCGGGGAGCCCGCCTCGGCCGCGAAGCGGCGTACGACGCCTCGCACCGCCGGCAGGGCGGGGCCCGGGCGGGAGAGCTCGGCCAGGAGCCCGGGGAGCGTCGACTCGGAGTAGCGCTCCAGCGCCTTGAGGTACAGGTCGTGCTTGGTGCCGAAGGTCGCGTAGAGACTGGCCCGGCCGATCCCGAGGTGCTCGACCAGATCGGCCACCGACGTGGCTTCGTAACCACGGCGCCAGAACAGCTCCAGAGCTGACTGCAGCGCGGCGTCCGGATCGAATTCCTTGGTCCTGGCCATGCACAAGATCATAGGCATCTCTGGAACGCTCGGTCAAGAATGCCTGGGTGCCGGGCGCCCGTCGGTCACGGGGTCGGGGGCCCCCAGCCGTTCGGGCAGGTGGGCGGGGTGGTGGGGCCGTAGGTGTACGACAGGAAGTCCTGGAGTTCCGGGACCCAGAAGGGCCAGGTGTGATCGCCCGCGCCGCGGCAGTAGCGGTGGGTCACCGAGCGGTCGGCGAGGTCCTGGTGCAGGGCCGCGTTCCAGGCGCCGATCTCGACCTCGCCGCGGCCGTCGGCGCCGCCCGCGTACAGGGCCATCCTGCCGCTGTACGTGCCGTACCTGCCGTCCAGCGCCAGGTTGGCCGGGTTCTGGCCGGGCCAGGTGTCCGGCGCGCCGAAGACCGTCGCCATCCGGTACGGGGTGTCACCGGTGACCCGGTACTTCCCGTCGAGCAGCCCGGTCCACTGGATCGAGGCCCCCACCGTCCAGGTGGACTGGGCGATCAACTCCTGCGCGGACGCGGGGTAGATGTCCGTACCGCCCGAGAACGCGCCGACGGCGGAGAAGAGTTCCGGATAGCGGCCGGCGTAGCGCAGGGCTCCGTAGCCGCCCATCGACACGCCCGCCACGGCGCGGCCCGACGCCGACCTGACCGTGTTGAAGTTCGCGTCGATCCACGGCAGCAACTGCTTGACGTGGAAGGTCTCCCACTGCGGGGCGAAGAAGCCGTCCGTGTGCCCGGGCCAGTCGCTGTACCAGCCCGCCTGGCCCGCCTCCGGCATCACCACGATGCCCTTGAACGCCGAACCCCGCACCGCTGCCGTGATGTTGCCCTGGTCGCTCTTCGACCACTGCTCGACGTCCCCGGTGCCGCCGTGCAGGAGGTACAGCACGGGGTACGGGTGCGCCGGGTCCCGCCGGTAGTCCTCGGGCAGCAGGATCCGTACCCGTACCGGCACCTGGCCCGTCGTCGGGGGGCCGCCGTGCGCGGCGAAGAGGGCGGGCGTGGTGAAGGACGCGTCGCCCATCCGCTCGCTCTGACCGGTGGCGACGGACCAGCTCCGCAAGGTCAACCCCGAGGCGTTGGGCGCGGGCAGCGAGGGGAGCGGAGCGACGGCCGCGGCCGGCGCGGGCGCGGGCGCCGCCACGAACGCCAGCGCCAGGGCCGCGGCGCAGGCGAGCAGCGCCGCTCCCCGGCGGGTACGGCGTGGTGACGACGGGCCGGCCGATCCGCGCGATCCGCGCATGGAGATCCCCCTGGTCGGTGGTACGTGCCGCTGCTGCGACGCCCGGCGCCGGTATAGCACGGGCCCACCCACCCCACCAGGCGGTACGCGACCCTCCGCTCCCCCCGGGCCCACCGGCCCGCCCCGTCCACCGGGCCCCGTTTACCCGCGGTCCATCCGCGGGCCCGCCTTTGTCGGTGGGGATTGTCGGTCCGGCATGGTCTGATGGAGGCATGATCGAAGAGTTTCTGGCCCGTGACCTGTCCGATGTCGAGGAAGCCGTCCGCAAGGCCGCCGCGGTCGAGATCATGCCGAGGTTCCGCCAGCTCGCCGACCACGAGGTCGACCAGAAGAGCGGCCCGCACGATCTGGTGACCGTCGCCGACCGGCGCGCCGAGGAGCACCTGACCGACTCCCTGACCCGGCTGCTCCCGGGCTCGGTGGTGGTCGGCGAGGAGGCCGTGCACGCGGACCCCACCGTCTACGGTGCGCTGCGCGGCGAGGCCCCCGTGTGGATCGTGGACCCGGTCGACGGGACCCGGCAGTTCGTGGCCGGGGACCCCGGCTTCTGCACGCTGGTGGCCCTGGCCGTACGCGGTGAGATCCTCGCGTCCTGGACCTTCGCGCCCGCCCTGGAGGAGATCGCCACCGCGGTGCGCGGCGGCGGGTCCTTCGTCAACGGCCGGGCCATACGCAGCGGTTCCCCCGAGCCCGGCGCCGAGCTGCGGGTCGCGATGGCCCACCCGCTCTACACGAGCGAGGAGGACAAGCGCACCCTCGGCCGCCTCGACGTACCGGGGGTGGCGGCGCGCCCCTGCGGCTCGGCGGGCCTGGAGTACCTGAAGGTGGCCCGCGGCGAGATGGACGGCCTTGCCTTCACCTGGCCCTCGGCCTGGGACCACGCGGCCGGACTGCTGCTGGTCGCCGAGGCGGGCGGCGCGCAGAGCACCGTCGCGGGCGAGCCGTACCGGGTGGACCGGGACAACGCACTGCCCTTCGCGGTCGGTCGGGACGAGGCGACGGCGCTGCGGATCCGCGACCTCCTGCGCGGCGCGTAGCACCACGCCCGCGGAATATCCTGGGGCACCTGGGGCGGTGCCGCCACCGGACGAAGGAGTCGCATGGTGTCGTCGATTCTCGATGCGGTCGTCGTGGGAGCCGGTCCCAACGGGCTCACGGCCGCCGTCGAACTGGCCCGGCGCGGCTTCTCCGTGGCCGTGTTCGAGGCCGCCGACACGGTCGGCGGCGGGGCCAGGACCGAGGAGCTGACCCTCCCCGGCTTCCGGCACGACCCCTGCTCCGCGGTCCACCCGCTGGGCGCGGGCTCGCCCGTCTTCGCGACCATGCCGCTCGCGCGGTACGGGCTGGAGTGGCTGCACGCCCCGTTGCCGATGGCGCATCCCTTCGACGACGGCAGCGCCGCCGTGCTCTCGCGGTCGGTCGCCGAGACCGCCGCGTCCTTCGGCCCCCGGGACGCGGGCGCCTACCGCCGCCTGGTCGCGCCGTTCCTCGGCCGATGGGACACCCTGGCCCGGGACTTCATGTCCCTGCCGTCCACCGCGCTGCCCGTCGACCCGTTCACCCTCGCCCGCTTCGGGCTCGCGGGGCTGCCCCCGTCCACCTGGCTGATGCGGCGCTTCCGGGACGACCGGGCGCGCGCCCTGTTCGCCGGACTCGTCGCACACGTCATCGCGCCGCTCGGCGGGATCGCGACCGGCGCCGTCGGGCTGGTTTTCGCCCTCGCCGCGCACGCGGGCGGCTGGCCGATGCCGCGCGGGGGCTCCCAGTCCATCGCGGACGCGCTCACCGCCTACCTGCGCGACCTGGGCGCAGCCGTCCACACCGGCTTCGAGGTCAAGCGGCTGGACGACCTCCCGCCGGCCCGGGCCTACGTCTTCGACACCTCGCCGACCGCGCTGGCCCGGATCGCCCGACTGGGCCGGGCCTACGACGGTTACCGCTACGGCGCCGGGGTGTTCAAGCTCGACTACGCGCTGGACGGGCCCGTCCCGTGGACCGCGCCGGCGGCGCGCCGGGCCGGCACCGTCCAGGTCGGCCCGCGCACCCGCGACATCGACGCCGCCCTGCAACTGACCGCCAGCGGCCGGGCCCCCCGCACGCCGTTCCTCATCACCGCGCAGCCCAGCCTCGTCGATCCGAGCCGGGCGCCCGAGGGCAAGCACGTCTTCTGGGCCTACGGGCACGTGCCCGCGGGCTGGGACGGTGACCTCACCGACGCCGTCGAGCGCCAACTGGAGCGGTTCGCCCCGGGCTTCCGCGACCTGGTGCTCGCCCGGGCGACCGCCGGCCCGGCGCAGCTCGCCGCCCGCAATCCGAACTACGTCGGCGGGGACATCGCCTGCGGCGCCGCCTCCGGCCTCCAACTGCTGCTGCGCCCCAAGCTCACCCTGTCCCCGTACACCACGGCCCACCCGGCCGTCTTCCTGTGCTCCTCCGCGACTCCGCCCGGCCCGGGCGTGCACGGCATGTCGGGCCACAACGCGGCGAAGGCGGTCTGGCGGCACCTGCGAAAGGGCTCCTCCTGATGGTCCGCATCATCCTGGTCCAGGGCGACATCACGGCGGAGCGCGTGGACGCCGTGGTCAACGCGGCGAACTCCTCCCTGCTCGGCGGGGGAGGGGTGGACGGGGCCATCCATCGGCGCGGCGGGCCGCAGATCCTGGAGGCCTGTCGGGCCCTGCGCGCCTCCCACTACGGCAAGGGCCTCGCGACGGGCCTCGCGGTCGCGACCACGGCCGGGCTGCTGCCGGCCGGGCACGTGATCCATACGGTCGGGCCGGTCTACTCCCGGGAGGAGGACCGGTCCGCGCTGCTGGCCTCCTGCTACCGGGAGTCCCTGCGGGTGGCGGGCGAGCTGGGGGCCCGTACGGTCGCCTTCCCGGCGATCTCCACCGGTGTCTACGGGTGGCCGATGGACGACGGTGCGCGGATCGCGCTCTCGACGGTCCGCTCCGCGGCGGGGGGCTCGGTGGAGGAGGTCCGCTTCGTCCTCTTCGACGCGCAGGCGTACGCCGCCTTCGAGGCCGCGTCGGCGGCGTAACCCCGCGCCTCAATCGCCGGCGGGGCTTGAGGGGCGCGGCGGCCCCGGGCCCCGGGTCTCGGACGGGGGTCCGGGGTGTGCCCTTCAATCCTGCCCGGCGTTTGAGGGCGTGCCTGGGGTGGGTCCTGGTGTGCCTCCGGCGGCGCCTCAATCGCCGGCGGGGCTTAGAGGGGCGCGGCGGTCCGTGCCTGGACCTGGGGCTTTGGCGGGACCGATCCAGCCGTCGGGCTTCGGGGTGTGCCTTCCAGCCTGCCCGGCGTTTGAGGGCGTGCCTGTGGGGGCTGCTGGGTCCTGGTGTGCCTCCGGCGGCGCCTCAATCGCCGGCGGGGCTTAGAGGGGCGCGGCGGTCCGTGTCTGGGCCGGGGGGCTTAGAGGGCTCGGCGGCCCCGGGCCCCGGGTCTTGGACGGGGGTCCGGGGTGTGTCCTTCCAGCCCGCCCGGCGTTTGAGGGCGTGCCTGGGGTGGGCCCCCGGTTCCCTTGGGGGAGCGGGGGCCCGGGGGTTAGAGGGTGTCGGCGGCGATGTTGGCCGCGACTTGCTCCAGGAGGGGGCCGGCGTTGGCGATGCACTTCGCCGTGTCCGGCTCGATCTCCGTCAGGGGATACGCGCGCCGGATCCCGGCGGCCCGCAGGGCCTCCTCGGTCAGGGCGAGCCGCCCGCACACCGCGACGACGTCCTTGCCCGCCGCGCGCGCGGCTGCCGCCACGCCCGCCGGAGCCTTGCCGTGCAGCGTCTGCTCGTCGAGGGAGCCCTCACCGGTGATCACCAGCGTGGCCCGCTCCAGGGCCGGGGCGAAGCCCAGCACCTCCAGCATCAGCTCGATGCCGGGCCGGAAGGTGGCGCCCAGCAGCAGCGCGCCGTAACCGATGCCGCCCGCACCCCCCGCACCCGGAGCCAGCGCGCACTCGGCCGCCTTCGGCCCGATCGCCTTCTCCAGCACCAGCGCGAAGTGCGCCAGCGCCGCGTCCAGCGTCGCCACGTCCTCGGGGCTCGCGCCCTTCTGCGGACCGTAGACCGCCGGAGCGCCCTTCGGACCGGTCAGCGGGTTGTCCACGTCGCTGGCGAGGACGAACTCCACCTCGGCGAAGCGCGGGTCGATCCCGGACAGGTCGGCCGAGGCCAGGGAGGCCAGGGCGCCACCGCCCGGACCGACCGGTTCACCGTTCGCATCCAGGAACACGGCGCCCAGTGCGGACAGCATGCCCGCGCCGCCGTCGGTGGTGGCACTGCCGCCCACGCCGAAGACGATCGAGCGCGCGCCCGCGTCGAGGGCCGCCCTCAGTACCTCGCCCGAGCCGTAGGTGGTCGAGGTCAGCGGGGCGAAGACGCCCGCCGGCAGCAGCTGGAGGCCGGAGGCCTCCGCCATCTCGACCACGGCGGTGCCGTCGCGCAGCGCGAAAGCGGCCGTGACCTGGTCACCGAGCGGTCCGGTGACCCGTACCTCCCGGCGCTCGAACCCGGCCGCCACCGCGGCCGCGACCGTGCCGTCGCCGCCGTCCGCGACGGGGAGGGTCTCGATCTCCACGCCCGGTACGGCCTCGCGGAGGCCCGCCGTCACCCGCTCGGCGACCTGCACGGCCGTGAGCGAACCCTTGAATTTGTCCGCGGCGATGAGCACGCGCGCGGTCTCAGTTACTGCTCCGTCCGTCACCTTGCTAATCCCTTGCTATCGAACAGTGCAGTCGCGCCACCCTGAGCCTATCCGGAGGATTCTCCAATGCCCATGGGTGGCCTGGGACACACCCGGCGCGCCATGGTCATTAATACCGACATTCCCCCGCATAGTGGGGCCACATGAGTGCGGATTCACTGGAACAGCCACGCCCGGACACCCCGGAGGGGGCCCCCGTACCCCCCGGGGACGACTCGCCCGACCACGCGGTCGTCATCATCGGGGTGATCGCCGTGCTGGCCGTGGTCGCCTGGGCGGCGCTCGGCAAGCACTCCTTCGACACGGCGTCGAGCACCGCGCTGGCCTGGGTGCTGAACAACTTCGCCTGGCTGTTCGTGATCGCCGCCGACGTCTTCCTGGTCATGTGCGTCGTCCTCGCGATCAGCCGCTTCGGCCGGATCCGCCTCGGCGCCGACGACTCCGAACCCGAGTTCACCAACCTCGCGTGGATCGCGATGATGTTCAGCGCGGGCATGGGCATCGGCCTGATGTTCTTCGGGGTCGGCGAACCGCTGACCCACTTCCTGACCCCGCCCCCCGCCAGCGGCGCGGCCCCCGGCACCGGCAACGCCGCCCGCGCGGCCCTCGAGTACTCCTTCTTCCACTGGACCCTGACCCCCTGGGCCATCTACGGCATCGCCGGCCTCGCCCTCGCCTACGCGACCTTCCGCAAGGGCCGCGGCAACCGCCTCAGCTCCGCCTTCGTCCCGCTCATCGGCCGCGAGCGCGCCGACGGCTGGACGGGCCGCGCCATCGACCTGCTCGCCGTCTTCGCGACCGTCTTCGGCACCGCGACCAGCCTCGGCCTCGGCGCGCTCCAGGTCGCCAAGGGCCTCAACATCACCACCGGCGTCGAGGACTCGACCACCCTCGAACTGATCATCATCGGCTCGCTGTCCGCCGCCTTCGTGCTCTCGGCCTTCTCCGGCCTGCACAAGGGGGTGAAGTGGCTCAGCACCATCAACATCGTGCTGGCCGCCGTCCTGATGCTCTTCGTCTTCCTGCTCGGCCCGACCGTCTACATCCTCGACGTGATCCCCGCCAGCGTCGGCAGCTACCTGCACCAGCTCCTCCCGATGGCCAGCCGCACCGGCGCCTTCACCGACAGCGCCTGGCTCGGCGCGTGGACGATCTTCTACTGGGCCTGGTGGCTCTCCTGGGCGCCCTTCGTGGGCACCTTCATCGCGCGGATCTCGCGCGGCCGCACCATCCGCGAGTTCCTGGTCGGGGTGCTGCTGGTGCCCAGCGGGGCGACCGTCATCTGGTTCTGCGTGATGGGCGGCACCGCGATCCGGTTGGAGTCCACCGGCGCCGTCGACTTCGCCGCCAAGATCAAGGACGGCACCGAGGCCTCCCTCTTCGCGATGCTCGACGCCCTGCCGCTGGGCACGCTCACCTCCTACGTCGCCATGGCCCTGGTGATGACCTACTTCGTCACCAGCGCCGACTCCGCCTCCCTCGTCATGGGCTCGCTCACCAGCCGCGGCTCGCTGCACCCGCCCACCTGGCTCGTGGTGACCTGGGGCGTGCTGATGGCGGCCGTCGCCGCGGTGCTGCTCGTCGCCGGCGGGCTGAAGTCCCTCCAGACCGCCACGATCCTCGTCGCCCTGCCCTTCGTCCTGGTGATGCTCCTGGTGTGCTGGGCGCTGGTGAAGGAGCTACGGGAGGACCCGGGCGCCGGTCCCGCCCGCCACCACCCGCTGCACGGGGTGCGCGACGCCGTACGGGCCATGGTCGGCGACGCCCTCACCGAGCAGGGCCCGGCCCGCCACCCCCGACTCAAGCGCGTGGCGGAAGCCCGCTCCCGGGACCGCGAGGACGGCGACGGCACCGCCTGAGCGGGAGCGGCGACCGGCCCCGCGCGGCTCGGTAGGCTGGCGCCGTGACCACCACGGATGACTACGCCACCTACATCGCGAGCCTGCCCCGCGTGCTGGCCGGTGCGGCCGCGCTCTACCGGGACGCCGCGGGCCGGGTCCTGCTCGTCGAGCCCAACTACCGCGAGGGCTGGGCGCTGCCCGGCGGGACCGTCGAGTCGGACCGGGGCGAGTCCCCGCGCGGCGCGGCCCGCCGCGAGAGCGCCGAGGAGATCGGCCTCGACCTCCCGCTCGGCCGGCTGCTCGCCGTGGACTGGACGCTCGGGCCGGGCCGCCCGCCGCTCGTGGCCTACCTCTTCGACGGCGGCGTGTTGGACGCGGACCAGCTGGCCGCCGTCAGGCTCCAGGAGGAGGAGCTGATCTCCTGGCGGCTGGTCGAGCCCGCCGAACTCACCGACTACCTGCCCGGCGCGCTGGGGCTGCGCACCGCGGAGGCCTACCGGGTGCTGCGATCGGGCGAGGGCGCGGCGGAGCTGGAGAACGGCCGCCGACCCCTGTAGCGGGGCCCGCGGGGCCCGGAGGGTGACCCATCACACGGTGCCTACACGGGACGGGTCACAATTGCCCGATGATCACGATGTACGCCTGGCCCAGCACCGCCGATGGGCCTGACGCCCTGCCCATGGTCCACTTCACCACCGAGGAGCAGGCCGGGGCCGACGTCACGCCCGACGGCGTGCCCGTCTGGCTGTTCGACACCGCGATACGCGACGGCGGCTGGGCCCACTTCACCGACTACGACGGCTGGGCGGCCCCCGCCGAGGGCTGGACCGCGGCCTACCGCCGGGAGGACGACGTCCTCTTCGTCAGCGGGCCCGGCGCCTGCGAGGGCTGGTACCAGGGCAACCTCGGCGCCCCCGCCGAGTGGGTGGAGGCCGCCGCGTCCCAGCAGAGCCTGGTGCTGCTCGCCGCCCCCGTGCCGCACCCCTCGCTGTACGGGTACGCGGTCGAGGCCGGCGCGGCCTTCGCCCTCCTGGTCCCCCTGATGGTGCTCTAGGTCGCACCACGCACGACCGCACGATCGTCGGTCAGAACAGGCCGTCGGTCGGCGTCGCCGTGCCCGCGCGGCCGGACTCGAACTCCAGCAGCCGCACCTTGCGCTCGACCCCGCCGCCGTAGCCGGTCATGCTCCCCGAGGCTCCGATCACCCGGTGGCAGGGGACGATGATGCCGATCGGGTTCTTGCCGTTGGCCAGGCCCACCGCGCGCGAGGCGTTCGGCTTGCCCAGCTTGGCCGCCAGCTCCCCGTAGGACCAGGTCTCGCCGTAGGGGATGCGCGTCAACTGGTCCCAGACGCCGCGCTGGAAGTCCGTGCCCTCCAGCCGCAGGGGGAGGTCGAAAGCGGTGAGCTCCCCGGCGAAGTAGGCGGTCAGCTGCGCCGTGACGGCGGGGAAGGGCTCCTCGGTGGCCGCCACCCGCTCCCCGAAGGACTCCTCCGGCGGCCGGTGCCGCTGGCCGGTCATGTAGAGGCCGCTGAGCGTGCCGCCGGTGGCGACCAGGGTGAGCGGCCCGTAGGGGCTGTCGACGACGGTGTGCTGCCTCTGGGTGCTGTCCATGAGCCGGGGTCTCCTCGTGTCGTGCGGTGTCGTGTCGTGCGGTGCGCCGTCGGGGTCCGCCGGGTCAGCCCGGCAGGTGGTTGATGGGGTGGTCGTCCGTCGCCCACAGGTACTGGACGGCGTACGCCCGCCAGGGCCGCCAGCCCGCCGCCCGGGCGGTCAGCGCGGCCGGGGTGGACGGCAGGCCGAGCCCCCGCGCGGCCCGCCGCACCCCCAGGTCGGAGGGCAGGAAGGCGTCCGGGTCGCCCAGCGCCCGCATCGCGATCACCTCGGTGGTCCAGGGCCCGAAACCGGGCAGTGCGCCGAGCTGCGCCCGCGCCGCCTCCCAGTCGCTGCCCAGGCCGAGCGGCAGCGACCCGTCGGCCAGGGCGCCGACCAAGGTGGTCAGGGTGGTGCGCCTGCTGCGCGGCAGGGCGAGGGTCTCGGGGTCCAGCGCGGCCAGCGCCTCGGGGGACGGGAAGAGGTGGGTCAGCCCGCCCGCCGGGTCGGGGTCGGTGACCGGCTCCCCGTACGCCGTCACCAGGCGGGCCGCGTGGGTGCGCGCGGCCGCCGTCGACACCTGCTGTCCGAGCACCGCCCGTACGGCGAACTCCGCCGCGTCGACGGTACGGGGCACCCGGCGCCCGGGGGCCTTGTCCACCAGCGGCGCGAGCAGCGGGTCCTGGCGCAGCTGCTCGTCCACGGCCTCCGGATCGGCGTCCAGGTCGAGCATCCAGCGGCAGCGGCTGATCGCGATCGTCAGGTCCCGCAGGTCGGTCAGGGACAGCTGGCAGGCGATGTGGTCGGGCCGCGGGCTCAGGGCCACCACCCCGGTGCCGTGGGGCAGCCGCAGGGTGCGTCGGAAGGCCCCGTCGCGCCACTCCTCGACCCCGGGGACGGCGGTCGCCACCAGGTGCCCGAAGAGGTTGTCGGGGGTGAGCGGGGCGCGGAAGGGCAGCCGCAGCGACAGCGAGCCGGGGACGCGGGGCTCGGCGGCGCCGCGGTGGGCCGCGCGCGCCTTCTGGCGCAGTTCGCCCGGGGCGAGGGCGAAGACCTCGCGCACGGTGTCGTTGAAGGTCCGGATGGAGGAGAAGCCGGCGGCGAAGGCGACGTCGCCCATCGGCAGCTCGGAGGTCTCCACCAGCAACCGCGCGGTCTGCGCGCGCTGGGCCCGGGCCAGGGCCAGCGGACCGGCCCCCAACTCGGCGTTGAGCTGGCGCTCCACCTGCCGCGTCGAATAGCCGAGGCGGGCGGCGAGCCCGGGGACGCCCTCGCGGTCGACCACCCCGTCCTGGATGAGCCGCATGGCCCGGGCGACGGCGTCGGCGCGGGCGTTCCACTCGGGGGAGCCCGGGCTGGTGTCGGGGCGGCAGCGCTTGCAGGCCCGGTAGCCGGCCTGCTGGCAGGCGGCGGCACTGGGCAGGAAGGTCATGTTCGCCACCTTCGGCGGCACCGCGGGGCAGCTCGGTCGGCAGTAGATCCCGGTCGTCCTGACGGCGGTGAAGAACCATCCGTCGAAGCGGGCGTCCTTCGATCGGACGGCCCGCACGCAGCGCTCGGTGTCGGTGTGCATGCCTCAAGGATCGGACATTCCGGAGGCCCGGGCTGGCGGTTTTCCGACATGGACTTCGCCGCGCCCCGGGCCCGGCACGCCTGGTTCTGCCCGAACCAAGCCCCCCTGTCCCCGCACCCGGCCGCGAGCCCCGACTCCTCCGGGGGCGCCTCAAACGCCGGCGGGGCTTGGTCGGGCACCGCGCGGCGCGAAGGGGCCGCGAGCCCCGGCCCTTTCGGGGGCACCCTGGCCGTTGCCGGATCCGTACTCGGCTGCGAGTCCCGGGCCCTCCGGGGGCGCCTCAAACGCCGGCGGGGCTTGGTGGGGCACCGCGCGGCGCGAGGGGCCGCGAGCCCCGGCCCCTTCGGGGGCACCCTGGCCGTTGCCGGATCCGTACTCGGCCGCGAGTCCCCGGCCTTCCGGGGCGCCTCAAACGCCGGCGGGGCTTGGTGGGGCACCGCGCGGCGGGAAGGGCCCGGAGCCCAGTCCCGCCGACAGGCGCCGGGCAAGGTGCAGGGCCCCAACCAAGCCCCGCCGGCGTTTGAGGCGCCGCCGGAGGCACCCCGGCCGCCGCCGGATCCGCATCCGGCCGCGAGTCCCCGGCCGTCCGGGCGCGCCGGCAGCCGCCCGCGGGGCCCGATCCGGCACCGGGCAACGCGAAGGGCCCCGGTCACCGTGTCGGTGTCCGGGGCCCCGTGCCTGTGTGCCGCCCGCTAGGGCAGCTGGCCCGCCCGTGCCTCGCGCCGGTTGTGGCGGAAGGTGTTGGCCCGCCGCGTGGTCGCGAAGAGCGGGATGGTCGCCGCGAGGGCGATCTGGAGCGCACAGCCCGTCTGGAGCAGCAGCTGACCGCCCGGGGCGTCGAACGCCCAGGCCGCCAGCAGCCCCATCGCACCGACGATCCAGCTGAGCATCGCCACCGCGAGGACGCCCCGCGGCTTGGGGTACTCGACCCGGCTCACCATCAACCAGGCCACGCCGATGATCGCCATCGTGGTCGGGACGAAGGGCAGCTCCAGCAGCACGATCGAGACGACCGTCAGCGCGCCGAAGGGGCTCGGCATGCCCTGGAACATGCCGTCCTTCATCGTCACGCAGCTGAATCTGGCGAGTCTGAGCACGACGGCGAGCAGCACCACGATCGCGGCCAGTGCCGACACCCGCTGGTGCGCGTCGTCGGCGACCATGCCGTAGACGAGCACGAAGTACGCGGGGGCCAGCCCGAAGCTGATCAGGTCGGACAGGTTGTCCAGCTCGGCGCCCATGGGCGAGCTGCGCAGCTTCCGTGCCACCAGGCCGTCGCACAGGTCGAAGACCGCGGCGAGCAGCATCAGTATCACGGCGGTCGCGGCGCTGTGCCGCGCCATGCCCGATTCGTCACTGCCGGTGAGGTGCGGAATGAGGATTCCGGTGGTGGTGAAGTACACCGCCATGAATCCGCAGGTCGCGTTGCCGAGGGTGAGGGTGTCCGCTATCGACAGCCGCAGCGAGAGGGGCATCTCCTCGCCGTCGGTCTCCTCCTCGGCGACGGGAACCCAGTCGGACCGGCCGGGGCCGGTCTTCTGGTCCGCCCGGCTCGCCGGTGATTCGGGATCAGTCACGGTCAATTCGAGTCACCCCCGCGGTGGTGGCCTGCCCGACCTCGACCGCGACCTCGACACCCTCGGGAAGGTAAATGTCGACGCGCGATCCGAAGCGGATCAGACCGATGCGCTCGCCCTGCTCGACCTTCGTGCCGGCCGGCAGGTAGGGAACGATGCGACGGGCGACCGCTCCCGCGATCTGCACCATCTCGATGTCGCCGAGCTCGGTGTCGAAGTGCCAGACGACGCGCTCGTTGTTCTCGCTCTCCTTGTTGAACGCCGGAACGAATCCGCCGGGGATGTGCTCCACGGACGTCACCGTGCCCGCCAGCGGCGCACGGTTGACGTGGACGTTCAACGGGCTCATGAAGATCGCGACCCGGGTACGCCCGTCCTTCCACGGCATGATGCTCTGCACCACTCCGTCGGCGGGCGAGATGACGCGGCCCTGGGCGATCTCTCGCTCGGGGTCGCGGAAGAACCACAGCATGCCCGCCGCCAGCGCAGTGGTGGGCACGGCCACGGCGGCCCAGCGGCCGGACTTGCGGGCCCGGGTGAGGCTGAGCGCAGCGGTGGCGACGGTCGGCAGAAGCCACGGCGATGCTCCGCGCGCGAGGCGTCCACCGAGGAGGCCGACGCGAGGTGCAGAGGTTTGGCTGTGGGGCATGGATGACCTTCGTAGCGGGTGATTGCCGCGCCGCAAACTGGGGGACGGGACGGCGGCTTTACTGGAATGCTATCGGTTGCACGCAACAACTGGGCAAGCCAGAAGCCGAGTCGATGTCCGTCGGCCAGTGACTGGATGTGACCTTTTCCCCGAAATGATTCGGACATTTCGGGGCTAAGGCGGACTTTCAGCCCTGGAGTCGGTACTCCTCGAGCAGGCGTCGCCCAATGATCATTTTTTGGATCTCGGCGGTACCTTCACCGATCAGCAACATCGGCGCCTCCCGGTAGAGGCGCTCGATCTCGTACTCCTTCGAGAAGCCGTAGCCGCCGTGGATGCGAAAGGCGTCCTCGACCACCTCCTTGCAGTACTCGGAGGCGAGGTACTTCGCCATCCCTGCTTCGAGGTCGTTTCGTTCCCCGGAGTCCTTTTTGCGTGCTGCATTGACCATCATCGCATGGGCGGCCTCGACCTTGGTAGCCATCTCGGCCAGCTTGAACTGGATGGCCTGGTGCTCGGCGATGGCCTTGCCGAAAGTGTGACGTTGCTGGGCATATGAGACACCCAACTCGAACGCACGCTGAGCGACGCCACAGCCACGTGCCGCCACGTTGACACGGCCGACCTCGACCCCGTCCATCATTTGGTAAAACCCTCGGCCGGTTGTCCCACCAAGGACCCGATTGGCCGGAATGCGCAGGCCGTCCATGATCAGCTCGGTCGTGTCGACGCCCTTGTAGCCCATCTTGTCGATCTTGCCCGGGATGGTCAGGCCGGGACGCACCTCGCCGAAGCCGGCCTCCTTCTCGATCAGGAAGGTCGTCATCGACTTGTGGGGGGCCGTGCCCTCCGGGTGGCCTTCGTCACTGCGCACGAGGACGGCGACGAGCGTGGAGGTGCCGCCGTTCGTCAGCCACATCTTCTGGCCGTTCAGGACGTACTCGTCGCCGTCCTTCACCGCCTTGGACGTGATGGCCGACACGTCCGAGCCCAGACCCGGCTCGGACATCGAGAACGCGCCGCGGATCTCGCCGGCCGCCATCCGCGGCAGGAAGTGGTCCTTCTGCTCCTGGGTGCCGTGCTGCTTGATCATGTACGCCACGATGAAGTGGGTGTTGATGATGCCCGAGACGGACATCCAGCCCCGCGCGATCTCCTCCACGCACAGCGCGTAGGTGAGGAGCGACTCACCGAGACCGCCGTACTCCTCCGGGATCATCAGGCCGAAGAGGCCGAGTTCCTTGAGGCCGTCGACGATCTGCTGCGGGTACTCGTCGCGGTGCTCCAGCTGGGTCGCGACCGGGATGATCTCCTTGTCGACGAACTCGCGGACGGTCTTGAGGATCTCCCGCTGGACGTCGTTGAGGCCGGCGGTCTGGGCAAGTCGGGTCATGGTGCTACTTCCCCTGTTCCTTCAGCGTGGGCCGGCCGGGCTGCTCGCCGCCGCGCTCAGTGATGTACGTCTCGGTCGGAACCATCACCTTGCGCCGGAAGACGCAGACGAGGGTGCCGTCCTGCTTGTATCCCTTGGTCTCGACGTAGACGATGCCGCGGTCGTCCTTCGACTTCGACGGGGTCTTGTCGAGGACCGTGGTCTCGCCGTAGAGCGTGTCGCCGTGGAAGGTCGGCGCCACGTGCCGCAGGGACTCGATCTCCAGGTTGGCGATGGCCTTCCCGGAGACGTCCGGCACGGACATGCCGAGCAGCAGTGAGTAGATGTAGTTGCCCACGACCACGTTCTTGCCGAAGTCGGTCGTGTTCTCGGCGTAGTTGCTGTCCATGTGCAGCGGGTGGTGGTTCATGGTCAGCAGGCAGAAGAGGTGGTCGTCGTACTCGGTGACCGTCTTTCCGGGCCAGTGCTTGTAGACCGCGCCGATCTCGAACTCTTCGTAGGTGCGTCCGAACTGCATCGGGATCAGGCCTCCGGGATCTCGAACTTGCTGGTCCGCTGCATGCCCGCGGCGCGTCCCTTGCCGGAGACGACCAGGGCCATCTTGCGGCTGGCCTCGTCGATCATCTCGTCGCCGAGCATCGCGGAGCCCTTCTTGCCGCCGGCCTCCGAGGTGCACCAGTCGTAGGCGTCGAGGATCAGCTCGGCGTGGTCGTAGTCCTCCTGCGAGGGCGAGAAGACCTCGTTCGCCGCGTCCACCTGACCGGGGTGCAGCACCCACTTGCCGTCGAAGCCGAGGGCGGCGGCGCGACCGGCGACCTCGCGGTAGCCGTCCACGTTCTTGATCTGGAGGAAGGGGCCGTCGATCGCCTGGAGGTCGTGCATGCGGGCCGCCATCAGGATCCGCATCAGGATGTAGTGGTAGGCGTCCGCGCCGTAGCCGGGCGGCTGCATGCCCACGACCAGCGACTTCATGTTGATCGAGGCCATGAAGTCGGCCGGGCCGAAGATGATGGTCTCCAGGCGCGGCGAGGCGGCGGCGATCGCGTCGACGTTCACCAGGCCCTTGGCGTTCTCGATCTGCGCCTCGATGCCGATCTTGCCGACCTCGAAGCCCATGGTCTTCTCGATCTGCGTCAGCAGCAGGTCGAGGGCCACCACCTGCTGGGCGTCCTGGACCTTGGGCAGCATGATGCAGTCGAGGTTCTGGCCGGCGCCCTCGACGACCGTGATCACATCGCGGTAGGTCCAGTGCGTGGTCCAGTCGTTGACGCGCACCACGCGGGTCTTGCCCGTCCAGTCGCCCTGGTTCAGCGCGTCCACGATCGTGTGGCGGGCGCCCTCCTTGGCGAGCGGGGCGCAGGCGTCCTCCAGGTCGAGGAAGACCTGGTCGGCCGGCAGGCCCTGGGCCTTCTCCAGGAAGCGCGGGTTGGAACCCGGCACCGCGAGACAGGAGCGGCGCGGCCGCAGCCGGTTGACCGGGGAAGAGGGCGTGGTCATGCGGGGACCTCCGTGCTTGCGACGTTCTCTAGTGGGTGGAGCTTGTTCGCCTTGCGGATCTCGTCGACGATACGGCCGATGATCTCCGTGATGCCGAAGTCCTTCGGGGTGAAGACGGCGGCGACGCCGGCCGCCTTCAGGGTGATGGCATCGGCGTTCGGAATGATGCCCCCGACGATGACGGGGATGTCACCCGCCCCCGCCGCCCGGAGGCGTTCCAGGACGTCGGGGACCAGCGCGCAGTGCGAGCCGGACAGGATCGACAGCCCCACGCAGTGCACGTCCTCGGCCAGCGCGGCCGTGGAGATCTCCTCGGGGGTGAGCCGGATGCCCTGGTAGACCACCTCGAACCCGGCGTCGCGGGCCCGTACGGCGATCTGCTCGGCCCCGTTGGAGTGCCCGTCCAGGCCCGGCTTGCCGACCAGCAGGCGCAGCCGCCCGGCGCCCAGGTCCTGGGCGGTACGGGTCACCTTGGCGCGGACCTCGGCCATCGGCGTGCCCGGCTCGGCGGTGACCGCGACCGGCGCCGAGGAGACCCCGGTCGGCGCCCGGAACTCGCCGAAGACCTCGCGCAGGGCGCTGGCCCACTCGCCGGTGGTGACACCGGCGCGGGCGCACTCCAAGGTGGCCTCCATCAGGTTCTCGGTCCCGGCCGCGGCCTCCTTGAGCCGGTCCAGGGACTGCCCGACGGTCGGGAAGACGAAGGGGTCGCCGCCGCCCTGGCGCTCCGAGGACTCCTGCCGCTCCGCGCGCCAGCGCTCGATGCGCTCGACGGTCAGCGCTTCCACCGCGCCGTCCACCGTCATGATCGCGCCGTCCAGGTCGGCGGTCAGCGGGTTCGGCTCGGTCTGCTGGAAGCAGTTGACGCCGACGATCTTGTCCTCGCCGTCCTCGATCCGGGCGCGTCGCTCGGCGTGCGAGGAGACCAGCTGGGACTTCAGGTAGCCGGACTCGACGGCGGCCATGGCCCCGCCCATCTCCTGGATCCGCTCGATCTCCGCCATGCACTCGGCGACCAGGGAGTCCACCTTGGCCTCGATGACGTGCGAGCCCGCGAAGATGTCCTCGTACTCCAGCAGGTCGCTCTCCAGCGCGAGCACCTGCTGGATGCGCAGCGACCACTGCTGGTCCCACGGCCGGGGCAGGCCCAGGGCCTCGTTCCAGGCGGGCAGCTGCACGGCGCGGGCGCGGGCGTCCTTGGAGAGGGTCACCGCCAGCATCTCCAGCACGATCCGCTGGACGTTGTTCTCCGGCTGCGCCTCGGTCAGTCCGAGGGAGTTGACCTGGACGCCGTACCGGAAGCGGCGCTGCTTGTCGTTCTCGATGCCGTAGCGCTCGCGGGTGACCCGGTCCCAGATCCGGCCGAAGGCGCGCATCTTGCACATCTCCTCGATGAAGCGGACGCCCGCGTTCACGAAGAAGGAGATGCGGGCGACCACCTCGCCGAAGCGCTCCGCCGGGACCTGGCCCGAATCGCGGACCGAGTCCAGCACGGCGATGGCCGTGGACATCGCGTACGAGATCTCCTGGACCGGAGTGGCCCCCGCCTCCTGCAGGTGATAGCTGCAGATGTTGATCGGGTTCCACTTCGGGATGTGGTTGACCGTGTACGCGATCATGTCCGTCGTCAGTCGGAGCGAGGGCCCGGGCGGGAAGACGTGCGTCCCGCGCGAGAGGTACTCCTTGACGATGTCGTTCTGCGTGGTGCCCTGGAGCTGGGCGATGTCCGCGCCCTGCTCCTCGGCGGCCACTTGGTAGAGCGCCAGTAGCCACATGGCGGTGGCGTTGATGGTCATCGAGGTGTTCATCTGCTCCAGCGGAATGTCCTGGAACAGCCGCCGCATGTCGCCGAGATGGGAGACGGGAACGCCGACCCGGCCGACCTCGCCGCGGGCGAGGATGTGGTCGGGGTCGTATCCGGTCTGGGTCGGCAGGTCGAAGGCGACCGACAGACCCGTCTGGCCCTTGGCGAGGTTGCGGCGGTACAACTCGTTGGACGCCTCGGCCGTGGAGTGACCGGCGTACGTCCGCATGAGCCACGGCCGGTCCTTCTGGCGCTCTGTCATCTCAAGCGATCCTTAAGCCCTTTGGCGTCTCAGACGTCGCGGAAACGGTTGATGGCGTCGAGGTGCGTCTCGCGCATCTCGTGGTCGCGCACGCCGAGCCCCTCGCTGGGGGCCAGCGCGAGGACGCCGACCTTGCCCTGGTGCAGGTTGCGGTGGACGTCGTAGGCGGCCTGGCCGGTGTCCTCCAGGGAGTACACCTTCGACAGGGTGGGGTGGATCTTGCCCTTGGCGACCAGGCGGTTGGCCTCCCACGCCTCGCGGTAGTTCGCGAAGTGCGAGCCGATGATGCGCTTGAGCGACATCCACAGGTAGCGGTTGTCGTACTCGTGCATGTAGCCCGAGGTGGAGGCGCAGGTGGTGATCGTGCCGCCCTTGCGGGTGACGTAGACGCTGGCGCCGAAGGTCTCGCGGCCCGGGTGCTCGAAGACGATGTCGATGTCCTCGCCGCCGGTCAGCTCGCGGATGCGCTTGCCGAAGCGCTTCCACTCGCGCGGGTCCTGGGTGTGCTCGTCGCTCCAGAACTTGTAGCCCTCGGCGTTGCGGTCGATGATCGACGTCGCACCCATGGCACGGCAGATGTCCGCCTTCTGCTCGCTGGAGACGACGCAGATCGGGTTCGCGCCGCCGGCCAGGGCGAACTGCGTGGCGTAGGAGCCGAGTCCACCGCTGGCGCCCCAGATCAGGACGTTGTCGCCCTGCTTCATGCCGGCGCCGTTGCGGGAGACCAGCTGGCGGTAGGCGGTGGAGTTGACCAGGCCCGGGGAGGCGGCCTCCTCCCAGCTGAGGTGGTCCGGCTTGGGCATCAGCTGGTTGGACTTGACGAGCGCGATCTCGGCCAGGCCGCCGAAGTTGGTCTCGAAGCCCCAGATCCGCTGCTCGGGGTCGAGCATCGTGTCGTTGTGGCCGTCCGAGGACTCCAGCTCGACCGAGAGGCAGTGCGCGACGACCTCGTCGCCGGGCTTCCAGGCGTTGACGCCGGGGCCGGTGCGCAGGACGACGCCCGCGAGGTCGGAGCCGATCACGTGGTACGGAAGGTCGTGCCGCTTGGTCAGCTCCGACAGGCGCCCGTAGCGCTCCAGGAAGCTGAAGGTGGACACGGGCTCGAAGATCGAGGTCCACACGGAGTTGTAGTTGACCGAGGAGGCCATGACGGCCACCAGGGCTTCGCCCGGGCCGAGTTCGGGCACCGGGACCTGGTCCAGGTGCAGCGACTTGCGCGGGTCCTTCTCGCGGGTGGTGAGGCCCGCGAACATCTCGGTCTCGTCCTTGTGCACGGTGATCGCGCGGTAGGACTCGGGGAGCGGCAGGGCCGCGAAGTCGGCGGCCGTCGCGGCCTGCGACTGGATCGCGTCCAGGATGTCCTTCACGGTGGTGCCTCCGGCTGAGCGCTGAGGGAACGCTGAGGGGTCAACGAAGGTGGAGCAAGAGCGAGGGTGGTGGTGCTGAGGGTGCTGAGCGTGTGCCGTCGGTCCGGCGGGGGTGGTGCGTGGCGACGCGCGGGTGGCGCGGAGGGTGCCTGTGACGCAGGCGTCCGGGGCGCGCTCCGTGCCGTGGTGGGCGTGGATCGCGGGGACATCCGGACGAGATTCAACGTATGGCACCCCGTGTCACTCGGCAAGGCACTGCGTGCCAAAAACTTCTCTCATTTGCCGATTGACCTGCACGGATGAGCGATGATCGATCAGAGTTACCCACGAGTAGGGGCAAGGTGGACACAATGAGCGGGATGCGGAAAGGGCCGCCCCCGAACGGGAGCGGCCCTTGTGACATGAGTCCCTATCTGTTGCGCAACGCCTCTTCGATCGTGCGCATGACCTCGTCGAGCGGTGCGTCCGTACGGGCCACCGCGACCAGTACCTCGCCCTCGGTGCGGACGGCGGCGGCCGGGGCCGGCGCCCCGACCTGGGAGCGCCCCGCGCCGATCCCGGAACCGAAGGTCTTGCGCACGATCGAGAAGGCGTGGTCCAGCTGGCCCTCCACGTCCCCCTCGCCGCCCGCCCGCAGCCAACGCCGCAGCACGTGGTTGTGGGCGGTGACCACCGCGGAGGCGGCCACCTCGGCGAGCAGCGGATCGTCGTTGCCGGCGTGGTGGTCCTGCTCGTCGAAGTGGGCCAGCAGGTAGCGCGTGAACAGTCGCTCGTAGCGGGCCACCGAAGCGATCTCGCGCTCCCGCAGCGCCGGGACCTCGCGGGTCAGCCGGTAGCGCTCCACCGACACCGCCGGGGAGGCGGCGTACATCTTCATGACTTCCTTGATCCCGCGGCACACCGTGTCGAGCGGGTGCTCGTGCGCCGGGGCCACGTCCAGGACCGCCTCGGCCCGGGTCAGGGTGTCGTCGTGGTCCGGGAAGATCGCCTCTTCCTTGGACCGGAAGTGGCGGAAGAAGGTCCGTCGCGCGACCCCCGCCGTCGCGGCGATCTCGTCGACCGTGGTGGCCTCGTACCCCTTCGTCGCGAACAGCTCCATGGCCGCGGCGGCCAGCTCGCGACGCATCTTGAGGCGCTGGGCGGCCGCCCGGGTACCCGCGGGGCTCTCCGCGGAGTCGGAGGCCGAGGCGGCGCGGGGCGAGGTCTTGGCGGGCTGGGACATAGACCGAAAGTACTTCATGCGCGCGGCGGGGCGCGCCTGTGGGGCCGGGGACGGGGGTGGATGCGGGGGAGGGCCCGCACTGGGCTCGGTGGGTATGTCCCGCCGTGAGGGTCCGGCAGTCCCGAGCAGCCCTCCCCACGCATCCGGCTCGGATGCCCGCCGGTCGGGCCGTGGCCTACCGGCGGGCGTACTCACGGAAACCGCGGCCGGTCTTCCGGCCGAGGCAGCCCGCGGCGACGAGGTGCTCCAGGAGCGGGGAGGGGGCCAGCCCCGGGTCCCGGAACTCCTTGTGGAGGACCTTCTCGATGGCGAGGGAGACGTCCAGACCGACCACGTCGAGCAGTTCGA
Organism: Streptomyces sp. NPDC028419; assembly: GCF_055565515.1. Classification (NCBI taxonomy): domain Bacteria; kingdom Bacillati; phylum Actinomycetota; class Actinomycetes; order Kitasatosporales; family Streptomycetaceae; genus Streptomyces; species Streptomyces sp. NPDC028419. The sequence goes on along the minus strand of NZ_JBVHUE010000011.1, from coordinate 126,811 downwards.
AGGGACCCATCGGGTACCCGCCGCCCAGCTTCATCGCGGCGTCGATCTCGTCCAGGCTCGCGTAGTGCTGCTCGACCATCTTGATCGCGTTGTTCAGGTACGGGAACAGGAGCGCGTTCACGATGAAGCCGGCGCGGTCCCCGCAGTCCACCGGGTGCTTGCGCACCTTCAGGCAGATCCCGCGGACCGTGGCGTGCACGTCGTCGGCCGTCAGGACCGTACGGACCACCTCGACGAGCTTCATGGCCGGGGCCGGGTTGAAGAAGTGCATGCCGATCACGTCCTGCGGGCGCGAGGTCGCGCGGGCGATCGCGATCACGGGCAGGGACGAGGTGGTCGTCGCGAGCACCGCTCCCGGCCGGCACACCTTGTCCAGGGTCGCGAAGAGCTCCTGCTTGACCGCCAGGTCCTCGGCGACCGCCTCGACGGCCATGTCCACCTCGGCGAAGGCGTCCAGCGAACCGGCCGGGGAGATCCGCTCCAGGGTCCGCTCGGCGGCCTCGGCCGTCAGCCGGCCCTTGTCCACCGCGCGGGCCAGGGACTTGCCGATCGCGGCCTTCGCCGCGTCCGCCTTGTCCTGGCTGCGGGCCGCCAGCACCACGGAGTAACCCGCCTGCGCGAAGACCTGGGCGATACCGCTGGCCATCGTGCCGGAACCGGCCACGCCGACCGTGGACACGGGACGGCTGGAGGCGATCACGGACCCGTCCAGCGGGGTCTGCAGGTCGCGCACGATGACCGGGCTGCCCTGCGCCTCGTAGGTGTAGAAGCCGCGCCCGGACTTGCGGCCGGTCAGACCGGCCTCCGCGAGGTGGCCGAGGATGGGGGCCGGGGCGTGCAGGCGGTCGCCGGAGGAGGCGTACATGGCCTCCAGGACGGTACGGGCGGTGTCGACGCCGATCAGGTCGAGCAGGGCCAGCGGGCCCATCGGCAGGCCGCATCCCAGCTTCATGGCCGCGTCGATGTCCTCGCGGGAGGCGTACTTGGCCTCGTACATGGCGGCGGCCTGGTTCAGGTAGCCGAAGAGCAGCCCGTCCGCGACGAAACCGGGCCGGTCGCCGACCGCCACGGGCTCCTTGCCCAGCTCGCGGGCGAGCGCCGTGACGGCCTCGACGGCGGTCGGCGCGGTGAGCACGCAGGAAACGACCTCGACGAGCTTCATGGCGGGGGCCGGGTTGAAGAAGTGCAGGCCCAGCACGCGCTCGGGGCGCAGCGACTCGGCCGCGAGCCGGGTCACGGACAGCGCGTTCGTGCCGGTGGCCAAGATGGTGTCGGGGCGCACGATCGTGTCCAGCGCGGCGAAGACCTGCTGCTTCAGCTCGTAGGACTCCGGGACGACCTCGATGACGAGATCGGCGTCGGCGGCGGCCGACAGCTCGCCGAAGGTGCGGAAGCGGGAGAGGACGGCGTCCCGCTCCTGCTCGGTGAGCTGCTCGCGGGCGACCGAGCGGGCGGTGGCGGAGGCCAGGGTGGCGGTCGCCCGCCGGGCGGCGCTCTCGTCGGTGTCGATGCCGATGACCTCGCGGCCGGCCCGGGCGAGGACCTCGGCGATGCCGGCGCCCATGGTGCCGAGACCGACGACGGCGATCGTCTGCAGGGCGGTGGGGCCGGAAGGGGGCGGGGTGGGCTGACTGGACTGACGGTCCATCGCGGGACTCCAGTGAAGAGTGACGACTGAGGGAGGGCGCGCGGCTGGGGCGCGCCGGATGCCGTGCGGGGCGGGGCGCCGGTACGGGCCTGGGCCCGGGCGGGCGGATGCCGTGCAGGGCGGTGCCGTGCGGGGCGGAGAGCGGCGGACCCTGTCCCGGGGCCGCGCCGTAAGAACATCGGTACCCGAGGAGATCGGAGCACCGGACCGACGGACACGGGGGCGGCTGCGTCACCAGGCCGCCCTCGTACGTGTTGAGAAGGACAGTAACTCGTCGGTAACCAGTTGGCCAGAGCACGGGAGATGTGACGTACGCCGCTCCTGGGCGCCCGGACCGCCCTAGGGTGGGTCGGGTGAACGTGCTGGAGCGGCTGCGGGAAGAGGCGGACCAAGCGCCGGAGTACGAGGCGCTGTTGACGGCGCGGCCGGATGCCCTGGCCGCGTCCCTGACGGCGGCGGGCCGCCCGCTGTGGGCCCGCGAGCTGGCGGCGTACCGGCTGGGGCTGGCCGGTGACCGGCGGGCCTTCGAGTCCCTGGTGCTGCTGCTCAACCACCGGGACCCGCCGCGCTGCGAGGCCGCCGCGCAGGCCCTGGCGGTGCTGAACGACCCCCGGACCGCCCGCGCGGCGGCGGCCCTGGCCACCAACGAACTGCGCACGGCCTACGCGCTGCACCCGGTGCGGCTCCTGGTGGCGCTGCGGGCTCCCGAATCCGCCCCCGCACTGATCGCCACGCTGTCCCGGCTGCTGGGGCCGCACGATCCGTACTGGCGGGTGGCGCTCGCCTGCGTGGAGGGGCTGGGCGCCCTCGCCGACCCGCGGGCCCGGGACGTGCTGACCCGGGCCCAGTCCCATCCGCGCCTCGCGGTGGCCGCGACACGGGCCCTGCGGGAGCTGGACGCCCCCGCCTAGGTCCTGTCGTCAAAGGGCCGTCGTCGCCCGAAGGGCGGCCCCGCGGCGTCTGGTCCGTGCTCTCGCCGTGCCGGGCGGAAGCCCGCGTACTGGACGTACTTGGCTTTCGCCCGGTGCGGCGAGAGTGCGTGCCAGGCGTCGCGAGGCAGACGGCACTTTGACGACAGGGCCTAGGCCGTCTCCGCCGCCCGGTCAGCCGCGGAAGCCCAGCATCCCGTGCAGGGTCGCGCCGCCGGCCGTGGGTGCGACGGCGCGGGTGGCCGCGGTCGGCTGGGGGTCGGGGCGGGCGGCGCAGGTCGCGTCGGCCGCCCGGCCCGTCGTCAGGTAGGTGGCCAGCTTCTCGTCCAGGCAGGTGTTGCCGCTCAGCGCGATGCCGTGGTTGCCGCCGCCCTCCTCGACGACCAGGGCCGAGTTCTTGAGCTTCTCGTGCATGCTCTTCCCGCCCTCGAAGGGGGTCGCCGCGTCCAAGGTGGCCTGGAAGAGCAGCGCGGGCGGCAGCTCGGCGTTGGTGACGTCCGGCGCGGCCAGCTGCTCGGTCGGCCAGAAGGCGCACGGGGCGTTGTACCAGGCGTTGTTCCAGGTCATGAAGGGCGCCTCGGCGTGCGTGCGCCACATGTCGGCGCGCCAGCGGTTCCAGTCCTTCGGCCAGGCCGAGTCCCGGCACTGGACCGCCGTGTAGACGCTGTAGCTGTTGCCGGCGGACGGCTCGACCGCGCCGAACCGCGCGTAGGCGGCCACCAGGGGCTGGGTGTCGCCGCGCTGCGCGTAGGCGGCGAAGGCCTCCGCGAGGTTCGGCCAGTAGCCGTTGTAGTAGCCGCCCGGCATGAAGGTGTCCTCCAGCTCGGCCGCACCCACCGTGCCGCCCGCCGGGGTGGTGCGCAGGTCCTCGCGCATGGCGTACCAGCGCCGCTCGACCCGCGCCGGATCGGTGCCCAGGTGGTAGGTGGCGTCGTGCCGGGCCACCCAGGCCAGGAAGGCCTTGTGGCGGGCGTCGAAGGCCCGGTCCTGCGCGAGGTTGTCGCCGTACCAGACCCCGCCCGGGTCGACGATGGAGTCCAACACCAGCCGGTGCACGCGCTCCGGGTGCTGCCGCGCGTACACGGCGCCCAGGTAGGTCCCGTAGGAGTAGCCGAAGTAGCTGATCCGCGGCGCGCCCAGGGCGACCCGCAGCAGCTCGATGTCGCGCGCGGCGGACACCGTGTCGATGTAGGGCAGGACGTCCGCGTGCTTGGTCCGGCAGGACTCGGCGAAGGACTTCACCCGCTCCAGGTTGGCCCGCTCGACGGCCGGGTCGAGGGGGACGGAGTCCGGGCGCACGGGCTTGAAGTGGCCCGCGCCGCAGTCCAGGGTCGGTTCGCTCTTGCCGACGCCGCGCGGGTCGAAGCCGATGACGTCGAACTGCGCGGCCACCGCCTTGGGGAGCGCGGAGGCGACGTACCCGGCGAGGGAGCGCCCGCTGCCGCCGGGGCCGCCGGGATTGACCAACAGGGGTCCCTGGGAGGTCTTGGCGGTGTGCGGAACCCGGGTGAGGGCCAGCGAGATCTGCCGGCCGGCGGGCCGGTCGTGGTCCAGCGGGACCGCGAGGGAAGCGCACTGCAGGGTCGGGTAGCGCGCCGTCTTGCAGTCGGTCCAGCGCAGTGCCGCGGCGGCGGGAGCCGCGGCGGCGGGCGGGCCCGCGAGGGCGGTGGCGACGGTGGCGACGGACAGCAGCACCGCGGCGCGCTGCGTCAAGGGGCGGATCATGGGGCCTCCCAGCCGAGGGTTCTGGGCGGAATCGTCCCGGAACAGGGAGGTGGAAGACGGGATTGTGCGACGTATTGGCCCGATCTGATGACGCTTCAGCGGCGGGCCCGGCCGCAGATGGAGTACGGCCGCGGCGCCCGCGCCGCACCGGCGCCGGCCCGGAGGTGGATTTGGGCGGCCGGGGCGGAGGTGATTGGCTTGCGCGGGACGAGTGAACACAACTGCTGGAGGAACAGCTATGGCGCAGGTCGAGGCCACCACGGAGCGGATCATCGCGGCTGACGCGGAAACCGTGTTCGACGCGCTGGCGGACTACAGCGGTACCCGGGGCAAGCTGCTCCCCGAGCACTTCAGCGAGTACGAGGTGCGCGAGGGCGGCGACGGCGAGGGCACCCTGGTCCACTGGAAGCTCCAGGCCACCAGCAAGCGCGTGCGCGACTGCCTGCTGGAGGTCACCGAGCCCACCGACGGGCAGCTCGTGGAGAAGGACCGCAACTCCTCCATGGTCACCACCTGGACCGTCACCCCGGCGGGCGAGGGCAAGTCCAAGGCCGTGGTCAGCACCGTGTGGAACGGCGCCGGCGGCATCGGCGGCTTCTTCGAGCGGACCTTCGCGCCCAAGGGCCTGGGCCGCATCTACGACAGCGTGCTGGCGAACCTGGCCACCGAGGTCGAGAAGGGCTAGTACCCCGCACCCCCCCCGCGGACCGGTGGGCACGCCGTGGGCGGCTCACCGGTTCGAGTGGACTTCGCGGACCGGCGCCGACCGGCGCGCCGCACCCTGGGCGCGGGCGGGGGCCGTGGATAGGCTGGGGCCCCTGCGTCGCGACCGACCGCCCGGGGGCCCTGATGAAGATCCTCGTCTCCGCCGACATGGAAGGCGCCACCGGCGTCACCTGGCCCGCGGACGTCCTGCCCGGCACCCCCCAGTGGGAGCGCTGCCGCGCCCTGTTCACCTCCGACGTGAACGCCGCCGCCCTCGGCTTCTTCGACGGCGGCGCCGACGAGGTGCTCGTCAACGAAGCCCACTGGACCATGCGCAACCTGCTGCTGGAGCGGCTCGACGAGCGCGTCCAGATGCTCACCGGCCGCCACAAGGCCCTCTCCATGGTCGAGGGGGTCCAGCACGGGGACGTCGACGGGATCGCCTTCGTCGGCTACCACACCGGCGCGGGCGAGGAGGGCGTCCTCGCCCACACCTACCTCGCCAACTCGATCACCGGGGTGTGGGTGAACGGCGTCCGGGCGAGCGAGGGCCGGCTCAACTCCCTCGTGGTCGCCGAGTACGGCGTCCCCGTCGTCCTGGTCACCGGCGACGACCTGACCTGCGCGGACGCGGCCGACTACGCCCCGGGCGCCCGGACCGTCGCGGTGAAGGACCACGTCTCGCGCTACGCCGCGGTGTGCCGCACCCCCACCCGGACCGCCGCCGACATCCGCTCCGCCGCCAAGGCCGCCACCGCCCTCGCCGTGCGCCACGCACCGGTGGTCGGCGGCCCCTTCACCGTCGAGGTCGAGTTCGACGCCGAGCACCTGGCGATGGCCGCGACCGTCGTGCCGGGGGTCGAGCGGGCCGGGGAACGCAGGATCGCCTACACCAGCGGGGCGATGTACGAGGGGATCCGGACCTTCAAGACGGTCACGACGATCGTCTCCGCAGCGGTGGAGGAGCAGTATGGGTGACATGGAACAGGTTCTGGATCCAATGGCCCCGATGGACGTGAGGGACGGGACGGCCGTCGACCGGCTGGCGCTCGACGAGGTCGTCGAATTCACCTCCGGCCTCATCCGCATCGACACCACCAACCGCGGCGGTGGCGACTGCCGGGAACGCCCGGCCGCCGAGTACGCCGCCGAACGCCTCGCCGCCGCCGGGTTGGAGCCCGTACTCCTGGAACGCACCGCGGGCCGCACCAACGTGGTCGCCCGGATCGCGGGCACCGATCCCGCGGCCGACGCGCTGCTCGTCCACGGCCACCTGGACGTCGTGCCCGCCGAGGCGGCCGACTGGAGCGTGGACCCCTTCTCCGGCGAGGTCCGCGACGGGGTGGTGTGGGGCCGCGGGGCCGTCGACATGAAGAACATGGACGCGATGGTCCTCGCCGTGGTCCGGGCCTGGGCCCGGGCCGGGGTCAGGCCGCGCCGCGACATCGTGATCGCCTTCACCGCCGACGAGGAGGACAGCGCCGTCGACGGCTCCGACTTCCTCGTCCGCCAGCACGCGGACCTCTTCGAAGGCTGTACGGAAGGACTCGGCGAATCGGGGGCCTTCACCGTCCACGCCGGACCCGGTGGCCCGCTCTACCCCGTCGCCGCCGGCGAACGCGGCACCGCCTGGCTGAAGTTGACCGCCCACGGCACCGCGGGACACGGATCCAAGCCGAACCGGGCCAATGCCGTCACCCGGCTCGCCGCCGCCGTCGCCCGGATCGGCGCGCACGAATGGCCCGTGCGGATCACCGACACCGTGGCCGCCTGCCTCACCGAACTCGCCGCGCACCAGGGGATGTCCGTCGACCCGAAGGCCCCCGGATTCGACCTCGACGGCCTACTGGAACGGCTCGGACCCGTCCGGGCGCTGGTCGAGGGGACCCTGCGCAACAGCGCCAACCCCAGCATGTTCGAAGCCGGTTACAAGGTGAACGTCATCCCGGGGCGCGCCATCGCCCACATCGACGGCCGGATGCTGCCCGGCGGCGAGGCCGAGTTCCACGCGACCTTGGACGCGCTCACCGGTCCCGACGTCGATTGGGAGTTCCACCACCGCGAGGTGGCCCTCGAAGCCCCGGTCCACGGAAGGACCTTCGCCGTCCTGCGGGAGGCCGTCGAACACTTCGACCCCGAAGGCCGGGTGGTCCCCTTCTGCATGGCGGGCGGCACCGACGCCAAGCAGTTCTCCCGCCTCGGCATCACCGGCTACGGCTACTCCCCGCTCCAGCTGCCCCCCGGTTTCGACTACTGGTCGCTCTTCCACGGGGTGGACGAACGGGTCCCCGTCGAAGCCCTGCACTTCGGGGTCAAGGTCCTCGACCGCGCGCTGCGGACCTTGTGATGGTGCCCTCCGTCCCCGCGCAGCCCGCCGTGCCGACCGCGCCCTACGGCACGTGGCCCTCACCCATCGCCGCCGCCCTCGCCGCCGCGCACGACGGCCGGCCCGAGTACCTGGGCACGGTCGGCGACGAGGTGTGGTGGACCGAACCGCGCCCGGACGAGGGCGGCCGCCGCACCCTGGTCCGCCGGCCGGCCGACGGCGGCCCCGCCGCCCCCGCGCTGCCCGCGCCGTGGAACGTGCGCAGCGGCTTCACCGAATACGGCGGCCGGCCCTGGGCGGGTCGCGAACGCGGCGCCGCAGAAGGCCCGTTGATCGTCTTCACGCACTTCGCCGACCAGCGGATGTACGCGTACGAGCCGGACGCGCCCGGCGCCCGACCGCGCCCGCTGACCCCCCTCGGCACGGTCGGCGCAGGGCTGCGCTGGGTGGACCCGGTGCTGCGCGAGGGCGCCGTGTGGTGCGTCATGGAGGAGTTCACCGGGCCCGCGCCGACCGACGTGCGCCGGGTCCTGGCGGCCGTACCGCTGGACGGATCCGCCGCCGAGGACCGCTCGGCGGTGCGCGAACTCACCGACGACCGCCACCGGTTCAGCACCGGCGCGCGGCTCTCGCCGGACGGGCGGCGGGCCGCCTGGCTGGTCTGGGACCATCCGCGGATGCCCTGGGACGGGACCGAACTGCTGCTGGCCGAGGTCACCGCCGAGGGCGGCCTCGCCGGTGTCCGCACCGTGCTCGGCGGCCCCGACGAGGCCGTCGCCCAGGTCGAATGGGCCGCCGACGGCAGCCTGTTGGCGGTCAGCGACCGGGGCGGCTGGTGGAACCCGTACCGGGTGAGCCCCACCGGCGGCGCCCCCGTCAACCTGTGCCCGCGCGAGGAGGAGTTCGGCGGCCCGCTCTGGAAGCCGGGCCTCGCATGGCTCGCCCCCCTGGCGGAGGGGACCGTCGCCGTCCTGCACGGACAGGGCTCCTCGGTGCTCGGCATCCTCGACCCGGAGACCGGCGACCTGGTGGACGCGGCCGGCCCCTGGACCGCCTGGCAGCCCACCCTCGCCGCGCACGGCACCCGCGTCTACGGCGTCGCGGCCAGCCCGCGCAGCCCGTACGAGGTGGTCGAGCTGGACACCGCGAGCGGCCACGCCCGGCCCGTGGCCACCGCGGAAGGCGCCCGCCGGCCCGGCCCGGTGGACCCGGCGTACTACCCGGAGCCGCTGAGTCGGACCTTCCTGGGCCCCGACGACCACGAGATCCACGCGCACGTCTACCCGCCCCACCACCCCACCCTGCGGGCCCCCGCCGACGAGCTCCCGCCGTACGTGGTGTGGGCGCACGGCGGCCCCACCGACCACGTGCCGCCCGTGCTCGACCTGCACATCGCCTATTTCACCTCCCGTGGCATCGGGGTGGCCGAGGTCAACTACGGCGGCTCCACCGGCTACGGGCGGGCCTACCGCGAGCGGCTGCGCGAGCAGTGGGGCGTGGTCGACGTGGACGACTGCGCCGCGGTGGCCCGCGCGCTGGCCGCCGAGGGCACCGCCGACCCGCGGCGGCTCGCCATCCGCGGCGGCAGCGCGGGCGGTTGGACCGCGGCGGCCTCGCTGGCCGCGACCGACCTCTACGCCTGCGGCACGGTCATCTACCCGGTCCTCGACCTCACCGGCTTCGCCGCCGAGACCCACGACCTGGAATCGCGCTACGCCGACGGCCTCGCCGGGCCGCCCGAGACCCTGGCCGTCCGCTGCCGCGACCGCTCGCCGCTGGCCCGCGCCGACCGGATCACCGCACCCTTCGTGCTGCTCCAGGGCCTGGACGACGCGGTGTGCCCGCCCGCACAGGCCGAACGCTTCCTCGCCGCCCTGCGCGGGCGCTCGGTGCCCCACGCCTACCTCGCCTTCGAGGGCGAGGGACACGGCTTCCGCCGGGCCGACACCATCGTCCGCGCGCTGGAGGCCGAACTGTCCCTGTACGCCCAGACCTTCGGCTTCGAGCGCCCGGACGTACCGCGCCTGGAGCTGCGCGCCTGAGCGCCCCGCGGGCCGTTTAGCCTGGGCGGATGTCCGAAATCGAGAGCGTCGTCACCGATCCCGCCGATCCTCGTCCCCCCTACCTCGCCGAGGGCCCCCGGGTGGGCCTGCGCCCCCTGCGCCCGGCCGACGGGCCCGAGTTCACCCGGCGCGTGCGCGAGAGCCGGACGCTGCACCGGCCGTGGCTGTTCCCGCCGGCGACGCCCGAGGAGTACGCGGCCTACGCGGCCCGGTTGACCGGCGCGGACGCCGTCGGCGCGGGATTCCTGGTGTGCGAGCGCGGCGGCGGGGCGATCGCCGGCTTCGTCAACGTGAACAACATCGTGCGCGGGGCGTTCCAGTGCGGGGCCCTGGGCTACGGCGCCTTCGCGCACGCCGCCGGCCGGGGCCTGCTGACCGAGGGGCTCGGGCTGCTGCTCCGGCACGCGCTGAGCGCTCCCGCAGCGCCCACCGCGCACGGGCTCGGCCTGCACCGGCTGGAGGCGAACGTGCAGCCCGGCAACACCGCCTCGCTCGCGCTCGTCCGCCGCCTCGGCCTGCGCCGGGAGGGCCTCTCGCCCGCCTTCCTGCACGTCGACGGAGCCTGGCGCGACCACGAACGCTGGGCCATCACCCGGGAGATGCTCGACCCGACGGTCCCGCATCACGCAGGATGAGGAGATGCGAACGATCGTGCTCCTCGACGCCCCGTCCAACCTCGGTCTACGCCCTCCCGTCCCCGGCGCCGTGCCCGGGGTCCACAAACTCGCCGGGGCGCTGCGCGAACAGGGCCTGCTGGCCCGGCTCGGCGCGCGCGAAGGCGGAGTCGTCGTACCGCCGCGCTACGACCTCGGTGACTGGCGGGAGGGAGACGGCGTCTTCCACGCCCGCTCCCTCGCCGCCTACACCGTCGTCCTCGCCGACCGGATCGAAAAACACCTGCGGGCCGGGGAGTTCCCGGTCGTCCTCGGCGGGGACTGCTCGATCCAGCTCGGCGCCTCCCTCGCGATGCGCCGGCTCGGCCGTTTCGGGCTGGCCGCCATCGACGGCTCCGCCGACTTCCGCCATCCCGGGAACGAGGAGCTGAACGGCCCGGTCGGCGCGGCCGGGGGAGAGGAGCTGGCCCTGGCCACCGGGCGCGGGCAGGCCGACCTCAGCGACATCGAGGGCCGCTCGCCGTACCTGCGGGACGAGGACGTACGGCTCTTCGGACTCCGGGACGGGGACGCGGACCTCCCCGAACTGGCCGCCGCCAAGATCATGGCCGTCACCGTCGGACAGATCCGGGAGGCCGGGGCCGGGCCGGTGGCGCGGGTCGCGCTGGAGGGGCTGCGGCCGCCGGTCACCGACGGCTTCTGGGTGCACCTGGACGCCGACGCGCTGGACCCGGGGGTGATGCCCGCCGTGGACAGCCCCGAGCCGGGCGGGCTGCTCCCGGACGAACTGGGCGAGCTGCTCGCCGTCCTGGTGAAGTCCCCGCGCTGCGTCGGGCTCAACGTCACCGTCTACGACCCCGACCTCGACCCGGACGCCAGTGCGGGCGCGCTCCTCGCCGACCTGGTGGCCGGGGCCTTTGCGTAATCCTGACCGGGTGTGATCCGCCGTATGGCTGTGCTTCGGTCGCCGTGGCGTGTTCCATTTCCCTCATGGCCACGATCGTCCGACGCTCCGTAGTGACGCTGCCCGCAGCCCCGTTGGGGCCCGAGAACCCGCTGCCCACCCTGGGCGGGCCCGCCGAGGTCCACGCGCTCGACGAGCGCGCCCAGGGCGGTCTGCCCCGCGAGATGGTCCGGCAGATCGGCTACGAACCGCTCAGATCGCTGCTGCCGGTCAGGATGCTCGACGGCTACCGACGCGAGCGCGCGCAGGGCGAGTTCGCGTCCGTCGTGCTGGAGAACGCCCACCTGCGGGTCACCGTGCTGCCCTCCCTCGGCGGGCGCGTCCATTCGATCGTCCACCTGGCGACCGGACGCGAACTGCTCTACCGCAACCCGGTGTTCCAGCCCGCGGCCTTCGCCCTCAACGGGGCCTGGTTCTCCGGCGGCATCGAGTGGAACATCGGCGCCACCGGACACACCACCTTGTCCTGCGCCCCGCTGCACGCGGCGCTCGTCCCCGCGCCCGACGGCACCACCATGGTCCGCATGTGGGAGTGGGAGCGGCTGCGCGACCTGCCGTTCCAGGTGGACCTGTGGCTGCCCGAGGACTCGGAGTTCCTCTTCGTCGGCGTCCGGGTGCGCAACCCGCACGAGCGGCCCGCGCCCGTGTACTGGTGGTCCAACATCGCCGTACCGGAGGACTCCGGCACCCGGGTGCTCGCTCCGGCCGACGAGGCCTGGCACTTCGGCTACGAGCGCGCGCTGCGCCGGATCCCCGTACCGCGGTGGGAGGGCGCGGACCGCACCTACCCGCTGCGCGGGGAGTACCCCGCCGACTACTTCTACGAGGTGGCCGAGGGGGACCGGCCCTGGATCGCGTCGCTCGACGAGGCGGGGTACGGGCTGGCGCAGACCTCCACCGCGCGGCTGCGCGGGCGCAAGCTCTTCGTGTGGGGCGCGGGGCGGGGCGGCCGGCGCTGGCAGGAGTGGCTGACCGAGCCCGGGACACCGGGGTACGCGGAGATCCAGGCCGGGCTCGCGCGGACCCAGCTGGAGCACGTACGGCTGGAGGGCGGGGCCGAGTTCAGCTGGTTGGAGGCGTACGGGCCGCTGGCCGCGGAGGCCGGGGCCGTGCACGGCGACGACTGGTCGGCGGCCCGGGGCGAGGCCGGGCGGGCGCTGGAGGCGGCGCTGCCCCGGGAGCGGGTGGAGGCGGCGTACGCGCGGTGGCGGCCGTACGCCGACCACGAACCGGGGGAGCGCCTCGCCGCCGGGTCGGGCTGGGGCGCGCTGGAGGTGCTGCGCGGCGGGCACAAGCTGCCCGGCACGCCCTTCGTCGAAGCGGACCTGGGGGAGGCCCAGGAACCCTGGCTGGAGCTGTGGCGCACGGGGGTGTTCCCGAGTCCGCGCCGGGTCGCCCCGCCCGGGCCGAGCCTGGTCGCCGCGCACTGGCGGGACATGCTGGAGACGGCCCCGGCGGACCCGCTGACCGAGTACCACCTCGGGGTCGCGCAGTGGCACGCGGGCGACGTGGCCCAGGCGGTGCGCAGTTGGGAACGCGGCCTGGCGCTGGCCCCCTCGCGCTGGCCGCTGCTGCGCTGCATGGCGGTCGCGGACCGGCTCGCGGGCGACAAGGAGCGGGCGGCCGAGCGGTACGCGGAGGCCTTCGCGGACCTGGTGGAGGAGAGTCGCGGTGGTGAGGCCTGGACGGCCGCCGAGGCCGCCCTGGGCCGGGAGGCGATGACCGCGCTGCTGTCGGCGGGCCGCCCGGCCCAGGCCCGCGCGGTCTGGGAGCGGCTGCGCCCCGCCCTGCGCGAACAGGGCCGGTTCCTGCTGCTGGCCGCCCGGATGCTGGCGGCGGAGGGCCATGTGGGCGCGGCGCTGCGGGTCTTCGAGGAGGGCTTCGAGGTGGCGGACCTGCGCGAGGGGGACGAGGAACTGGGCGAGGTGTGGACGGCCCTGACCGACCGCCCCCTACCCCGCCGCTACGACTTCCGCATGCGTCCGCCCCGGACCTGACGGGCGGGGCCGGCCGCGGCCGGCCGACGGGGTCGGACGGTGGGGTCGGACGGTGGGGCCGGCCGCGGGATCCGTCAGACGCGGCACAGGATCTCGCCGTTCAGGACCGAGAACCAGGCGTCGGGCTCCCGGCCCCAGGCGCGCCACGCCGCGGCGATCCCGGCCAGGTCGGCGGCCGTGGCGTGGCCGCCCTCCGTGGCGACGCGGGCGTAGGAGGACGCCGTCGTACGGTCGGCCCACAGCCCGCTCCACCACGCCACCTCCTGCGGCGTCGCGTAGCACCACGAGGTGGCCGTCGCCGTGATGTCGGTGAATCCGGCCGCCCTCGCCCAGGACAGCAGGCGCCGCCCGGCGTCCGGTTCGCCGCCGTTGCCGCGGGCCACCCGCTGGTACAGGTCCTGCCAGTCGTCCAGGCCCGCCACCTCCGGGAACCACGTCATCGCCGCGTAGTCGGCGTCGCGCGCGGCGACGATCCCGCCGGGGCGGCAGACGCGCCGCATCTCGCGCAGGGCCCGGACCGGATCGCCCACGTGCTGCAGCACCTGGTGGGCGTGGACCACGTCGAAGGAGCCGTCGGGGAAGTCCAGCGCGTGCACGTCGGCCGTAGCGAACTCGATTCCGTGCAGCCCGCGTTCCCGCGCGTACTCCCGGGCCTGGGCGACGACGTCCTCGGCGGCGTCCACGGCGGTGACCCGGCCCGGCGCGACCAGCTCCGCCAGATCGGCGGTGATCGTGCCCGGCCCGCAGCCGACGTCCAGGACGCTCATGCCCGGGCGCAGTGATCCGGTCAGGTAGGCGGCCGAGTTCGCGGCGGTGCGCCAGCGGTGCGAGCGCAGCACCGATTCGTGGTGCCCATGGGTGTAGACGGCGCTCTCGCCGACGGTGTGGACGGTCTCGCGGGCGGCCTCGGGCGCGCTCTCCATGGCGGTGACTCCTCGTCGTCGAAGCGCTCTCGCAGCGGTGGCGAAGGCGTGTCACCACCGTAGAGGATCATGTCGGAGTATGAGATATGCGTATTGACATGTGGACACGATCCCTGTGGGGAAAGGTGATTGGGCGGTCCGGTAGCCGGGGAAACGAGGTGCGAGGACAGTGGGCCACAGGAGGCGGAGCGCCTTGTGAGAGGACGGTGGGACCCGTGGGAGGACATCGGCCGGACGCGCTGCTGGACCAGCACGCGAAGGCGCTGGAGCTCTTCGGCGCGTACGTGCGCAGGATCGACGACGGCCAGTGGGACGGGCCGACCCCCTGCACCGACTGGACCGTGCGGGAGCTGGTCAACCACGTCACCGGCGAGCAGCTCTGGATCCCGCCGCTGGTGACCGAGGGGCGCACCGTCGAGGAGGTCGGCGACGCCCTCTCCGGTGACGTGCTCGGTGCGGACCCGGTCGCCGCCTGGGAGCTGGCCGCGGCCGCCGCCCACGCCGCCTTCACCGCCCCCGGCGCGCTGGAGCGGACCGTGCGGGTCTCCTACGGGCCGACGAGCGCGGCGGCGTACTGCTCGGAGCTGACCGCCGACTGCGTCGTGCACGCCTGGGACCTCGCGCGGGGCATCGGGGCCGACGACCGGCTCCCGGACGGCCTCGTCGAGTTCTCGATCAAGGAGGTCATGCCGTACGCCGACGGGCTGGCGGCCAGTGGGGCGTACGCCGCCCCGCTGGAGGTGCCGGCGGGCGCGGACGCCCAGACGCGGCTGCTGGCCCTGGTCGGGCGCGCGGGCTGATCCGGCCCGGGCTCGCGCCCGCCGCGCGGGTGCGCGAGGCGCGCGGTAGGTGGGACATCCAGATGAGCGGCAGATCGGGTCAAATAACCGTATAAAGGTCGGGTCGGTCATGGCGGCCGGCCGCCGGAGGTCGGACGGAAGCGGTGGTGCAGGCGGTGGCGGGGATGCGGCGCACGGCGGCAGAAGGACGTGGTCCGGTCCGGTACGGGCCCCCGGCCCCGGAACCGGGCCTGCCCGTGCTGCCGGAACTCACCGCCGTCCTCGCGGCCGCCGCGGGCCGCTCGGCCCCCGAACCGCCGGGCGGCGGCGCCCCCGTGCGCGAGGCCGCCTGTCGCCACTGGGCGCGGCGCGGCCTGCCGGTCGAGCCGGACGCCGTGGCCGCCGGACCGGGCGGGCCCGCACTGCTGCTCGCCCTGCTCGGCGCGTACGGCGGGGACGTGCTGCTGCCCCGCCCGTGTCCCGCCTGGTGGACCCCGCAGGTCCGACTGCTGGGCCGGCGCGCCTATCACGTGCCCACCCCCGCGGAATGCGGCGGCGTGCCCGACCCCTACGCCCTGCTGGAGACCGTACGGCGGGTGCGCGCCGAGGGCGGTGACCCCCGGGTGCTCCTCCTGTCGGTGGCCGACGACCCCACCGCGACCGTGCCGCCGCCGGAGGTCCTGCGGGAGGCGTGCGAGGCGGCCGAGTCCGCCGGGCTGTTCGTGATCAGCGACGAGACCTGGCGCGACACCCTGCACCGACCCCACCAGGACGCGGTCCTCAGTCCCGCCGAGATGCTGCCCGATCAGGCCGCCGTGCTGCTCGACCTCTCCGGCGCCCTGCTGCCCGGGGGATGGCCCGCGGCCGTCGTGCGCTTCCCCGGCACCCCCCGCGGCACCTGGCTGCGCGCCCGCACGCTCGACGTGCTCACCGCCACCGGCGCGCTCGTCGCGGGCCCCGTCGCCGTGGCCGCCGCCCACGCCCTGGACGAACCGGCCGCCGTCGTCGCCCGCACCCGCTCCGCCGCCGCCCTGCACGCGGCGGTGGCCGCTGCCGCGCACCGCGAGCTGCTCGCCGTCGGGGCCCTGGCCCGGCCCCCGCGCGCGGGGCGCCACCTCTACGCCGACCTGACCCCGCTGCGCGCCGGACTCGCCCGGCACGGCGTCGGCGACGCCATGGAGCTGGAGGACTACCTGGGAGCCCGGCTCGGTGCCCCCGCGCCCGGTGGCCAGCGGTTCGACGACGAACTGGGCGCGCTGCGCTTCCGCTTGTCGACCGGCCCGCTGCTGGGCGCCACTCCCGAGGAGCGGCTGGCCGCCCTGCTGGCCCCCGACCCCCTCGCCCTCCCGCACGTACGACGGTCCCTGGACCGGTTCGCCTCGGTGCTCGCCGAGCTGACCTGATCCGAGCGGCCCGACCGCCCGCCGCGCCACCGACCCACCCCGCACCCGACGTGCCGGTGAACGGAGAATCCTTGATGAGGGATCAGACGGAACACCGCGCGGGCGCCCCCGCGGCGCACGACCCCGTCGGCCGGCCGTCGAGGGGGGCCCGACCCTCGGGGGAGGCGCGGACGCCCGGGGAGACACGGGCGCCCGGGGACGTACGGCCCCTGGGGGAGGTGCGGCGGTGGCCGCGGTCCTTCGCCGACCGGCTGACCACCCCGCTGCCCGGGCTGGGGGGGGGGGGGGGGGGGGGGGGGGGGGGGGGGGGGGGGGGGGGGGGGGGGGGGGGGGGGGGGGGGGGGGGGGGGGGGGGATGAGGGGGGGGGGGGGGGGGTCCCACCCCCCACACACCCACCCCCCCCCCCCCCCCCCCCCCCCCCCCCCCCCCCCCCCCCCCCCCCCCCCCCCCCCCCCCCCCCCCCCCCCCCCCCCCCCCCCCCCGCTGCGGCCCCCGCCCGAGGGGTTGCGGGGGATCCCCGACCTGCCCTACGAGCCCGGGCCGCTGCCCCCCGCCACCCCCGGCACCATCGCCGTCACCTGGGCCGGGCACGCCAGCTGGGTGCTGCGCCTGGGCGGGCTGACCGTGCTCACCGACCCGGTCTGGTCCCGCCGGATCCTCGGCACGCCCGCCCGGCTGACCCCCGTCGGGGTGCGCTGGGAGGACCTGCCGCCCGTCGACGCCGTCGTGATCAGCCACAACCACTACGACCACCTCGACGCGGCCACCCTCAAACGGCTGCCCCGGCACACCGCCCTGTTCGTCCCGGCCGGACTCGCCCGCTGGTGCCGCCGCCGCGGATTCACCCGGGTCACCGAGCTGGACTGGTGGGAAGCGGTCGAGCTGGGCGGCGTGCGCTTCGACTTCGTCCCCGCCCACCACTGGTCCAAGCGCTCCCTGCTGGACACCTGCCGGACCCTGTGGGGTGGCTGGGTCCTCACCGATCTCGCCGCGGGCAAGAAGGTCTACTTCGCGGGCGACACCGGCTACGGACACTGGTTCGGCGAGATCGGCCGCCGCCACCCCGGCATCGACCTGGCCCTGTTGCCGATCGGCGCCTACGCCCCGCGCTGGTGGCTGCGCGACGTGCACACGGACCCGGAGGAGGCCGTACGGGCCTGCCTCGACCTCGGCGCCCGCCGGATGGCCCCGATGCACTGGGCCACCTTCGTACTGTCCGCCGAACCGGTCCTGGAGCCGCTGCTGCGCGCCCGCACCGCCTGGAGCCGCGCGGCCCTGCCCCGGGAGGACCTCTGGGACCTGCCCATCGGCTCCTCCCGCTCCCTCTAGGAGGTCGTGGCCGCCCCGCCCCGGACCCGGCGCCACACCGCCGGGGCGGCGCTGATCAGCAGGGTGAGGCCGACCGCGAGGGCCACGCCCTTCCACGGTTCGGAGAAGAGCGACCCGCCCACGATCCCGATCAGGCCGTAGGTCGCCGCCCAGGCCAGACACGCGGGCGCGTCCCCGCGCGCGAACCGGGCCAGCGGCAACCGGGCCAGCAGACACGCCAGCATCACCGGGATCCGCCCGGCCGGAACCAGCCGCGACACCACCAGCACCAGCACCCCGTGCTCGTCCAGCTTCCTCGTCGCCTGCTCCAGCCGCTCCGGGGTGGCCCGCCCGCGCAGGGCCTCCAACCACCGCGAACCGCTGCGCGAGCGGACCCCGCGCTGCCCGAGCCAATACAGGGCGACGTCCCCGAGGAAGGCCCCCAGCGCCGCCACCCCGCACACCAGCACCACCCCGAAGGGCAGCGACCGCTGGTGGAAGGCCACCACGGCCGCCGAACTCACCAGCGCCCCGGTCGGGATCACCGGCACCAGCGCCCCGAGCGCCACCAGCACGAAGAGCGCCGGATAGCCCACCACCTGCTGGGTGCTCTCCGCCGGCACCTGCTGCACCTGGTGCACCGCCTCGTGCAGGATCACGGCAGCCGCACCCGCTCCCCGTGCCCCGGCACCGCCACGGCCACCCCCGGCGCCCGCAGCCCCGCCGCCCGCGCGAACTCCTCGCCCGGAGCGTGGAACTCGTGCGGGCGCACGGCGTCCATCCCGATCGGCCAGTACGTCCCGTAGTGCACCGGCACCGCCGCCGCCGGCGCCAGCAGGGCCAGCGCCCGCGCCGCCCGCCCCGGGTCCAGGTGCCCCGGCCCGAGGTACGGGCCCCAGCCGCCGACCGGGAGCAGCGCCACGTCCACCGGTCCGACCTCCTCGGCGAGCGTGTCGAAGAGCCCGGTGTCCCCGGCGAAGTACGTCGTCGCCGCACCCGTCACCACGTACCCGAGCGCCGGCGCGAGCTGCGGACCGAACGGCAGCCGCCGCCCGTCGTGCCGCGCGGCGACCGCCCGGACCCGCACCCGCCCCACGGAGGTCTCCTCGCCCGGCGCCACCTCGGTCACCCGCAGCCCGCGCGCACCCGCGACCCGCGCCAGCCCCGGCAGGGCCCGCCGGGCCCCGCGCGGCACCACCAGCCGGGTCCCCGGCGCCAGTCGGGCCAGGGAGGGCAGGTGCAGGTGGTCGGCGTGCAGGTGCGACACGAGCACCGCGTCCGCGACGGCCGCCTCCGCCGGCGGCACCGCGCCGCGCCGGCGCCGCAGGTGGGCGAGCCGTCGCGCGAACAGCGGATCCGTCAGCAGCCGTACCCCGGAATCCTCGATCGTGCAGGTGGCATGCCCCCACCACGTGATCTCCACCGGCACCCCGGACCCTCCCTGCCTCGGCCCCGTCCCGGAGGGCTCGTACCCCGGACGTCCCCCGCGAGCCTAGGCGGTCACCGGCCGAACCGCCCGCACTCCCGCGCCCGCAGTGGCCGAAGGCCCACTCCTCGTGGCGGCCGGATCGGAGTAGGGTCGGTCGGCATGGATGAGCTGCGCGTCGCCGCAATCGCCAGCCTGACCCCGCTCGAGGAACTGGACGCCGACCCCTTCGTCGTGGACACCCGCACCCAGCACGCCATGTGCGCCCGCTGGGCCGCCGACCACGGCTACGTCGTGACCCGGAAGCTGTTGGTCTACGGGCTGCGCGCCGATCACTGCGGGCTGTGGTCCGACGTCGAGTCCGGGCAGGTGGACCTGTTCGTCGCGCCCAACCAGCGGGTCCTGCGCCGGGCGCTGCGCTCGGTCGAGGAGTTCACCGCCGAGTGCGAGCGGCGCGGCGTCCGGCTGGAGACCGCCGGACACGAGGAGCCCGCGTACACCTCGGGGATGAAGGCCGAGGTGCACCGCAGGATGTCGATGCCCACCGCGGGCTACGACGGCACGTGACGTCTGACGTCTGACGTCTGACGCCTGACGGCGGGGCGCCGCGCCGCCGTTCGTACGTCCGTACGCCTTCCACGTCACCCGCCCCGGTCACCTTCGCTGTGCGACGCTGGGGCGGGGCCCGCGAGCTCGGCGCGGGCCGGGACACGAAGTGGGTACGGCGTGCTGCGAGGCCGATGGCGGACCGCGGGCAGCGCCCTGGCGCGGGTGATCCTCGTCTGGGCGGTGTCCACCCTGACCATGCTGTTGTTGGCCGCGGTCCTGCCGGACTTCCACCTCCAACCGGACCCCGGGGGCGCGGGCGGCGACAGCATCACCCGGATCGGGCTCACCGCCGCCTGGGGCGCCGGAGCCTTCGGCCTGCTCAGCGCATTGGTCTGGCCCGTCGTGGTCCGGGCCCTGCTCCTGGTGCCGGCGCTGGTGCTCGGCCTGCTGGTGTTCTTCCTCAACGGCTCGCTGCTGCTGCTCGCCCTCTACCTGATCCCGAACGGCCGCGGCGAGGCCGCCCCCGAGACCGCGGTCGTCGTGGCCGCCGTGATGTCCGCGGTCGCCTCCGCCACCTCCACCGCGCTGGCCGTCCGCGACGACGGGGCCTACCGCCGACGGCTCTACCGGCTGGCCGACCGCAAGCGCCGCCGCCAGGGGCGCCGGGGCGCGCCCGGCGCCGCCGAATCCGCGCCCGGACTGGTCTTCCTCCAGCTCGACGGCGTCGGGTACGAGGTGCTGCGGCGCGCCGCTGGCACCGGACTGATGCCGACGGTGGCCGGGTGGCTGGACCGCAGCCACCGGGTCACGTCCTGGCGCACCGACTGGTCGAGCCAGACCGGCGCCAGCCAGCTCGGCATCCTGCACGGCTCCACCTTCGACGTGCCCGCCTTCCGCTGGTACGAGAAGGACACCGGCGAGGTCGTGGTCTGCAACCGGCCCAGCAGCGCCGCCGCGCTGGAGCGTCGGGCGAGCGCCCGCACCGGTGAGCGCGGGCTGCTCCCCCTCGACGGCGCCAGCCGCGGGAACCTCTTCAGCGGCGGCGCGGACCAGCTCGCGCTGGTCCTGTCGGTGTCGGCCCGGCGCGGGCCCGGCAACCGCTCCCGGGCCGGGTACTTCGCCTACTTCTCCGACCCCGCCAACGCGGTGCGCACCTTCCTGTCCTTCGCCGCCGAGGTGGCGCGGGAGATCGGCCAGTCGGTGCGGGCGCGGCTGCGCCGGGCGGCCCCCAGGGTCTCGCGCGGCGGGCTGTACCCGGTGATCCGGGCCTTCGCGACGGTGGTGGAGCGGGACGTGGTGGTGGCCGCGGTCATCGGCGACATGCTCGCGGGGCGCGCCGCGGTCTACGCCGACCTGGTGGCCTATGACGAGGTGGCCCACCACTCGGGCCCGCACGGCCACGACACCGACCAGGTGCTCGCCCGGCTCGACCGCAGCCTCGCGCTGATCGCCCGGGTCACCGAGCACGCGCCCCGCGACTACCGGGTCGTGCTCCTCTCCGACCACGGCCAGAGCCCGGGCGAGACCTTCCTGGGGGCGTACGGGCTCACGCTGAAGGACCTGGTCCGGGCCGGCTGCGGGCTCCCGGTACGCCGCCGGGCGGGCCGCACCCACAGCGGGGCCGAGGCCCGGGCCGCGGTGCTGACCGCCCTGCACCGCCCGGTGGAGGAGGGCGAGCGGGCCCGTCCGGCGCGCGGTCCGGAACCGGTGGTGCTGGCCTCGGGCAACCTGGGCCTGGTCTCCTTCCCGGACGTGCCGGGGCGGGCGACCCGGGAGCGGATCGAGCGCGACCACCCGGCCCTGCTGAGCACCCTGGCCGAGCATCCGGGGGTGGGCTTCCTCCTGGTGGACGGCCAGGTGCTGGGACCGGGCGGGGCGGTGGCGCGGCTCTCGGCACCGGGGGAGGCGGAGGAGCTGCTGGCCGCCTTCGGCCCGGGCGCGGCCGAGGCCGTCCGGCGCACGGACTCCTTCCCGCACGTCGCCGACATCATGGTGAATTCGGCGTACGACCCGGCGACCGGCGCCGTGCACGCCTTCGAGGAACAGATCGGCTCGCACGGCGGGCTGGGCGGCGAGCAGGGGCACCCGTTCCTGATGTGGCCCACGGTGCTGACCGCACCGGAGGAGGACCTCGTCGGGGCGGAGTCGGTGCACGCGCTGCTGCGACGCTGGCTGCGGGAGGCCGAGGACGGGCCGCAGGTCCCGGTGGCGGACCGGGCCCCGGTGACGGACCGGCGCCCGGCGGCGGCCCGGCCGCTGGTGGAAGATCACCGGTCCGAGGGCGTCCGGAGCGGAACACTTCCTTCCGTACAGGTGGCCGGACAGGACGAAAAGCACTGATTTGGTGCGGCCTTTGCCGTGCCGGAGCATGTGTCGACCTGCCCCCCTGTCCACCATATGAAACGACCGAGGCGTACCACCCGTGAGCACCACCCCTGCCGTGAACACCTCTGACCAGCCCGGATCCGGCGCGAGCCCGCACGCGCGCCGCTTCGGCCTCCCCGTCGCCACCTGCCTGGTGATGGGGAACATCGTCGGCGGAGGGATCTTCCTCCTCCCCGCCTCGGTCGCCCCCTTCGGCACGATCAGCCTGGTCGCCTTCGGGGTCCTCAGCCTCGGCGCGATCGCCCTCGCGCTGGTCTTCGGCCGCCTGGCCGGGCGGCTCCCGCAGACCGGGGGCCCGTACGTCTACGCCCGCGCCGCCTTCGGCGACTTCGCCGGGTTCCTCGCGGCGTGGAGCTACTGGATCACCACCTGGGTCTCCAACGCGGCGCTGGCCGTGGCCGCGGTCGGCTACCTCGCGGTGCTCTTCCCGGCCATCGGCTCGCACAAGTGGTCGATGTGTCTGGGTGCCCTCGCCGTGCAGTGGCTACCCGCCCTCGCCAATCTGGCGGGTACCCGCTACGTCGGAGCGGTCCAGCTCGTGGCCACCGTGCTGAAGTTCGCTCCGCTCCTGCTGGTGGCGGTGGGCGGACTCTTCTTCTTCGACCCCGCCAACCTCGGGCCCTTCCGGGGCACCGACCAGAGCGCGATCGGCGCCGTCTCGGCCTGCGCCGCGATCCTGCTCTTCTCCTACCTCGGCGTGGAATCGGCCGCGGTCAGCGCGGGAGAGGTCCGCGATCCGGCCCGCAACGTCGGGCGCGCGACCATCCTGGGCACGCTCGGCGCCGCCACCGTCTACCTGCTGGGGACGGTGGCCGTCTTCGGCCTGGTGGCCCACGACACCCTCGTTTCCTCCGCCGCGCCCTTCACCGACGCCGTGAACGCCATGTTCGGCGGCACCTGGGGCGGCACCCTCGTCGCCTGCGCCGCCGTGGTCTCGATGGTCGGCGCGCTCAACGGCTGGACCCTGCTCAGCGCGCAGACCCCGTACGCGGCGGCGAAGGACGGCCTCTTCCCGAAGGCGTTCGAACGCAAGAGCCGCGGGGTACCGGTGGTCGGCGTGGTCGTCACCGTCGTGCTGGCCTCGGCGCTGACCGTCTACAACTACACCTCGGGCACCCAGGGGGTCTTCGAGGTCCTGGTCCTGGTCACCACCTTCACGGCGACCGTGCCCTACCTGCTGTCCACCGCCGCGCAGATCTACTTCCTGGTGTCGGGCCAGGGCGAGCGGGTGGCCCCCGGACGGCTCGTCCGGGACGGGATCCTGGCCGCCGTGGCCTTCGGCTTCTCGATGTGGCTGGTCGCGGGCTCCGGGTACGAGGCCGTCTACCAGGGCGTGCTCTTCCTCTTCGCGGGCGTGCTCGTCCACGCCGTCATGTCGGCCCGCAAACAGCGGGCCCGCGCCGAGGCGTAGCCGAACGCGCGGAAGCCCGCACCGTACCGCCGGCCCGTGTCGCGAACTGCGACGCGGGCGGCCGGTACGGCGCGGGCTTCCGCCGCGACCGGGACCTCTTAGTCCAGGTAGTCGCGCAGGACCTGCGAGCGCGACGGGTGGCGCAGCTTCGACATGGTCTTGGACTCGATCTGGCGGATGCGCTCACGGGTGACCCCGTACACGCGACCGATCTCGTCCAGCGTCTTCGGCTGGCCGTCGTTGAGGCCGTAGCGCATGGAGACCACGCCCGCCTCGCGCTCCGAGAGCGTGCCCAGGATGGACTGGAGCTGCTCCTGGAGGAAGGTGAAGGAGACCGCGTCGGCCGGGACGACCGCCTCGGAGTCCTCGATGAGGTCACCGAACTCGCTGTCGCCCTCCTCACCCAGCGGGGTGTGGAGCGAGATCGGCTCGCGGCCGTACTTCTGGACCTCGATGACCTTCTCGGGGGTCATGTCGAGTTCCTTGCCCAGCTCCTCCGGGGTGGGCTCGCGGCCCAGGTCCTGGAGCATCTGGCGCTGCACGCGGGCGAGCTTGTTGATGATCTCGACCATGTGCACCGGGATGCGGATGGTGCGCGACTGGTCGGCCATGGCGCGGGTGATCGCCTGGCGGATCCACCACGTGGCGTACGTGGAGAACTTGAAGCCCTTGGTGTAGTCGAACTTCTCCACCGCGCGGATCAGACCGACGTTGCCCTCCTGGATCAGGTCCAGGAAGAGCATGCCGCGGCCGGTGTAGCGCTTGGCCAGCGAGACCACGAGGCGGAGGTTGGCCTCCAGCAGGTGGTTCTTGGCCCGACGCCCGTCCTCGACGAGGATCTCCAGCTCGCGCTTGAACGCGGGCTTGTGGTCCTCCTCCTCTTCGAGCTTGTACTCGGAGAAGAGGCCGGCCTCGATGCGCTTGGCGAGCTCGACCTCCTGCTCGGCGTTGAGCAGCGGCACCTTGCCGATCAGCTTGAGGTAGTCCTTGACCGGGTCGGCGGTGGCGCCGGCCACCATGACCGTCTGGGCCGGGGCGTCGTCCTCGTCGTCGTCCGACAGCACGAAGCCCTGGGTGCCCGCCTTCGCGGGAGTGGTCTCCTCCGCCTCGTCGGCGAGGTCCTCCTCGGTCCACTCCTCGCCCTCGGCCGCGGGGGTCTCGCCCTCGTCGCCGTCCTTGGCGCTCTTCTTCGTGGCGGCGGTCTTCTTGGTGGCCGTCGCCTTCTTCGCGGCGGTCTTCTTGACCGTCCGCTTCTTCGGCTCGGCCGCGGCCTCGGCCGCGGCCTCCTCCTCGGTCACGGAGGTCGACGGAGCGGATATCGCCGCCGCCGTGGCGGTGGCCGCGGTCTTGCGCGCGCCGATGGGCCGCGGCGCGGCGGCCTTCTTGGTCACGGTGCGGGCCGGCGCGGCAGCCGCCTTGCGGGCCTTCTTGGCGGGGGCCTTCGCGGCCGGGGCGGCGCTGACGTGCAGCGCGACGCCCTCCTCGTCCAGGACCTGGTTCAGGCTGCGCAGGACCCGCTTCCACTGGTCCACCGGGATGCGGCCGGCCTCGAAGGCCTGGCGCACGTCGTCACCGTTGATGTGACCCTGCTCGCGGCCACGCTCAACGAGCGCGACCAGGGCCTCGGATTCGGCGATCTCCGGAGGGAACGTACGGGACGGGCTGAGCGACACAAGGAGCCTCTCGTTGCGGCAGATATAAGGGCGGGACGGGACATCATCGCGCGAACTCGTGGAACGAGCCCGAGGGGGGTCGTTATTCCGGCGCCGCGCGAGGACACCTGTCGGTTCATCGCATGCCCGAGTCGATTCGTTACGCCATGAATTGAGTGACCTGCGCCACGCTGTGTCCGTGCAACCTTTCGGCCGCGAATCCGTCGGCCCCCTTCATCGTCCCGGTTTGCGGGCCTCGATGAGGAATCGGGCGGTGTTCGCCACGAACGGGCCCTCGCGCTCGATCCGTTCGTGGAGCTCACGGAGCCGGTCCCGGTACTGGTGGACCGTGAAGCCGGGCACCATCCAGATGACCTTCCGCAGGAAGTAGATCACGGCTCCGATGTCGTGGAACTCGGTACGCAGCCTTTCCGACCGCAGGTCGACCACCTCCAGCCCCGCGGCGGCCGCGGCGGCCACCGCGTCGTCGGGGTGCCGGCCGCGCCGGACCTCCTCCGGCTGCGACCCGAGGAAGTACTCGACGAGCTCGAAGACGCTCGCCGGTCCGACCTGCTGGGAGAAGTAGTGGCCGCCGGGCCGCAGCACGCGGGCGATCTCGTCCCACCAGACGGTCACCGGGTGCCGGCTGCTGACCAGGTCGAAGGCCTCGTCGCCGAAGGGCAGCGGCGGCTCGTCCGGGTCCGAGACCACGACCGCGCCCTTCGGGTGCAGCAGCCGGGTCGCCTTGGCGACGTTCGGCGGCCACGACTCGGTGGCCACCATCAGCGGCGGCAGGGGGCCCGCTCCGGCGAGCACCTCGCCCCCGCCGGTCTGGACGTCCAGAGCCGCCCGTACGCCCGCCAGGCGCTCGCCCAGGAGTCCCTGGTAGCCCCAGGAGGGGCGCTGCTCGGTCGCCCGGCCGTCGAGCCAGGAGAATTCCCAGCCGTCCACGGACACGGACTCGGCCTCGGCGACGAGCCGATCGAAATGAGATGTCATGCGGTGATCGTCCCAGCTGCGCCCCTTGTGATCCACTTGATTCTCCGCCTCGTGGCCGACCTCGGGCTTCGACTACAATGGTCGGCGGGCCGTGACTGGCGCTTGGGTGGATCACCACCGGGGAGCGGCCCGACGCAGCGCGGCACCGAGGTGTCCCGCTCCGTCGACTGCCGCGCGCCTGGGCGATCCGCGATCCCGCAGCGACGTTCAGGAGACCCCGTGACGACTGCCCAGACCGTTCCGGCACAGCACCGCAGCGCCGAGCTGATGGACGGCACCGCCCTCGCCCGCCGCATCTCGGAGCGCACCGGCGCCCTCGCCGCCGAGCTGACCCGCCGCACCGGCACCGCCCCCTGCCTCGCGACCGTCCTGGTCGGCGAGGACCCCGCGTCCGTGACGTACGTACGCATGAAGCAGAACCGTTGCGCCAAGGCGGGCATCACCTCCCGCCACGTCGAGCTCCCCGCCTCCACCACGACCGAGGAGCTGGTGACCACCCTCACCGCGCTCTCGGTGGACCCCGAGGTCAGCGGGATCCTGTTGCAGCACCCGGTGCCGCACCACATCGACGAGCGCGCCGCCTTCGAGGCCATCGCCCCGGGCAAGGACGTCGACGGCGTCACCATGCACTCCTTCGCCGCCATGGGCTTCGGGCTGCCGGGCTTCGTGTCCTGCACCCCGGGCGGGATCATGCGGCTGCTCGCCGAGTACGAGGTCGAGCTGGCCGGCAAGCACGCCGTGGTCGTCGGCCGCAGCGCGATCCTGGGCAAGCCCGCCGGGATGCTGCTGCTGGGGCAGAACGCCACGGTCACCTACTGCCACTCCCGCACCGAGGACCTCCCCTCGATCATCCGCCAGGCGGACGTGCTGGTCGCCGCCGTCGGCAAGGCCGAGTTCATCCGCGGCGAGGACATCAAGCCCGGCGCGGTGGTCCTGGACGCCGGCTACGACGGCAACCGCGGCGACGTGCACTTCGAGTCGGCCGCCGCGCGCGCCTCGCTGATCACCCCGGTCCCCGGCGGCGTCGGCCCGATGACCATCGCCGTCCTGCTGGAGCAGACCGTGCAGGCCGCCGCGGCCCAGGCCGGGCTGAGCCTGGCCGACCTCGGCTGAGCCCACCGGGACCTCCTGCCCCCGCCGGAGCCGCACGCACGACGAACGCCCCGGGCCCAACGGTCCGGGGCGTTCCGCATGCCCCCGCGCGGGCCGAAAGGACGATCCGGGACGCCCCGCCGGGGCGCTGCACTGAGGAGGTGAACGGATCGATGGACATGCAGAAGCGGCGTGCCGCGCCGGAGCCGGGCCGGGCCCGCCACCCCCGCGGGCTGGCCACCCTCGTCCTCGCCGAGCTGTGGGAGCGCTTCAGCCTCTACGGCATGGTCGCCATCCTGGTCCACTTCCTCGCCGCCTCGCGCGGCCACGGCGGCATGGGCCTTCACGAGGGCACCGCCGAGGCCGTCGAAGGCGTCTACATGGCGATGATCTCGCTGCTGGCGCTCCCGGGCGGCTGGATCGCCGACCGCTTCCTCGGCGCCCGCCGCGCCGTCCTGTGGGGCGGCGTCGTCATCATGGCCGGGCACGTCCTGATGGCCGTCCCCGACCCGGCCTCCGTCTGGCCGGGCCTGGTCCTGATCGTCATCGGCACCGGCCTGCTCAAGCCCAACATCTCCGCCCTCGTCGGCCGGCTCTACGCCGCCGACGACGACCAGCGGCGCGACGCGGGCTACTCGATCTTCTACATGGGCATCAACCTCGGCGCGGTCATCGCCCCGCTCGTCGTCGGCTACCTCGGCGAGGAGGTCAACTGGCACCTGGGCTTCGGCGCCGCCGCCGTCGGCATGGCCCTCGGCCTGATCCAGTACGTCCTCGGCGGCCGCCGCCTGACCGCGCAGCTGCGCACCGAGCCGGTGGTCCGGCTGACCCCCGCCGAGCGCCGCCGGGTGCGCCACACCGGCACCTACGGCGTCGTCTTCACCGCCGTCCTGATCGCCCTGATGGCCGCCGGACACGCGCTGAGCATCGACAACATCACCTTCGTGCTCACCCTCGTCGCCGTCGTCGTCCCGGCCGGCGTGCTCCTGTCGATGTACCGCAGCCCCAAGGTCACCCCGGTCGAGCGGACCCGGCTGCGCGCCTACGTCTGGCTCTTCCTGGCCGCCACCCTCTTCTGGCTCGTCTACGACCAGATGGGCAACGAGCTGAACCTCTTCGCCGCCCAGAAGACCGACCTGAGCCTGCTGGGCCGGCACATACCGGCGAGCTGGACCCAGTCCCTGCCCAGCCTGTTCGTGATCGTCCTGGCCCCCGTGTTCGCCGCGTTCTGGGTGCGCCGCGGCCGTCACATGAGCACGCCGCTCAAGTTCGGCCTGGCCCTGCTGCTGACCGGCGCCTCCTTCGTGGTCATGTCGGGCGCCGCCGCGATCGCCTCCACCGGGGTGAAGGTCTCCCTGATGTGGCTGGTCGGGGTCTACGTGATCCAGGTCATGGGCGAGATGTGCCTGAGCCCGGTCGGGCTCTCGGTCACCACCAAGCTGGCGCCCCGCGCCTTCACCAACCAGATGATGGGCGTCTGGTTCCTCGCCGCCGCCACCGGCGACGCGATCGGCGCCCAGCTGCCCCGCCTCGACGCGGTGATCGGCCAGAGCCTGAACTTCCTCTGGCAGGGCGCCGCCGTGATCGCCGCGGGCGCGGTCATGGTCTTCTTCGCGGGCCGCCTCAAGGTCCTGACGGGCGAGGCCGCCGCCGCCCGGGAAGCGGTCGGCGCCGCGGCCTGAGCCGGCATGACCCGCGGGGTAATCGACCCGGCGGGCGGCGGACGGGAGAGTGGGGGCACCGGATCCCGGAGGGCCGCACCGCGGCCGGGGATCCGCCGCCCACCCCCTCTCCCGACCCTCACGGAGGCCGATCCGCCATGTCCGCGACCCCACTCACCACCCGCGCCCCGCTGACCTCGCTGCGCGGCCTGCTCGCCCTGGACGCCGTCGTCACCGGCGGCAACGGACTCGCCTACGCCCTCTTCGCCGCGCCGATCGGTCGGCTGCTGGGGGTGGACCGCACGCCGCTGCTCGTGCTCGGCGTCCTGTTGGCGGGATACGGCGCGGCCGTCGGCCTGCTCGCCGCCCGCACCCGACCCGCCCCCGCACTGGTCATGGCGGTCATCGAGATCAACTGCGCCTGGGTGGCGCTGAGTCTGCTCTCGCTCGCGCTCTGGTTCACCCCGACCACCGCGGGCCTGGTGTGGATCCCGGCGCAGGCCGCGGTCGTCGCCGCCTTCGCCGCCCTCCAGTGGGCGGCGAGGACCTCAAGGGCCCAGTGAGCGCAGGTACTTCGCCGTCGCCGGATCCGCGGGCAGGAGGGTCTCCACGGCCAGCTCGGCGACGGTCACGTCCATCGGCGTGTTGAAGGTGGCGATGGTCGAGACGAAGGACAGCAGCTGCCCGTCGTGCACGATCCGCAGCGGGAGCGCGACGGGGTGCGCCAGCGGCTCGATCGGCTCCGTCGGGACCGCCGGACGCGGCCCGTCGCTCGCGACGGGGTACGCCGCCACCTCCTCGTACAGCGCGCGCAGCGGTTCCGAACGGGCCAGCGCGACCTGCCGCTCCATCTGGGCCAGCAGGTGTCCCCGCCACTCGACCAGGTTCTGGATCCGGGACGCCAGCCCCTGCGGGTGCAAGGTGATCCGCATCGCGTTCAGCGGCGGCGCGAGCAGGTGCTCCGGCAGCCCGTCCAGCAGGACGGCGATGCCCCGGTTGGCCGCGACGACCGTGTACGTACCGTCCACCACCAGCGCCGGATAGGGCTCGTAGGCCGCGAGCAGGCGCTCCAGCCCCTCCCGCAGCGCCGCCATCTGCGGCGCGTCCAGCGGAGTGTGCGGGTAGCGCGGCGCGTAACCGGCCGCGAGCAACAGGGCGTTGCGCTCGCGCACCGGCACGTCGAGCCGCTCGGCCAGCCGGACCACCATCTCCTCGCTCGGCCGGGACCGACCGGTCTCGACGAAACTGATGTGCCGGGCGGAGGAATCGGCGCGGCCCGCCAGCTCCAGCTGGCTGATGCCGCGCCGCTCCCGCCAGGAGCGGAGCAGGGGTCCCACGGACGTCGTCATACGAGCGACGTTAACCCGGGCGCGCCCGCGCGCGAACGGTTCGCTCCGGCGCGCGCTGTGGGAACCTTGACTTCACGTCACGGGGACAAAGGAGCCAGCGCATGTCGAGTCAGCCGCTGTCGCAGAAGGAGATCGAGGACCGGTTGCGGGAACTCCCCGGCTGGGCCTTCGAGGACGACCGGATCGTGCGCACCTACCGGCTCGGCACGCACATCGCGGCCAGCGCCCTGGTCGCCCACATCGCCGCCGTCCAGGACGAGTTGAACCACCACTCCGACCTGAGCCTGGGCTACAACACGGTCCGCCTGGCGGTGAACACCCACAGCGCCGGCGACGCGGTGACCGAGACCGACTTCGAACTCGCCCAGCGCGTACAGGCCCTCGCTCCCGCCCACGGCGCGAGCTGATGCCGTAGCACCCCCTCCACGCACCGGGCCGCGGGGTGGGGCGGAGCCGGTGGCCCCGCCGCGCCCCGCGGGCGTCACACCGGCTCCAACCGCCACCACTGCGCCGGCGAGTCGGTGTCCTCGGCCTGGCGGGCCCGGCCGTCCTCGGCCGCCTCCAGCGGCAACCCGCTGATGCAGGCGACCAGCGAGACCACGCCCGGCGCGTCCAGGTGTTCCTCGACCAGCCACTCCTGGGCGCCGAACGCGTTCGCCCGCCACAGCTGGACCCGGGCGCCGCTCTCCGTCGAGGCGTTCGCGACGTCGAGCCGCTTGCCGTTCAGCGCGCTCACCACGTGGAAGACCGCGCCGCCGCTGTGCACCGGCGCGACCTCCCACCGCTGGCCGTCCGGCAGGGGCGGCGGCCCCTGGGGCCCGACGCGCACCCGCCACGTGCCCTCGACCTCCAGCAGCAGGCCGCTGGCGACGTTCCGGATGAGGTACACGCGGCTCAGCCGTCGAAGCCGACCGGGTCGGGGCCGATCCGCCCGCCCGCCGTGGACAGGGCGTCGAGCGCGGCGAGGTCCTCGGCGTCCAGCGCGAAGCCGAAGACGTCCAGGTTCTCGCGGATGCGGGCCGGGGTGACCGACTTCGGGATCACGACGTTCCCGAGCTGGAGGTGCCAGCGCAGCACCACCTGGGCGCCGGTGCGCCCGTGCTTGGCGGCGACCGCGGCGACGGCCGGCAGGGTCAGCAGCTCCTTGCCCTGGCCCAGCGGCGACCAGGCCTCGGTGGCGATCCCGAGGCCGGCGTGCACAGCGCGCAGCTCGGCCTGGTTGAAGAGCGGGTGCAGCTCGACCTGGTTGACGGCCGGGACCAGGGAGCTCTCGGTGGCGAGGCGCGCCAGCTGCGGCTGCCCGAAGTTGGAGACGCCGACGGCCTTGGCGCGGCCGCTCGCGGCGATCTCCTCGAAGGTCTTCCAGATGGCGAGGTAGTCCTCGCGCATCGGGCGCGGCCAGTGGATCAGGTACAGGTCGACGTGGTCCAGGCCGAGCTTGGCGAGCGAGGAGTCGAACTCGCGCAGGACGTTGTCGCGGCCCCAGGTCTCGGACGGACCGTTCCACAGCTTCGTGGTGACGAACAGCTCCTCGCGGGGCAGGCCCGAGGCGGCGAGCGCCTTGCCGGTGCCGGCCTCGTTGCCGTAGATCGAGGCGGTGTCGATGCTGCGGTACCCGGCTTCCAGGGCGCTCCCGACGGCCCGCTCGGCCTCGGCGTCCGGGATCTGCCAGACGCCGTAGCCGAGCTGGGGCATGAGCGTGCCGTTGTTGAGCTTGATGCTGGGGACCTGGTTCACGTCTGGTCGTTCCCTCGACTCGGTGCGGTGGGTGCGGTGCTGCGATCGTACGAACCCGCACGGGCCCCTCGGTCGTACGGGCCCGAGGTGCCGTACGACCGGCGACAACCGGCCGCCCGGGCACTCTATTCCCGCCAGGCGCGCCCCGCCGCCCTCACGCGCCG
This sequence comes from Streptomyces sp. NPDC028419, assembly GCF_055565515.1. Taxonomy (NCBI): domain Bacteria; kingdom Bacillati; phylum Actinomycetota; class Actinomycetes; order Kitasatosporales; family Streptomycetaceae; genus Streptomyces; species Streptomyces sp. NPDC028419. Next base: position 95,001 of record NZ_JBVHUE010000011.1, on the reverse strand, counting down.
CCCAGGTACGCCTCCCGGACCCGCGGGTCCGCCCGCACCCGCGCCGCCGTTCCCTCGGCCAGCACCGTTCCCAGGTCCAGCACCACCACCCGGGCGCACAGCTCCATCACGAACGCCACGTTGTGCTCGACCAGCAGCACCGCGCACCCCTCCTGATCGGCCAGCCGGCGCACCACCGCGGCCAGCTGCTCCCGCTCCGGCGCCGACATCCCCGAGGCCGGCTCGTCCAGCAGCAGCACGCGGGGCGGGTCCGCGACGGCCCGGGCCAGCTCCACCATCCGGGCCCGGCCCACCGGCAGGCCGCCCGCGTACCGCTCCCCGAGCGCCCCGAGCCCGCAGTCGGCCAGCACCCGCTCCGCCCGCGCCCGTCGCTCGCGCTCGCGGCGGCGCCTGGTCGGCGAGCCGACCAGGTCCGCGAGGAGCCCGCCGCCCCCGCCCCGCCACTCCTGGGCCACCAGCAGGTTGTCGGCGACGCTGAGCTGTCCGAAGAGCTGCTGGCGCTGGAAGGTGCGGCGCATCCCGTGCCGGGCGCGCCAGACGGGGGAGCGGCGGGTGACGTCCGCCCCGTCGAGCAGCAACCGGCCCTCGTCCGGCCGCCGGATGCCCGACAGGACGTCGAACAGGGTGGTCTTGCCCGCCCCGTTCGGCCCGATCAGCCCGCACACCTCGCCCGCCCGGACGCCGAGCGACACCCCGGTCAGCGCCCGGACCCCGCCGAAGCGCACGCTGACCCCGCGGGCCTCCAGGACGTACGGGCCCCCGTCCGGCGCGGCGGCCCGGGTCGCTCCCACCGTCGTGATCCGTGTCATGTGCCGATCCCCAGGTAGGCCTCGGTGAGCCGGTCCGCCTCCACCTCGGTGCGCGGTCCGCACCAGGAGACCCGGCCCTGGGACAGGTAGGCGACGGTGTCGGCGATGCCGAGGATCTCGGCCGCCTTCTCCTCCACCAGCAGCAGCGCCGTGCCCGCGTCGCGCAGCTCGGCGAGCAGCCCGTACACCTCCTCCACCACCCGGGGCGCGAGCCCGAGCGAGGGCTCGTCCGCGATCAGCACCTCGGGCGGCCGCTGGAGCAGCGGGGCGAGCGCGAGCATCTGCTGCTCCCCGCCGGAGAGGGAGCCGGCGGCCAGCGCGCGGCGCTCGCGCAGCCGGGGGAAGCGCGCGTACACGGCCTCCCGGGCGCGGGCGTCGGGGAGGTACAGGGCGAGGTTCTCCTCGATGGTGAGCGAGGGAAAGATCCCGCGCCCCTCCGGTGCCAGCAGCACCCCGGCCCGGGCCCGGCGCACGGGTCCGTCGCGCGTCGCGTCGCGCCCGCCGACGTACACGGCCCCGCCCGAGGCCCCGAGCAGCCCGGCGGCGACCTTGCAAGCGGTGCTCTTCCCGGCGCCGTTGGGACCGAGCACGGCCAGGATCTCCCCGCGCCGGACGGTGAGGTCCACCCCGTGCAGCACGGCCGCGCCGTCGTAACCGGCGTGCACCCCGCGCAGTACGAGGGCCGCGTCCGGGTCGGGGGCGCGGGTCGCGGGCTCCGGCGCCGCGGTCTCGGTCGCGATCGCCGTCGTTGCCGCGGCGGCCGTACGGGCCGCCGCGCGCCGGCGGGCGAGGCGGGCCGGGAGCGCCGCGCAGTACCCGTCCGGATCGTTGGCGAGGGCGACCCCGGCCAGCCCGAAGAGGATCACCGGCAGGTAGGGCGAGGTGGTCACGTAGTCCGCCAGGACCCGCGGAGCCACCGCGAAGACGAGCCCGGCGACCACCGCGTACTGCGGCCTGCGCACCCCCGCCGCCACCACCACGGCCAGCCACACCAGCCCGGTCAGCGCGGTGAAGTCGGTCGCCGTGATCCGGGTGTTGTACGCGGCGTAGAGCACGCCCCCGAAGCCGGCCAGCCCCGCCGACACCGTGCACAGCAGCAGCTTGGTGCGCAGCACGGACACCCCCGAGGCCACGGCCGCCGCGGGGGCGGACCGTACGGCGAGCATCGCCCGCCCGGACGGGGAGCCGCGCAGCGCGCTCAGGGCGGCGGCCACCAGCGCCACCAGCACCATCAGCGCCACGCCCATCGCCCGGTCGTCGGAGAGGTCCACCGGCCCGAACACGGGTCGCGGCACGGCCCAGCCGCTGTCCCCGTTGCGCAGCCACGGCAGCTGGAAGAGGACCTGGTCGGCCAGGAAGGCCAGCGCGAGGGTGGCCAGCGCCAGTGACCGGCCACCGAGCCGCAGCGCGGGGAGCGCGACGAGCGCGCCGAGGGCGGCGGCCGCGAGGGTGCCGGCCGCCAGGGCCAGGAAGAAGGGCCAGCCGTGGCTCATCAACAGCCCGGCCACCAGCGCCGCGCCGGTCACGAAGGTGGCCTGGGCGAGCGAGACCATCGAGCCGAGCCCGGTGAGCACGGTGAAGGACATGAACACCAGCGCGATCGCCAGCCCTTGGGCGATCAGCCCGCTCCAGAACGGCGTGGTCACGGTGTACAGCGCCACGCACACGAGCACCGCGCCCGCCGCCCACGGCCCCCAGCGCCGCCGCCACGGGGCTCCCGCCAGGTGGTCGGTCGGCGGTGCGTCGGCCGCGGCGGTGCCGGCCGTCCGGGCCCGCCGGGTCAGCACCAGCAGCCCGACGAAGAGGATCAGGAAGGGAACGGCGGTACGGAAGCCCGTGATCCGGTCGGTGAAGGTCGCGTACCCGGCGACCAGGTTCTGCAGGACGCCCAGGCCCAGCCCGCCCGCGAAGGCGAGCGGTACGGAGACGAACCGCCCGATGACCGCGGCCGTCGCGGAGACGAAGAGGAACAGGGTGAAGTCGTGCGCGGACAGGCCGAGCAGGGGAGTGGCGAGGACCCCGGCGAGCCCGGCCAGGCCCGAAGCGATCATCCACGCGATCGAGGAGAGCCGGTCGGCGCCGATCCCGCGCAGCTCGGTCAGCGAGCGGTCGTCGACGCAGGCGCGCAGCCGCAGCCCGAGCCGGGTGTGGCGCATCAGCACCCACAGGGCCACCGCCACGACGGCCGTCACCACCCAGGTGATCAACTGGTCGGAGTCGATGCCGACCCCGGGCAGCGGTTCCCAGGACCGCGCGGGGCTCGGCCCCACTCCGGGCAGCCCGAACTGGTTCTCCGCGGGCACCACGTCGGCGCCCGCGTCCGCCAGCAGGCCCACCACCCACAGCCCGGCGGCGGGCAGCGCGACCAGCAGCCCGATGGTCGCGACGATCTGGGCGCTCTCCCCGACCCGGGCGAGGCGCCGGAACATCAGCCGGTCCAGCCCCCAGCCGAGACCGGGGGCCAGGACGAGGACGACGAGCAGGGCCGCCGGGACGGCCGGCCAACCGAGCCCCGAGTGCAACTCGTAGAAGGTGAGCGCGCACAGGTAGGCGGTGGCCCCGTGCGCGAAGTTGAAGAGGCCGGAGGCCGAGTAGGACAGCACCAGCCCGGTGGCCAGCAGCGCGTAAAGGGCGCCGGAGACCAGACCGCTCAGTACGAAGACGAGCAGATCGACCATGGGGCTGCCCCTACTTGAAGGGGATCGGCTCGTAGCACTTGAACGGTACGGAGACCTCGTACGCCCCGTTCTTGAGCTGTACGAGCGCCCCGCAGCCGAAGCTGTTCTTCTGCCCCAGCGGCTCGGCCCGGTCACCGATCAGGGTCCCGGTGTCGGAGAAGGACTGGGCGGCGGCCTGGAAGGAGTCCACGGTCAGCTCCCGGCCCGCCTTCCGCGCGATCGACACGAAGAGGTCCGCCGACATGTACCCGGTCAACATGTGCATGTTCAGGGGGACTTCCTTACCGCCCGAGGCGGCCTTGATGTCGGCCTTGAACTGCGCCATCTTCGCGTCCTGCGACTCGAAGGGCTCGAACTGGAGCAGGACGTACACCCCGTCGAGGGCCTGCTTGGTCGCGTCCTTGGCGAGCAGCCCCGGGTCGTAGTCGGTCGGGTCGGACAGCAGCCCCTGGTAGCCGGCGCGCTTGAGGGCGGTGAACAGCCCGATGTTGTTCGGGGTCTGCATCACGGAGACGACGGCGTCGGGCGCCTTGCCGCCGTTGGAGGAGAGGATGTCCTTCACGTACGCCGACCAGTCGCTCGGCACCGCCGTGGCCGGCACGCTCGCCTTGGCGTAGGAGACGGTGAAGCCGGCGCTCGCGAAGCCCTGCGAGAAGGTCCGCACGCCGAACTTGCCCGCGTCGCTGTCATTGGCGATGACGGCGACGGACTTGCCCTTCGCCCCGCCCAGGACCTGGCCGATGCCCTCGGGCCAGGTCTGGTTCAGGGTGCCGCCCGGGGTGGGGACCAGGCAGCCGTTGAAGCCGTAGATGTGCTTCGGTCCGCAGAAGGCGGGCGTGGTGCCCCAGCCGAAGGTGGGGACCTTCTGCTGCTCCAGGAAATCGGCGCCGGAGAAGGTCACCGAGCTCATGGGGGAGACCGCGAACACCTTGTCCTGCTGCACCAGTTTGCGGGCGGCCGCCAGGTTCTTGGCGGGGTCCTGGCCGTCGTCCTCCGCGCCGATGTAGTCGATCTCGCGTCCGTTCACCCCGCCCTCCGCGTTGGCCCGCAGGTAGCGCGCCTTCGCCCCGAGGTCGGTGTCCTTCTTGCTGTAGCCGCTGGCGGAGGTCATCGACACGATGCCGCCGACCTTGATCGAGGTGCCGCTCACCCCGCGGGCGGCGGCCCCGGCGCTCGCGGCCGAGCCCGTACCGGAGGGCGAGGAGGTGTTCTTGGCGGCGGAGTTGCAGGCGGAGACGAGCGCGAGGGCCGCCGCGGCGGCGGCGAGGGCGCGGATCGGACGCAGCATGGATGGAGTTCCCTCCGGTCGGAATCCCCGCATTCTGTGCGGCACCTGACGACTCGTCAATATCAATGACAGGTAAAGTGACGAACCGTCAGGTAGGAGTCGGCGCTGGAGGTCAGTGCTGGTAGAGCGCCGCCACCTCCTGCTCGTACGCCGCCTCGATCGCCCGCCGCTTGAGCTTGAGCGAAGGGGTCAGCAACCCCCGCTCCTCGCTGAACTGCTCGGGCAACAGCCGGAAGGTACGGATCGACTCCGCCTGTGACACTCGGGTGTTGGCGGTCACCACCGCCCGCCGCACCTCCGCCATCAGCTCCTCGTCCCGCACCAGCTCGGCCAGGGGCGGCTGCGGGCGCCCGCGCATCGCCAACCAGTGCGCGACCCCCTCCATGTCCAGCGTCAGCAGGGCGGCGATGTACGGGCGGTCATTGCCCACCAGCACGCACTGCGACACCAGCGGGTGCGCCCGCACCCGCTCCTCCAAGGCCGTCGGCGAGACCGACTTCCCGTTGGAGGTCACCAGGATCTCCTTCTTCCGCCCGGTGATCGTGAGGTAGCCGTCCGCGTCGAGCCGCCCCAGGTCCCCGGTGGCCAACCAGCCCCCGCGCAGCACGGCTCCGCTCGACGGCGGGTCGTTGAGGTAACCCGAGAAGACGTGCGCCCCGCTCAGCCAGACCTCTCCGTCGTCCGCGATGTGCACCGAGGTGCCCGGAATCGGGTGGCCCACCGTCCCGTACTTCGTCGCCCCCGGCGGGTTGGCCGTCGCCGCCGCGCAGGACTCGGTCAGGCCGTAGCCCTCGAAGACGGTGACCCCCGCGCCGTCGAAGAACAGCCCGAGCCGCCGCGACATCGCGGATCCGCCCGACATCGCGTAGCGGATGCGGCCGCCCAGCGCCTCGCGGACCTTCCCGTACACCAGCTTGTCGAAGAGCTGGTGCTCCATCCGCAGCGCCGCCGACGGGCCGGGACCGCTGCCGAAGGCCTTCTGCTCACGGGCCTCGGCGTAGCGCACGGCCGTCTCCACCGCCCGGTCGAAGGGACCGGTGCGCCCCTCCGCCTCCGCCTTGCGCCGGGCTGCCGCGAACACCTTCTCGAAGACGTGCGGAACCCCCAGCACGAACGTCGGCCGGAACGCCGCCAGGTCGGGCATCAGCTCGGCCGCCGCCAGCACCGGCTGGTGCCCGAGCTTGACCCGGGACCGGATCGCGGCGACCTCCACCATCCGCCCGAAGACGTGGGCGAGCGGGAGGAAGAGGAGGGTGGAGGGCTCCTCGCCCGACTTCGCCTGGAACACCGACTCCCAGCGGGTCACCAGGGTGTCCGCCTCGTACATGAAATTGGCGTGGGTCAGCACGCAGCCCTTGGGGCGGCCGGTGGTGCCCGAGGTGTAGATGACCGTGGCCACGGCATCCGGGGTGACCGCGCCGCGGTGGCGGTGCACGACGTCGTCCGACACCCCCCGCCCGTCCGCGACCAGCTGGTCCAGGGCGCCCGCGTCCAGCTGCCACAGCCGTCGCAGCTGCGGCAGGCCCTCGATCACCGAACCCACCGTCATGGCCTGGTTCTCGTCCTCGACCACCACGGCCGTGCACCCGGAATCGAAGAGGATCCAGTACGCCTGGTCGGCGGCGGCCGAGGGGTAGACGGGCACGGGCTGCGCGCCGACCGCCCAGAGGGCGAAGTCGAAGAGGGTCCACTCGTACCGGGTGCGCGCCATGATGCCGACCCGGTCGCCGAAGCGGATCCCCTGCGCCAGCAGGCCCTTCGCCAGCTCCAGCACCTGCGCGCACAGCTGCGCCGAGGTGACGTCCTGCCAGACGCCGTCGAGCTTGCGGCCGAGCACCACCCGGTCCGGGTCCTCGCGGGCGTACTGGAAGACGGCGTCGGCCAGGCCCCCGACGGGCGCGGCCGTCACGACGGGTGGGACGGTCATCTCGCGCACAGCCGACTCCTCTCCGCACGACTCCGCTCCGTACGGCGCACGACTCCGCTGCGTACGGCGCCGGTGACGGTACTCCAGGTCGGGGTCCCGGGGGGAGGGGTCCGGGAGCCCGCTTTCGCCGCCATCATCACTGGTCAGCGGGGAGCACCAAGGCGCGAACGCCCCCACGGGGAAGACCTGCGGCGAATCTCCACGAGACCTGCGCGCTGCGCGCACGGGTGGCGGGGTGTCCGTACGGGGGCCTACGTACGGGGGCGTACGTACGGGGGCGTACGGGCGGGTGCCTACGTGTGGGGGGTCAGTCCGGGCGGGTCAGGCGGGCCGGGCCGGTGAGGACGGCCGTGGCCAGGGCGTCCGCGGCGGGGGTCGGGCGGCGCCCTTGGAGCAGCGCGAACTCCACCCGCCCCAGCTCCGGCAGCCCCGCACGGTCCGCGACCGGGACCAGGCCGGGCGGAATCAGGCCGCGGGTGTGGGCCATCACCCCCAGCCCGGCCCGGGCCGCCGCGATCAAACCGCTCAGGCTGCCGCTCGTACACGTGATCCGCCACGCGCGCCCGTCCCGCTCCAGTACCTCCAGCGCCCGGGCCCGGGTGATCCCGGGCGGCGGGTAGACGATCAGCGGGACCGGCCGGTCCGGATCCACCCGCAGCCCGGCCGCACCGATCCACACCATCCGGTCCCGCCAGACGAGCCGCCCCCGCTCGTCCCCGGGACCGCGCCGCTTGGCCAGCACCAGATCGAGGCGCCCCGCGTCCAACCGCTCGTGCAAGGTCCCGGACAGCTCGACCGACAGCTCCAGGTCCACCTCGGGGTGCGCGTGCCGGAACCCCTCCAGAATCTCCGGCAGCCGCGTCTGCACGAAGTCCTCAGACGCCCCGAACCGCAGGCGCCCGCGCAGCCGGGTCCCGCTGAAGAAGGCGGCCGCCCGCTCGTGCGCCGCCAGGATGGTCCGGGCGAAGCCGAGCAGCGCCTCGCCGTCCTCGGTCAGCTCCACGCTGTGCGTGTCCCTCAGGAACAGCGGCCGCCCCGTGGCCTCCTCCAGCCGTCGCACGTGCTGGCTCACCGTGGACTGGCGCACCCCGAGGCGCCCCGCGGCCTGCGTGAAGCTCAGGGTCTGGGCCACCGTGAGGAACGTACGCAACTGCACCGGGTCGTACATACCCGTCATACCGGTCATGGCCCTCCACGCTATCGCACTTTGTGATGACAGTCAGAGCGGTGTGCGTGTTTCCCGATGGCCACCGCGCCCCCGACCATGAAGGGGCGACGCGCCCACCCGGGCGCGACCCCGCCGGACCGCGAATGCCCGACAGCAGATGCCCGACAGCAAGGGAGCGAGTACCGCCATGCGCCGCCGCCCGCAGATGCCCACGCTGCCCTCCTGGCTCCCGCTGGACCCCTACGTCATGGCCCTGCTCGCCACCGTCGCCCTCGCCGCGCTCCTGCCCGCCCGCGGCGCGGCCGCGCCCGTCGCGGACGGTGCCTCCACGGCCGCCGTAGCCCTCCTCTTCTTCCTCTACGGGGCCCGGCTGTCCACCCGTGAGGCCCTCGACGGCCTGCGCCACTGGCGGCTCCACCTCGCCGTCCTGGCCTGCACCTTCGTCCTCTTCCCCCTGCTCGGTCTGGCCGCTCGGGCCCTGGTCCCCACCCTCCTGACACCCCCGCTCTACAGCGGCCTGCTGTTCCTCTGCCTGGTCCCCTCGACGATCCAGTCCTCGATCGCCTTCACCTCCATGGCCCGTGGCAACGTGCCCGCCGCCATCTGCGCCGGCTCCTTCTCCAGCCTCGCCGGCATCTTCCTGACTCCGCTCCTCGCGGCCGGGCTGCTCGGCCACGACGCGGGCGGCTTCTCCCTCGACTCCCTGTTGAAGATCGTCCTGCAGTTGCTGTTGCCCTTCCTCCTCGGTCAGTCGCTCCGCCGCTGGGTCGGCGGCTTCCTCACCCGCAACCGGGCGGTCCTCGGCTACGTCGACCGCGGCTCGATCCTGCTCGTCGTCTACGCCGCCTTCAGCGCGGGCATGGTCGCCGGGGTCTGGCACCAGGTGAGCGTGGTACGGCTCGGCGCCCTGATGGCGGTCGAAGCGGCGCTGCTCGCCGTCATGCTGCTGGTCACCTGGTACGGCGCCGGCCGGCTCGGCTTCGACCGGGCGGACCGGATCGCCATCCAGTTCGCCGGGTCCAAGAAGAGCCTGGCGGCCGGACTCCCGATGGCCAGCGTGCTGTTCGGGGCGCAGGCGAGCCTCGCGGTGCTCCCCCTGATGCTCTTCCACCAGATGCAGTTGATGGTCTGCGCCGTGCTCGCCCGCCGCCGGGCGGCCGACCCGGACCCCGAACTCCCCTCAGGGCGTGTGGTGGAGGTCTCCCGCACGGCCCAACACCCCGCCCCCGGAGCCCGGTAACGTGCGTCGGTGACCTGGATACGCCCCCACTCCGCCCGCGCCGAACGCCCCTGCACCCTGGTGGTGTGCCGCGGCTGCTGCTGCGGCGACCCGCGCAAGAACCCCGGCACCGACCACGCCGGTCAACTGGCCCGGCTCCGCGCGGCCGCCGAGGACTCCGAGGGACGCCTCGACGTCCGTACCGTCGACTGCCTCGGCCCCTGCGCCCAGGCCAACGTGATCGTCGTACAGCCCGCGACCGAGGCCCGCCGCAAGGGCGCCCGCGCGACCTGGTTCGGCTGGGTCATGGACGACACCGCGACCGACGACATCGTCGACTGGGCCCTGGCCGGCGGCCCCGGCGTCGCCCTCCCGCCGGACGCCCTCGACCTGCACCGCATCGAGCCCCCCAGCCCGAAGAAGACCCCCCGCGGCCGCAGACGCTAGCCGTGCGACCAACTCACTGACCGACTGACCGACTGACCGACGACTGACTGACCGACTGGCTGACCGTCCGAGCGGTCGTGTGCCGAGCCGTTCGGTCAGCCGCTCACGATCCCGGAGCCCAGGTGATGAGCCGTTTCCCCGCAGTGCCCGCGCAGGTCGCGTGGCACGACACGGGCACCGGCGTCTTCCCCTACGCGGCGCGGGTCGAGGGACGTTGGCACGTCCTGCGACTCAACGACTTTCCCGAGCACCCCCTGTACACCCTGTTCATCGACGCGCGGGTCATCGCCGACGTGGACGATGCTCCGACCGGTTGGCGGCTCCCGCCCCGGTCGGTGCTCCCGGTGCTGAGCGCGCCGGAACGTGCGCAGGTGCTCGCGGTCATGGCCGGTCTCGGCCCTTATGGAGCCGAAGCGGGCGCCCCGTGCGCGGGTGACTGGTGCACGTGCGACATCCTCACCGACGAGTACGTCGCCCGGCTGACGCTCCCGCCACGGCCCGCCTCGGATCAGCACTGACGGACTGCGTCACACGCCGCGCTCGGCTCCGCTTCAGGCTCAGGCCCCGGCTCCGGCTTCAGCGGTGGCGCGGGCTTCGGCAGTGGCTTTGAGGTCCGCCAGCCACGCTTCGAGGCCCTGGCGGAGGAGGGCGGTCGCCGTGGGGACGTCGGCGTCGACCTGGGGGCCGGTATGGGTCTCCTCGGTGGTGACCCGGACCCCGCCACGGGTCGCGGTGAAGTTCCACACGTGCACGCCGTCGATGTGCAGTCCCTCGCCGACCGCCGGCCCCGTCCAGCGTATGCAGGAACGGGGGTTGAGCTGTTCGATCGTCGAGGTGATCTCCAGGCTCCTGGCCGGAGTCGGATTGGGGGGCACCGGAGTAGTCCACCGAAAGGCCGAGCCCTTGCGGAGGGGGCCGTGGTCGAGGCGCTCGGCAGCGGTCACGGGAGGCTGCCAGGCGGGCCAGCCCTCGACATCGGTCTGGAGCTTCCAGACCGTGCTCAGCGGTGCGTCGATGAGGATCTCGGCCCGGTGCCGCACGCGGGCGTCGGGGTCGACGCCGACCCCGCGGCAGGTCAGCGACGGGGCGGACCGGAGGTGGAGGTCGGACATGGGGGCAGCCTCGGCGGGGGCCACCGCGGTCCCGAGGAGGCCGATGGCGAGCGGCGCGGCTAACAGGGCGGCACGGATGCCGCGCTGGCGGCGGATACCGGACATGGAATTCCCCTCACTTAGTGGCTCAATCGATGGTTAGAGGATATAACTCGATCGCAGCGAAGGGCAATAGCTTGCGTGATACCTTCTAACTTTTCTGAATGAGGGTCCGCGGCGGTGGCCGGCCGTGGAGGTCCGCGGTGGTGGTCCGCGCCCCTATCGGGGCTCGGGCAGCAGGATCCGTTCCTCGCCCGCGTAGACGTTCATGTTCCGGCCGCGCAGGAAGCCGACCAGGGTGAGTCCCGACTCGACCGCGAGGTCCACGGCGAGCGAGGAGGGCGCGGAGACCGCGGCCAGCATCGGGATCCCGGCCATCACCGCCTTCTGCGCCAGTTCGAAGGAGGCCCGCCCCGACACCAGCAGCACCGACCCGGCCAGCGGCAGCAGACCCTCGCGCAGCGCCCGACCGACGATCTTGTCCACCGCGTTGTGGCGGCCCACGTCCTCGCGCACGTCGACCAGTTCGCCCGTCGCCGTGAACAGCCCGGCCGCGTGCAGCCCGCCGGTGCTGTCGAACACCTTCTGTGCGGCGCGGAGCCGGTCCGGCAGCTCCGTGACGAGGTCGGCCGCTATGCGCAGCGGGTCCGCGTCGAGGCCCGGGAAGCGGCTCGCCGTGCGCACCGCGTCCAGGCTGGCCTTGCCGCACAGCCCGCAGGACGACGTCGTGTAGACGTTCCGCTCCAGCGTGATGTCCGGTACCGCGACCCCGGCGGCCAGCTGGACGTTGACGATGTTGTAAGTGTTGCTGCCGTCCTCGGCCTGGCCCTCGCAGTAGGTCACCGCGCGGACGTCCGAGGTGTGCGCCAGTACCCCCTCGCTCACCAGGAAGCCCACCGCCAGCGCGAAGTCGTCCCCGGGAGTGCGCATGGTGATCGCCAGCGGCTTCCCGTTCAGCCGGATCTCCAGCGGTTCCTCGGCGACCAGGGTGTCCGGGCGCGTCCCGACCACCCCGTCCCGGATCCGGACGACGCGGCGACGCTCGGTGACCCGTCCCATGGTGATCAGCCCACCGTTCTCTCGTTCGCGCCGGTCCGGAGGCCGGCACCGGCCTGTCAGGCCCATTCTCCCGTATCGCTCCATACGCGTGCTCCGCAGGAAGATCCTCCGGAATCTCCAAATTCCGCCGCACGAACCTGTCGGGTCACGCGCCCTCGTACCGGTCAGTAGCAGGCGAAGCTGGGTGATCCTGACTGCCGTACGAGGGGGATCCTGCCCATGACCGGTTCACGCGTGGTGGCTCTGGGGCACTACCAGCCCGCGAAAGTGATCACCAACGAGGACCTCGCGGCCATGGTCGACACGAACGACGAGTGGATCCGCTCCCGGGTGGGGATCAACACCCGCCGCATGGCCGGTCCCGACGAGCCCGTGGACGAGCTGGCCTTCCAGGCCGCCGGCAAGGCCCTGGCGAGCGCGGGGCTGACCCCCGACGACATCGACCTCGTTCTCGTCGCGACCTCGACCGCGATCGACCGCTCGCCCAACATGGCGGCCCGCGTCGCCGCCAAGCTCGGCATGGGCGGCAACCCCGCCGTGATGGACATCAACGTCGTCTGCTCGGGCTTCACGCACGCGCTGGCCACCGCCGACCACGCCATCCGCGCCGGGTCCTCCACCCGCGCGCTGGTCATCGGCGCCGACAAGATGACCGAGATCACCGACTGGAGCGACCGCACCACCTGCGTGCTCACCGGTGACGGCGCGGGCGCCGCGGTCGTCGAGGCCTGCGAGGAGCCGGGCATCGGCCCCGTCCTGTGGGGCTCGGTACCGGAGATGGGCCACGCCGTCCGCATCGAGGGCAGCCCGCCGGTCTTCGCCCAGGAGGGCCAGTCCGTCTACCGCTGGGCCACGACCCAGCTGCCGCCGCTCGCGCGCAAGGCCTGCGAGCGCGCCGGGATCACCCCGGAGGACCTCGCCGGAGTCGTCCTGCACCAGGCGAACCTGCGCATCATCGAGCCGCTCGCCGCCAAGATCGGAGCCGTGAACGCGGTCGTCGCCCGCGACGTCGTCGACTCGGGCAACACCTCGGCCGGCAGCATTCCGATGGCCCTGTCCAAGCTGGTCGAGCGCGGCGAGATCCCCTCGGGCGCCCCCGTCCTGCTCTTCGGCTTCGGCGGCAACCTCTCCTACGCGGGCCAGGTCATCCGCTGCCCGTGACGCCTGGGACCCCCTGCCCGTGACCCTGCCCGTGACCCGCTGCCGTGACTCCGGCGGGTCCGTCGGGCGCACGGCGTGTCGCACTGCGCGTACCGGCAGCGCGACAGGCTGTGCACCCGACGGCGCCGCGCGGGCCCGGCGCCCGGTGTGACGCCCCGGCAGGCTGCTGACCACGGTTTATATGGGTGAAGAGCACTCCGAAGCTTTGCTATGGTTGTCCTTGTCGCCACGGGAGACCGCGGCCGACCACCTTGTCCGGGTGGCGGAATGGCAGACGCGCTAGCTTGAGGTGCTAGTGCCCTTTATCGGGCGTGGGGGTTCAAGTCCCCCCTCGGACACCAAGGTCAACTGACCACATGGAGCCGGTCGAAGCGACGGAACGTCGCTTCGACCGGCTCTGTCGTTGTGCGTCACACGTACGGCCCCCTGCGGTTCGCAGGGGGCCGTACGTGTCCCGTGGGTCAGACGGGAGCGGTGGCCGGGTGGGTGGGGGTGGTTCCGTCCGAGGGGGTGGGGCTCGTCAGGAGCTGCTGGATGCCCGTGAGCTGGAGCAAGTGGGCGACGGGTCGGCTGACGGCGGTCAGGACGAAGCTCTTGCCGGCCTCGGTGGCGAGCTTGTGCAGATCCAGCAGGACGTGAAGCCCCGAGCTGTCGCAGAAGGTGACGGCGGAGAGGTCGAGGTCGAGCCCCGCGCGGCTGGACGTCAGGGCGGTGAGGAGGTCTTCGCGCAGGCCGCGCGCGTCGTCCATGTCGATCTCGCCGCGCACCCGCGCGAGGACGCGTTGGGGGCCGGGTTCGAAGACCAATGCGATGGCCGAGGGGTGCAAGGTCTCGCAGGCGGTGTCCGCGGGAGTGGTGGCGGGTCGGCTGCCGGAGTGGTCGGTCATGGCCTCTCTCCCTTCAAAGCCATGTCGTGCGGGGTAGCGCGAGCGGTCCGACCGGAGGCGCTCGTGATCAGGTGCGTGGATTCGGTTCGTGGGGGCCGGCGCCGGAGTCGGGGGCCTTGGTCGGCTCGTCCGGCGGGTCGAGGTCGACCAGCAGCTTCAGCAGGCTCTGGATCTCGTGATGGCGCTCGGCCGGGTGCCGGAAGAACGTGCCCGACGCGACCGCGTAGTGGTTGCGCCGGCCGTTGCGGACCCGGCTGAGGTAGCCGGCGGTCTCCAGGTCGGTGACGATGGCCTGGGCGGCCCGTTCGGTCACTTCGCAGGCGGAGGCCAGGTCCCGTACGCGGATTTCCGGATCACGCATGATCATCGCGAGGATCCGGGCGTGGTGGGTGATGAACGTCCAGTTCGTCCGAGAATTGACCGGCGACATGTCTGAAATAGTACGACTTGCCCTTCAGGTTTCGCTAGACCTGAATCGCCATGCGGGAACCCGACGGCGTGCGGCTCGTCCGGTCACATGTGAGGCATGCCGTAGTACTTGGCGAACTGTTCGAGGTACCCGGTGTCCCGTGGCTGTTGCTCCCGTGTGAACTCGGGAGCGGCCTTGATCTGGTCCTTCGTGCGGTCGACGTGGACCGTTTCGCCGGGGCGGTCGATGCGCTGGATGGTGCTCGCGGGCAGGAGCACGTGCCTGCCGAAGATCCAGACGCCTGTGTCCACGACGATGTATCCGGCCCCCGCCTCGTCGGAATGCTCGTCGATCTTCCCGATGTGTCCGTCGGTCGCCTCGACCTTGAAGCCGGTCAGATCGGCTCCCGGCTCATAGCCCGAACCGGCTCGGTAGTTCCAGATGGTGGTGTGCAGCGTCATGACCCGCCTCCCAAGACCGGCTGAACCAGGATGATGCGTACGGCGCCTACCCGCTCCGGCACCCGGCACTCGCCGGCCCGCCCGCCCGCCCCCGTACCGGGCCCCGCCCCCGTACCGGCCCGCTCCCGGACGCGCCGGCAGAACGCCGCCGATCCCTGGTCCGGCACGCTTGTCCGGCTCTTCCTCGGGTACACGCGCGGTGACTCCAGCTGCTCCAGCGGCACCACCTGGGAACACCACCGGGGCCGGCGGGCAACGCTCATGCCCCGAAGGAGTGATCATGGGCAACGCGCACTACGGAACGCGGACCTTCGTCCGTTCCGACGCCTTCTTCGCGGACCGGATCACGGCGGACGGAAGGGACGGCTGGCCCGTCGAGGCCGGCCGCTACCGGTTGGTGGTGAGCCGTGCCTGCCCGTGGGCGAGCCGCGCGCTCGTCGTCCGCAGGCTGCTGGGCCTGGAGGACGCCCTGTCGCTGGCCGTGGCGGACCCGATCCAGGACGACCGCAGCTGGCGGTTCACCCTGGACCCCGGGGGACGGGATCCCGTACTCGGCATCCGCTACCTCAGCGAGGCCTACGACGCCCGCGCGCGGGACTGTCCCGGCGGTGTCAGCGTCCCCGCGATCGTGGACATCCCGAGCGGCAGGCTGGTGACCAACGACTTCCAGCGCATCACCCTAGATCTCGCGACCGAGTGGCGCGCCGTGCACCGTGCCGGCGCCCCCGACCTCTATCCGGAGCCGCTGCGCGAGGAGATCGACGACGTGATGGAGGGCATCTACCGGGACGTCAACAACGGGGTGTACCGGGCCGGTTTCGCCACGGAGCAGAGTGCGTACGAGGAGGCCTACGCGACGCTGTTCAGGCGCCTGGACCAGGTGTCCCGGAGGCTGGCGGACCGCCGCTACCTCGTGGGGGACCACATCACCGAGGCGGACGTCAGGCTGTTCACGACCCTGGTGCGCTTCGACGCCGTCTACCACGGCCACTTCAAGTGCAACAGGTCGAAGCTGTCCGAGGACCCGGTGCTGTGGGCGTACGCCCGGGACCTGTACCAGACGCCCGGGTTCGGCGACACGGTCGACTTCGACCACATCAAGCGCCACTACTACCAGGTGCACAGCGGCATCAACCCGACCGGCATCGTAGCGGCGGGGCCCGATCCGTCCGGCTGGCGGACCCCGCACCACCGCGAGGGCCTGGGCGGCAAGCCCTTCGGGGACACCGGGACCCCGCCCGGGCCCGCACCCGCCGGCGAGGGGGTCGCAGAGCCCGCCCCTGCCACTGCCCGCGCGCACCGTGGGGCCGGGGGCACCGCGGAGGGGAGCTGACAGCGCGTGGAACCCCCGAAGGTCCGCCCGCTGGGCCGAGGACGCACTACTGCCCGCACCGCGCGGGCCGAGAGGAGAAGTCCATGAACCGCGCTGCCCTCTTCGACGTCGACGGCACCCTCACCGATACCAACCACCTCCACATCACCTCCTGGTGGGAGGCGCTGCGCCAGGCCGGTCATCACGTCCCCATGCACGCGGTCCACCGCGCGATCGGCCTGCCCGGCGAGGACCTCCTCGACCACCTCCTCGGCGAGGACCGCGACCGCTCCGGCGACGACCGGCTCAGCGCGGGCCACGACACCCTCTACGCCACCTACTTCGACCGCATCCAGGCCTTCGACCAGGCGGCCGACCTGCTGCGCGCACTCGCGGGGGAGGGGTGGGAGGTGCTGCTGGTCACCTCGGCCAAGGACGACGAACTCGAAGCCCTGCGACAAGCCATCGGCGCGGACGAAGCCATCGGCGACACCGCGACCTCCGACGACGTCGAACAGGGCAAACCGGCGCCCGACCCCGTCCGGCACGCCCTCCGACTGGCCGGGGTGCCGCCGGAGCGCGCGGTGTTCGTCGGTGACTCGGTCTGGGACATGAAGGCCGCCGCCCGAGCGGGCGTGGCGCCCGTCGGCCTGCTCTGCGGAGGGATCGCGCGCACGGACCTGGAGGAAGCGGGAGCCCTCGCCGTCCACCACGACCCGGCCGACCTACTGGCGCACCTCGACACCAGCGCGTTCTCCCGCGTGGCGAAGTGATGCGGTCGGCGTCGTAGAGACCTCCCCCTCGCGCAGCCGTTCCCACTGCCGGGTGTTCAGGGCCGCCCGGCGGTCTCGACGAAATCGGCGATCACCCTCCGCAAGGGGAGGCCGGCCACTGCCGGGTCGAGTCCGGTGTCGATCCCGAGCACCTCGATCACTCCGAGCAGTCCGCGCGGTCCCCGCACGTGCAGCGTGCGGTGGACGGCTCCGTCGACGCTCGGGTGCACCAGCAACACGGACGGCGCGTGGGTCGGCGAGTACCCGGCGGCGTAGGTCAGGAGCTGGTGCCGGTCCGCCGCGCTCACATTCTCCCGGGCGTGCATCTTGTACTTGGCATCCACCGGCAGGAGGTGACCATGCGGCGGCCCGAACCGGATGAGGGCGTCCGGTGCGAAGGCGCGGTTACGGTCCCGCAACTGGCCGGTCGTGACGATGCCGTCGTCTCCCGTAGCGGGGACGAGGGAGCCGCCGCAGGGGCCGGACGCGTCCCGCGCCATCCGGCGCACGACGCCCTCCCAGAGCGCTTCCATGTCGACGAGCAGGCTGTCCGCGCGGTGTCCCCGGTCCACCAGGAGATCGGCCACGCCGCCGCTGCCGCCCAGGACCAGTCGCGCCCAGGCGTGGGCGGCCCGGTACCGTGCGTTCAGCCGGGTGTAGCGGGCGCGGGCGAGCATCTTGACGGCCGTTTCGGGCAGTCGGGGCCGGGGGAACCGCCGGGCCAGGTCCTCGATCGCCCGGGCCAGTACCGGGTTCGCGGCCCGCGGGACGGCGGATGCGAGGGCGGCGCCGCACACCAGGTTCTCCCAGGTCTCCACCTCCCGCTCGAAGGTCCTGACGTGCAAGCGGTCCACGGCACCGAAGCGGCGCGTCGCCTGCGCCCGGACGTCCAGGCGGCCGCGCAGCGTCGGGGCGAGCAGGTCCGTACGGACGTAGTCCCGCCGAAGACCTTCGTGGAACAGGGTCTCGCACTCGGCCAGCAGCGCCGGCAACACCGGATCCGCGTAACCGTCGCTGCTCGTCAGCCACTTCCGCGCGGTCGCCTCGTGCGGCAGCGGGACGCCCTGGGCGTAACAGAGCCAGGAGATCAGCCGCGACCCGGGGATCGCGAACTTCGGTTCGAGCACGAGTCTTACCCGATCGAGGGGGAGCAGACCCACCGTCGACCCTGCCTTGAGGGTCCACCCGCTCGCGTTCTCCCGCAGGGTGGGGGGCTTCTTCGCCTTGATGCCGAGCAGCCGATGACGATCGGCCTCGCTGAGCTGCTCGCTGCCGAGCCGAACCGTGTCGTATTCGCCCAGGCGGATCACCGGCGGCCGGGTGGTGGCCCGGCGCGCTTCACCGGTCATGGTCAGACGATTCGGTGAGGAATTCCGCGGCCAATCCGGCCGCGAGGTCCTGCGGGTTCATCCGGGCGATGCGCCCCGAGTCGGGATCCACGATCGCGCCGAGGATGGTGCGAAGCAGCTCCGTGCGCCCCAGGCAGTGGTCTTCCACGAGCGGGACGATGTCGTGGTAGAAGGTGTCGGCGAATTCCTCCTCCGTGGTCAGAGGGTTGTTGTCGCGCAGCAGGTAGGCGTGACCCACCCGGTGATCGGGGCCCAGTTCACGGCTGATCCGGGCGTTGAGTCCTTCGAAGAAGACGGCGAGGTCGAGCGGCCCGGCAGCGCCCGCGACCACGTCGGAGTCGGGGGCGACCTCGACGAAGCCGAAGCGGCGCCGAACGGCGGCGTCCATGTGCCCCACGCTGCGGTCGGCGGTGTTCATCGTGCCGATGATCCGGACGTTCGGCGGCACGTGGAACTGCTGCCCGTTGGTCGGCAGGGTGACCGGGACGCCCCGCTTGTCCATCTCCAGCAGCGTGACGAGCTCGCCCAGGATGCGGGGGAGATCGCCGCGGTTGATCTCGTCGACGATCAGGAGAAAGGTGCGGTCCGGCGCCAGGGCGGCGGCCTTGCAGATGCGCAGGAACAGGCCGTCCTGAAGCTGGAGGTTGAGCCCTGCTCCGTCGGAGGCGAGGTCGGGTTTGAACCCTTGGACGAAGTCCTCGTAGCCGTAGGACGGGTGGAAGGTCACCATGCTCACCGCTGACACGTGACCGTCGGCGGCCGTCGTCCCGGCCGGAGCGGTGAGCAGCGCGCTGACCGCGGCCGACCGCTCCCGCGCGGGTGCGCCGATCGCTTCGGCCCGTCCCGCGAGCGCGAGCGCCACGCTCAGGGCGAGCCGGGTCTTCCCGGTCCCGGGCGGGCCGTGCAGGATGACCTGACCCCGGTGCTCCAGCGCACCCACCACCCGCAGTACCTCTCCGGGCCACTCCGCCGGGTCCGGTCCGGCCGGCCCACCCGGTCCGTCCGGGCCACCCGAGTGCACGTCATCGGTGGTGGCGCGGGACCACCCGTCCCGGATCTGGCGCATGAGCGTCTGGGGAACCCTGGCGAAGGTCTGCTGCCAGGCGTTCTGCGGTTCCTCGAGGACCTGTGCGTACGAGAGGTCCCACGTCACCGGGAGGACGTGCGGGTGCTCACGCGTCGGGTCGAAGTAGTAGACGTCCTTCTTCACCGTTCCCAGGCCGAGCACCTCGGACTTGCCGCGGTTGGCCACGATCAGGTCGCCCGGCTCCAGATCGCGGAAGGTGAGCAATTGGCGTGCGAGTCGTAAGTGCCCCCCGGTCGTCATGGGCCAGTGGGCGTCCAGGGCGTTCTTCAGTTCGGTATCGCTCTCGTACTGCCCGAGGTCGCCCACCTCGCCCCAGCCGACACAGATGAGCTCCTGCTCCCGGCACTCCTCCCAGAGGCGACCGCGCTCTCCCGGGGAGATCTTCCAGACGTCACGTCGCGGGGGGCTCGGGGGGAACTCCTCGTACAGGAAGAACATGACCTCCTGCGGGTCCCACCCCTCGAACTCGGGCCTCGCGCGCACCATCCGCAGCAGTTCGCGGTTGGCCCGCCACGTCCGGACACCGCCGTACGTCCGGTAGGAGGATCCGCCGAGCAGCTCGGTGAAGTGCCGGACGTGGGCGGCCGAGAAGATGGGCATGAAGTGCTGGGGAAAGTAGATCGCGAGCGACTTCGTCACCAGGGCCTGGCCGTAGGTGAGCGTCTCCAGCTCGTCGATGACGTCGAAGTCGCGGCTCTCCGCGCCGGCGAAGGCCATGATGAATTCGGTGCGGACCTGTTCCCAGGCGGCTTCGGGCTCCCACTTCTTCAGGGGGGCCGCGCGGCGCCATTCGCCGCTGCGGTGGCGGTAGATGATGTGTTTGGCGGCGCTTCCGCCCCGGATGCTGCCGATCGCGTCGGTGCCGAACTCCAGCAGTCGGCAGTACGTCGGGGGACCGTCGTCGCCCCCCCCCGGTGCCGAGTGCGTACTCCTCCAACGACATGGCCGGCCAGCTCTCCAGCGGGAACTGGTCCACCACCCTCCGGCGGGCATGCCGGGCGTCCTCCACCGCGGAGGCCCACGACGACCGGTCGAACGTCGCTGCCGCCTGCACGAGCTCAGCTTCTGTCACCATGACGGAATGATCGCGCACGGGGCTGACAAGCACGGGCGCCCCGGACCGGTCCGTTCCGGCGGCAGGCCGGGATCGCGTCGGCCGCGGTGGACGGGCGGGGGCGCGTCTGCGGCGGGAGCCGGATCCGTCGTCGAAATACCTGGTCAGCGGAGCTGTGAGCCCTTGGTAGAGTTGCCCTTGTCGCCGCGGGAGACCGCGGCCGACCACCTTGTCCGGGTGGCGGAATGGCAGACGCGCTAGCTTGAGGTGCTAGTGCCCTTTATCGGGCGTGGGGGTTCAAGTCCCCCCTCGGACACCAGCTAAGACCCCACTTCATGTGGGGTTTTTTGCTTTACAGGGCTGTGGCGTGCACAACCGCGTGACCAACAGCCCGGAGACCCTGTCTCAGACCAGGGCGGCGAGACCGAGTCGGCCCGCACTGGACGCGGCCAGTCGCCGCGCTCCGTTCTTCCTACTGCGGCCGTACCGGGCGATCACGTAGCCCGGCGAGTGGTCCCCAGGTAACCCCACCTGTCTGAGGGCTGTCCCGTAAATGATCAGCGGAGCGAGCTGCCGCATCGTCACGTTCGTTCGCCAGTGAGCAGTCACGAGCAGACCTCGGTCCTCCAACGGAAGGCTCCACGGCCGGCGGCCTCCACGGGCCGCGTCCGCGCCCTCGCGGCGCAGTGCGCTCAGGTGTGCAGAACGCGCACGGCGAGCAGCACCTGCCAGATCCAGCCGATCGTGAGTGAGACGCGTTGGATCAGCCCGCCCAGATCCACCCAGCGTTGATCCTGGCTGAACGCGGCGCTGGACCACTCACCGGATCCGTGCGGCAGGCACCTGCGCCCAGCAGACCGACCGCCCATACACCGATCGACAGTGCACCCCAGTGGGAAGGGCCCGTACGCCACAGGCCCACGGCGAAGACCAGCGACAGCAGGCCCGCGAAGAGGAAGTTGAGGATCTGCATCCACCCGGAGCGGCCGAAGGCAAGCGAACTGATGGGATGGCGGAAGGTCGTGCGATCTGGGCTGTTGCATCTCGGCCCGGTCGTCATCTTGGCCACGGTGCTTTCACCTGTTGGGTGACGCATCCATCCGGCGTGTCACAGCTGGCAGGCTGTGTTCATGGACATGGAGGCGCTCAGCGCGGATGACTACGAGTCGGCGCACCGGGCAAGCCGAGGTTTGGCGGCGCGGTACGGGATGGTGACGCTCAACGCCATGATGGAGGCGTGGGAGGCGTTGGTGGAGGATGCCGAAGAGGGGTTCGACGCCGAACTCATCTGGGAGTACGCGGACAGGCTTCGCTGCCGTCGCTGGCTCGCGGAGGCATGGCCCGTGTTCACCGACAGGATTCGGGCCGCGCGGCAAGCGGAGCTCGACGCCCTGGACGCCCGCTTCCGACTGGCTACCGTGCCCCTGAACGGCCAGGCAGACGATGCGCGATGGCACTCCCGGCGACCGCGGCCGATCGAGGGTGACAATTTGCTGGAACTGCCTGGATGATCGGCGTGCTGTACCGGGGTGGAGGAGTCGGCGGTGGGCGACACCTGCACCTGGATCGGGGCCGGGGCCGGTATCTACTGGGCGCGGCCCGTGGTCGCGTCTTCCTGGGAGTCCTCGTCGTCCTCCTGGACGTTGGGTACGAAAACCTCCACACGCTCGTCGAACGCCACGCCGACGCTGTCGTCCCGTCGCGTCACTTGCGGAGGATCTGGGATCTCGCTCGCCATGTCTGCCCTCTCGCCGGTTGGCCGTATGTCAACGCGCGGGCATCGTCCCATGACGGTCCGTCACACCACAATGCCCCTTGACAAGATCGAAGGTGCCCCCCATGCCCCGAAGGCCCCGCCCCCTTTTCGAGGTCTCCGGGTGTTCCTAGCTGACCACTGGTGGCCGCCGTGAGGCTCACCGACACGAGGCCAGACCTGCCTATCTGACTACTCCTCGGTCTTTTGGGTGATCACGCGGTCAAGCATGGGCGAGAGCTTCCGCGCCCGTGAGCGGGGCGAGGGTGTGGCCGTGTCGGTGACGGCCGTGAGCTCACCCGATGTCACCAGAGCAAACGCACGGGCAAGGGTTTCAAGTCCCTCGGATGCTTGTCCGACCCGCTGGTCGGCAAGGAATGCGGCCTCGCGCCCAATGGCCTCTACGAGTCGTTCGCGGGCCACGGAGACGGTGGGTGATTCCGTCGTGGTGGTCTGCGCGGGGCTAGTGTCCAAGTCGTCTACCTCGGGCGTTACTTCGTTCTCAGACATGCGTGATCCTCATCCCTGCGTCGGCGGCTGGGCGGTCTTGCTGATGGAAGCTGACACGCCTCCGGCGACGAAGTCTTTGGCGAACGCGACCGGGTCCGCCAAGGCCCTTCCGCTGATTGCCGGATGGGCAGTCGCCGGCGAGGCGGCCAGCGCCGTGGCAGAACCGGCCACCAGGGCGAAGGCGCGGGCAAGGGACTCAAGTCCTGCGGATGCCTGTCCGGCGCGCTGGTCGGCAAGGAATGCGGCCTCGCGCCCGATGGCTTCTACGAGCCGTTCGCGGGCAACGGCGACGGTGGGCGACTCCTGGGCCTGGACCTGCGACGGAATCGCACCCAAGTCGGTCTCCACGATGCTGGTCGCGTCTTCTTGGATGGTGGCCGAGGCTGAGCGAACCCTCCCGATGGTAACGTCAGGTTGCCCACCTGCGTTGAGGACGATCTGGCGAAGCGGCTGTTCCATAGCGCTGTTCTCTTCGGTAGGCATATCCGAATCCTCTTCCCTGGTCGGCCCGTTGCCGCCCTGGTCAGAGCGTCGCAGGACGCAGCGTTACCGATCAATGACTCTCGGCGGAACGGCCGGTAATCAACACGGTGGCGCGAAAGTCGCGGCAGGGAGTCCGCCCACGTTTCGGGGCCTACCCCGCGCCACTCGAAGAGGGCTTCGTCCGTGAGGTGGACGGCATCCGGGTCTGGGTGGCCGGCCTCCCGCAGGAACTCGGCCACGGGACCTTCGGCCCAGCCGGCCCCACCAACGGATGCGCTGGGCAGTTCCTCCGGCGCACTCGGCGCACTCGGGGCACCGGCGGCGGCCGAGCTTGCACATGCGGCCTTGCTCGTAGTCGAACCCGCAGCAGCAGTCACACCATCTCGATGTTGCAGGTCGCCACAGCATCCCTGACGGTCACGTGCCACCCAGCGTTGTGCGTGTCGGGCTTGGGCTCACCCCGGAGGAAGGTGGCGAGGCTCTGAACCTCTGCGGGCATGGTGTAGGTCGGGTAGTCCTGTACGGCGGTCGTGTCGGGCCGGTCGGTCGTGAAGATGTTGGCGCAGTCGCCGGAGTCGTACTCCGGGTCTTCTCCGGCAATCTTGGTCAGCTTCAGGTCGGCCACGTGATCCCCTCCCGTTGCGGTCGCCTGCAAGCTGCGGAGGGACGCGCCCCGGGGCAAGAGTGATCAGTGCGCTAGTCACGTTCTCGCATGGACCCGTTGGCCTGGTAGCCGGTTGGCCACGTGGCCAACGCACGACCAGCAGCGGTCCGGGACGGGCCGAAACGCATGGGGCGCATGATCAACCCCAGCCGTCAAGGAACGGCTCTACAGGGCCTGTTGTCCGGGCCTCGTTGTCTTGCGGAACGTGCTTCGGCCCCATCGCTGGTGCCGGGGGCCGGATCTGTGCGCCCGGGCGCCGTCGCCCTGCCTTCTCGTCGGGGTTGTAGTAGAGCGCAAGTATGTTTGCGTTAACAACATGTTGCGCGATCTGTTGACGGCGCCTCGGCCCGTGGCCATAGTGATGGCCGTTGCAGTGCTTTGAGGTGCAGGTTCCTTCGGCATGGCCAACCCTCCCTCTCGGCACAATTGTTAGCGCTAACAATCATCGAGTGTCGCACCCCCACCCCGTGAAGGAGCTCTTCATGCTCAAACCACCGTGGGTCCGCAGCGTCAGGAGCACGGTCCTCGCGGCCGGTGCCGCTGCCGTGCTCGCCGTCGGCCTGCTCACCGCCACGGCCACCACCTCGCAGGCCGCCACCCAGGGGCCGTGCGACATCTACGCCGCCGGCAACACGCCCTGTGTGGCGGCGCACAGCACCACCCGGGCGCTGTACGGGGCGTACAGCGGCCCGCTCTACCAGGTGAAGCGCGCCTCCGACAGTGCGACCAGGAACATCGGCCTGCTGAGCGCGGGCGGGTACGCCGACGCCGCCGCGCAGGACTCCTTCTGCGCCGACACCAGTTGCGTCATCACCGTCATCTACGACCAGTCTCCCAAGGGCAACAACCTCAGCCAGGCGCTCAAGGGCCAGTGGCCCGGGCCGGCCGCGGGCGGGAACGACAACCTGGCCAACGCCTTCGAGGCGCCGGTCACCGTCGGCGGCCACAAGGCGTACGGCGTCTACGTGGCCCCCGGGACCGGCTACCGGAACAACCACACGAACGGCATCGCGACCGGCGACCAGCCGGAGGGCATGTACGCGATCTTCGACGGCACGCACTTCAACGGCGGCTGCTGCTTCGACTACGGCAACGCCGAGACGACCGGCAACGACGACGGCAACGGCACCATGGAGGCCCTCTACTTCGGCGACAGCAAGGGCTGGGGCTGGGGCAGCGGCAACGGCCCCTGGGTCATGGCCGACCTGGAGAACGGCCTGTTCTCCGGGGTCAACCGCGGCTTCAACGACATCCCCTCCGTCAGCAACCGGTTCGTGACCGCCATGCTCAAGGGCGGCCCGAACCAGTGGGCCATCCGCGGCGGCGACGCTCAGGCGGGCAGCCTGTCCACCTACTACAACGGGGTGCGCCCCAACGACTCGGGCTACAACCCCATGAAGAAGCAGGGCGCGATCATCCTCGGCATCGGCGGCGACAACAGCAACGGCAGTGCCGGCACCTTCTACGAAGGCGTCATGACCTCCGGCTACCCCTCGGACGCCACCGAGAACGCCGTCCAGGCCAACATCACCGCCGCCGGCTACAACAGCGGCTCCACCAGCACCGGCACCCTGACCCCCGGCTCCCGAATCTCCCTGCGGGCCACCACCGGGCCCTGCTGCACCATGCACTACCTGCGCCACGACAGCGCCGACACCAAGGCCGTCATCTCCAGCACCAACTCCGCCAGCTCCGCCACCGACAAGGGCGACGCCACCTGGATCGTCCGGGCCGGCCTGGCCAACACCTCCTGCGTGTCCTTCGAGTCCGCCAACAAACCCGGCCAGTTCCTGCGCCACTTCAACTACCAGCTCTACCTGAACACCGACACCGGCGGTGGCTCGTTCGCGGCGGACGCCACCTTCTGTCCCACGTCGGGCAACAGTGGGACAGGAACATCCTTCAAGTCCGCCAACTTCCCGACGAAGTACCTCCGCCACTACGACTACACCGGCTACATCGCCGGCAACGGTGGCGCCAACGTCTGGGACGCTGCGGCCAGTTGGGCTGCCGACACCAGCTGGCTGGTCGCCCAGCCCTGGAGCTGACCAACCGGGGCACCACCCCCGTACCACCACCCCCGTACCACCACCCCCGTACCACCACCCCCGTACCACCACCCCCGTACCACCACCCCCGTACCACCACCCCCCGTGGCACCCCCGTACCGGCCCGCCCACCGCCTCGCCGGCGGGTCGGCTCGGCGGGTCGGGGGGCGAGGTCACCACCGGGCCCGTAGTACCCCGTCGGCGTCGGGGAGGGCGGCGCGCAGGAGGGGGGTGCGTCGGTCGAGGTCGAGGGACAGGGCGCGGGCCGCCCGCGCGTCGGCGACCACGGTGGCGAAGCGCGCGTAGTCGGTGTCGTCGACCACCGCGTAGCGGATCGTTCCGTCCTGCGCCTCCCACACGAACTCCGCGGAGTCCTCCTCGGGCAGCGCGGCCAGGACGGCGTCGACGTCGGGGACCAGGTCGGGCCAGACGCTCAACAGGGCCCGCGGGCCGAGGCCGGCCCGCACCGCGTCGAGGTTCCGCGGCGTGAGGCGGTGCCAGCGTGCGGCGTTGCGGACGTGGTTCTCCTCCAGCAGCAGGCCCCGCCGCGACGCCACCTCCGCCCGCACGCGCGCCCAGAACTCCTCGTCGGCGGCTTCCACGACCTCCACGTCATCGAGCCCGGCCGCGTAGGGGGACCGGGGCAGCGGTTCCGGGAAGAGGCCGAGCGCGCGGGTCCGGGCCACGGCGTCCGTACAGGGCCGGTCACTGCCGATGTAGACGTACTGGTCGTACCCGACGTGCACGGTGAAGGCGTCCCCGACCTCCAGCCGGCACCACGCCCCCTGGTCGCGGAGCATCGCCCGGACGAGTTCGAGGGCCACCGCAAGGGAGACCTCGGCCCCGTCGTGGTAGCCGGTGAGGTCGGGCGGGAAGAGGTCGCCCAGGCCGTGGCCCTCGACGGGCGTCTGCGCGCCGAAGTGGGCGAACCCGGTGACCGCGGGGTCGCGCATCTCCAGCCGGTCGACCCCCGCGTCCCGCGCGAAGGCCGCGACCGCCGCCAGGTATGCCGCCTCGACGGGCCCGTGGTCGCTGACCGCCTCCTCGTCGCCGGTGTAGCGCCCGTGCCCGTCGCGATCGGCGGGGTCGTACTTGGTGATGCGGTGCGTGAAGGACGGCGGCACGTTGCTCCTGAGGGCCGGACGGGGGCGCCGGCGTAGGCCACCGCCCGCGGCCGCTCATCCCCGTTTCCCACCACCGCGTTCCGCCCGGCCTGTCGCCCCGTCACTTCCTCGCAGGAAACCCCTTGCGCAATGGTCAAGAAACGTTGACCATTACTCACATGCCAACCGACGAGCTTCCCGAGACGTTCCACGTCACCACGGACGACCAACTGCGCGCCGTTTCCAACCTGACGCGCCACCGGATCATGGCCGTGCTCCGCTTCGAGCCGGCGACCATCACGCAGATCGCCGCGAGGGTGGGCCTCGCGAAGGGGAGTTCGAGCTACCACGTGCGGCTGCTGGAGCGGGCCGGCCTGGTCAAGGTCGTCCGGACGCGCAAGGTCCGGGGGGTCACCGAGCGGTACTACGCGATGGCCGCGCGGTCGATCGTGCTGCCGGACCCGGGCGAAGGCGGGCCGGACCTGCTGATGCGGCACGCGGTGGCCGACCTGGAAGCCTCGCCGGCGGACGGGGAGCGCCACGTACGGATGGCACACCTGCGGCTCACCGACGAGCAGTTCGAGGAACTCGGGCAGCGGTTGGAGGCCCTGGCCGACGAATACCGGGAACTGTCCGATCCGGCCCTGCCGGACGCCTCGCTCGTCTTCGCCCTCTTCCACCCGTCCACCTCGCACGAACCAGCCGAAGGCGGCGCCCAGTGACCACCGACACGAAAGTCCTGCCGAACGGCTTCGGTCGGCTCTGGACGGCGCAGACCGTCTCCTCGCTCGGTGACGGCGTCACCCATGCCGCACTGCCGCTGCTCGCGCTCACGCTGACGCGGGACCCGATGGCGCTCGCCGTCGTCACCGCCGCCGGAACGCTGCCGTGGCTGCTCTTCGGCGTCCTCGGCGGAGCGCTGGTGGACCGCCTGGACCGCCGGCGCACGATGTGGGTCACGGACGCCGCCCGCGCGGCGCTGCTCGCGATGGCGGCGGTGGCCACCGCCCTCGACCTGCTGAGCGTCCCACTGCTCGCGGCCGTCGCCTTCCTGCTCGGCCTCGGCGGACTCTTCTTCGACACGGCCGCCACGGCCTACCTCCCCGACCTCCTCGGCCGCGAGCCCGCCCTCCTGGAACGCGCCAACTCCCGCCTGCGCGGCGCCCAGACCGCCGCCTCCGGCTTCGCGGGACCGCCCGCCGGAAGCGCCCTGCTCGCCCTCGGGCGAGCCGTACCGCTCCTCGCGGACGCCCTGTCCTTCGCGCTCTCCGCCCTGCTCGTACGCTCGCTGCCGGCCGCGCCCCCGCCCGTACCGCAGGCCCGCGAGTCACTGCTGCGGCAAGCGCGCGCGGGCGCCGCGTACGTCTTCCGGGATCGGCTCCTGCTCGGCCTCGCGCTCCGTCCGGCGGTCGGGAACGTCGCCTTCCTCGCGGTGGAGACCGTACTGGCCCTCTTCGCGCACGACCGTCTGGGCATCGACAGCATCGGCTTCGGCCTCCTCCTCACCGCCGAGGCCACCGGCGGCCTGCTCGGCGCGGCCATCGCCTCCCAGCTCGGCCGACGCCTGGGCACCGGCACCGCGCTGACCTGCACGGCCGCGGTCGAAGGACTCGCCATCCTGGGCCTCGCCACCGCCCCGAACCCGTACGTCGCCGGCCTCGCGCTGGCCGTCTGCGGGGCCGGCATGGGCGCCACGATGGTCCTCGCGCCCTCTCTCCGGCAGGCGATCGTCCCCGCCCACCTGATGGGGCGCGTCGCTTCCACCTCCCGCATGCTGGCCATGTGCGCCGCCCCCTTCGGCGCCTTCCTCGGCGGCTGGCTCGCCACCACCTACGACGTCCGCACCCCGCTGTACGCCGCTTCCGCCCTCCTGCTGACCATGACGGCCGTCACGGCCACCATGACCAGCAACCGCCGCGTCGAAGCCGCCCTGCGCGCCGCCACCGCGCCGACCGACACCCCGAACCACCCGGCGCCCGCCAAGGAACCGGCCGCCGGCGCGAGCACCCCCGTCGCCCCGTGACCCTTGCCCGGTGCGCGGCCGGCCCGTTCGACTTCGCACCGAACATGCGGATGACGGGCTTCTACCCCCCCGGCGAGCGCCGGTGTCATCGGGATTTCATCGTGCCTCCTTAGCGTGGCCGCGTTCTGACGGGAGTGCGCAGCGCAGGGGAAGGACGGCTCGATGGCGCGGAGATTGAGGGCGAGGCTGCCGGTGGCGGCCGCGGTCGCGGTAGCGGTGATGAGCACCATGGCGGCCGCGGGATCACCCGCCGCCGGGCGCGCGCAGGCGGCGGGGCCGGACAAGCCGACGATCCGGTACACCGAGTACGGCATCCCGCACATCGTCGCCTCGAACTGGACGGGGCTGGGCACGGGGTACGGCTACGCGGCGGCCAAGGACAACATCTGCACGCTGGCCGGCACCTACCTGATGGTCAACGCCCAGCGGTCCCGCTACCTGGGCCCCGACGGCCGGGCGAGTCCCGGCGAGAACGAGAACGTCACCACCAACCTCAACAGCGACCTGTACTTCCAGCGGATCAACGACGACCGGGTGGTGGAGCGGCAGATCGACCGGCCCGCTCCCGACGGGCCGGAGCCCAAGGTCAAGGAGGCCATCCGCGGCTACGTCCAGGGGTACAACAGGTACCTGGCCGAGACCGGGGTGGCCAACATCTCCGATCCGGCCTGCCGCGGGGCGGCCTGGGTGCGGCCGATCACGGAACTGGACGTCTACCGGCACGCGCACGCCGAGATCATCATGGGCAGCGCCGACCCCCTGCTGGACGGCATGGTGAACGCGGCGCCGCCGGGAGCGGGGGCCGCGGCCGCCGCGCCGCCGGCCTCCTCGCCCGAGGAGACCGCGACGAAGATCCGCGACGCGCTCGCCGTCAACCGGCAGCGGAGCATGGGGAGCAATGCCCTGGCGGTCGGTTCGCAGGGGGTGTCCGGGGGCACCGCCATGCTGTTGGCCAACCCGCACTTCCCCTGGCAGGGCAAGAACCGGATGTGGCAGAGCCAGCTGACGATCCCGGGGGAGCTGAACGTCTCCGGGGCCAGCCTGCTCGGCTTCCCCGCGGTGAACATCGGGCACAACGACGACGTCGCCTGGAGCCACACGGTCGCCACGGTCGCGCCCTTCGGGCTGTTCGACGTACAGGTCGACCCGTTCAACCCGACGAAGTACCTGGTCGACGGCGCCTGGCAGTCGATGACCTCACAGCAGGTCGGCGTCGACGTGCTGAAGGCGGACGGCTCCCTCGGCAAGGTCACCAGGACCCTGTGGTCCACCCGGTACGGCCCGATCACCACCTCCGTCCTGGGCACCCCACTGCCCTGGGTGGTCAGCGCGCACGCGGTGCGCGACGCGAACATGGGCAACCTGCGGGCGCTGAACACCTGGTTCCACCTCGACCAGGCCAAGGACGTGGGCGAGGTGGTGGGCACGCTGGAGAGCACCGAAGGCGTCCCCTTCTTCAACACCGTCGCCGCCGACCGCAAGGGCAAGGCGCTCTACGCGGACATCCAGGCCACCCCGAACATCACCGACGCGCACGCGCAGTCGTGCCTCACCGAGACCGGGAAGCTCCTGTTCAACCAGGTGCTACGGCTGCCGAACGTACCGCCCGTCTCGATCTTCGACGGCAAGCGCGGCGCGTGTGCCTGGCCCGACGACCCGAACGCGGTGGCGCCGGGGCTGCTGGACCCGCGCAAACAGCCGCGCCTGATCCGGTCGGACTTCGTGGGCAACGCCAACGACAGCGCCTGGCTGGCCAATCCGGAGCAACCGCTGGCCTTCCCCCGGGTGATGGGCGACACGGCGGCGCCGCGTTCGCTGCGCACCCAGGAGCTGATCCTGACCGCGCAGAACCGGATCAACGGCACCGACGGCCTGCCCGGCAGGGGCTTCACGCCGGAGAACATGCGGCAGTTGCTCTTCGCCGACAACAGCAGGGCGGCCGACCTGGCGCTCGACGCCACGGTGCGGATGTGCCAGGGCCTTCCTTTCGGGCTCATCCTGGTGGACGGCAACCTCGTCAACGTCAGCGAGGCGTGTCCGATCCTGGCGGCCTGGAAGGACCACGACTTCACGGCGGGCAGCCGGGGTTCGTGGCTGTTCGAGAACTACTGGGCGTTCCTGCTGAACGGCCAGTCGATCGAGAAGCTCCCGTGGCGGGTCCCCTTCGACCCCAAGGACCCGGTGCACACGCCGAATTCGCTCGATGCGGGAAGCTCCGCCGTCCGGGACGCCTTCGGCCGTGCGGTCCTCGCGCTGCGCAATGCGGGAATTGCGCTGAACGCGCCGCTGTCGGACGTCCAGAAGATCACCCGCAACGGCGAGTCGATCCCGATCCACGGCTCGGTATCGGAGTTGGGCGTGCTGAACGTGGTCACTCCCGGCCAGGTCGACGGAAAGCTCGACATCACCTTCGGGTCCAGCTTCGTCCAGCAGGTGAGCTTCACCGCCGACGGGCCGCCGAAGGCGTCCTCGGTACTGGCGTACTCGCAGTCGGCCAACCCGAATTCACCGCACTACGCGGACCAGACCAAGCTCTTCTCGGCGGGCCGGTGGGTGACCGAACGTTTCACCGAGGACGACATCGCGGCCTCGCCGGAGCTGGAGGTCAAGGTCCTGGACTGAACGGCCCACGCACAAGCACACGCACAATCACACGAAGTAGCTCACCGAACGGCTCACGAAGGAGCGTGTTGTGACGAGGACATCGAGCAGATGGCGCCTGTGGGTGGCCCTGATGGTCGCGGTGGTGGGACTGGCGGTGCCGGCGGGATCGGCGCAGGCCGCCGACGGCACCGAGCCGCCCAAGATGACGGACGGCTTCGGCCTGACCCAGGTCGACTCCACGGTCGGCGGCGCCACCAACTTCTACATCACCGTGACCACGCCCGAGGTCGCGGGCAAGCACCACATCAAGATCATCCTGCCGAGCGGCTACTACGACGCCCCGGCCAAGCGCTACCCGGTGCTGTACTTCCTGCACGGTTCGCCCGATGACCCGATCCAGCAGAACTATCCGGCGCTGACCACCTCGAACGAGATGATCACCGTCATCCCGGACGGCGGCGCCCGGGGCTGGTACGCGAACTGGCTCAACCAGCGGACCCCCGCCGGCGCCGCGAACTGGGAGAACTTCCACCTCAACCAGGTGATCCCGTTCATCGACGCGAACCTGCGGACCATCGCCGCCAAGAAGTCCCGGGCCGTCGCGGGCGTCTCCATGGGCGGCTTCGGGGCCCTGCACTTCGCGCAGGTCCGGCCCGACCTGTTCGGTCAGACCGCCTCCCTGTCGGGGGACATCGATCTGTCGGTCAAGTCGATGGACCTGCGGTTGGCCGTCGTCGCCTCCCTCGTCGGCTACGCACCCAGCGTCGACAGCGACGCGGCCTTCGGCTCGCCCTACCCCGTCTTCAACGCCGACTGGAGGTTCAACGAGGTCGACCCGGGCCAGCACATGGACAAGCTCGCGGGAGTCGGGGTCTCCCTCTACGTGGGCAACGGCGGGGGCCGGCCCGGCGACCTGGAGTTCTGGGTCGAGAGCGCGACCAAGCACGCCAAGGACGCCCTGGACGCCCGGGGCCTTCCCTACTACTACGTCAACTACGGCGACGGCTCCGCGTGGGGCACCCAGTGCAACGGCGGCCACAACGCGGGCTGCTGGGAACAGGACCTCCGCGACCTGGTCCCCCGGCTGGAACGGGCCTTCGCCTCCTGACCGTTCTGGCCGTTCTGACCGTTCTGACCGTTCACCGCGAAGTCCGGCCGGGGACGAGGGCGACCTCGTCCCCGCGCAGGATCACCTCGTGGGTCCGGCGCAGCATCCGGCCGGGGGCCACCCCGAGGTCCTCGGCCAGCCGGAGGCGGGCGCGGTCGAACACGCCCACCGCGTCGGCGCGTCGGCCGGTGCGGTACAGCGCGCGCATCAGCATCGCGGCCACCGGCTCGTTCAAGGGGTGCGCCGCGGACAGGGCGAACAGCTCGGCGATCGCTTCGGAGTGCCGGCCCAGCCGCTGCTGCCACTGCGCCTTGCGCTGCGCGAGCGCGATCCTGCGCTCGGTGAGCCGCAGCCGCTCCCACTCGGCGAGCGGCCCGGGCAGGCCGGCCAGGGGTTCACCGCGGTACAGCTCCAGCGCCCGGGAGCACAGCCGTACCGCCTCGGCCGGGTCGCCCGCGCGATCGGCCGCTTCGACCTGCGCGACGAGCTCCTGCAGGCGGGCGGCGTCCACGTCGACGGCCCCGGCAACCAGCCGGTACCCGCGCCGGTCGTGCGCGATGACCGGCCCGGGGCCGTCGGGGCCCTCGCCGCGCAGGGTCTTGCGCAGCCGGTAGACGTACACCGGCACCACGTTCGTGACCGGTGGCTCCGTCCCCCAGACGCCGTCGCGCAGTTCCTGTTGGCTCAGGGTCCGCCCGGCGCCCAGGGCCAGCGCGGCCAGTACGGCCTGCTGGCGCAGGTGTCCCAGGTCCAGGGGGCGCCCGTCGCGCGCCGCCTGTAAGGGGCCGAGTACGCCGATGCGCACCCCCGGTGCGACGGCCCGGGCGACGGCGCCCCGCACCGCCGCGCCGACCGCCGGCGTACGGGGGCCGCGGCCGGGGACGACCAGGCCGCAGTCGAAGGCGTGGACGATGGCGGCGGCCCGGTCGCGCAGCCCGTGCTTGACCAGGATCCGCGCGAGCTGCCCGGCCACGGCCTGCTCGGGGAGGGCGAGGGCGGCGGCGATCTCGTCGTCCCGCAGACCGCAGCCCACCCGCCGCAGCACCTCGTGCTCCAGGTCCGGGCCCGCGGGGGCGGGGGTGGGGGTGGGGGTGGGGGCTCGGCGGGTGGTGGCGGTCGTCTGCATCGCTGCTCCCCGGGCTCCGGGCTGGTCGGTCTGGCGGATGCCGTCGACAAGGTAGTGGCGGGAGCGTCCGCGGGCCCTCCGGAACGATCCGGAGTGACACGCGCGAAGCCCCCCGGCCCCCGGCGGATCGCCGGGGACCGGGGGAGGGGGAGACGGAGCGGGGGAGGGGGAGCGGGGGTTACGGGACGGGCTGCTGCTGGGTGACGCAGTGGATACCGCCGCCGCCCCCGCCGAGGCTGTCGATGTTGAGCTGCTCGACGACCCGGCCGGGGAAGGCGCGCTGGAGGGTGGTCCTGGCCGCGGCGTCCGCACTGGAGTCGCCGAACTGGGGCGCGATGACGGCGCCGTTGCACACGTAGTAGTTGGCGTAGGCGCCCACGAAGTCGGGGTTGGTGGAGCGGATCTTGTTGTAGTCGGGGCCCTGGAGCTTGGTGACGGCGACCTGGTGGCCCTGGGCGTTGGTGGTGGAGGAGAGGATCTGGTACTGCTGGCGCGCGTCGTTCGACCAGGCGTCGGTGTCGCTCGCCAGCGGCATCTGGACCAGGCCCTTGCCCTCCTCGAGGAACCGCGAGGTGGCGTCGACGTGGTCGTCGGTGATGTCCCGGCCGAGCACCCCCTTGAACCAGACGACCTTCGAGGCGCCGAAGGCGCTGCACATGGCCGCCTCGATCTGGGCCTGGGAGAGGTTCGGATTGCGGTCCGGGTTGATGATGCTGCTGCGCGTGGCCATGAGCGTGCCCGCGCCGTCGGTCTCGACCGCGCCGCCCTCGCCGATGAAGCCGGCCGTGCTGAACGAGGCGCCGACGTAGGCCGCGACCCGCCCGGCGACCAGGGCGTCCTTGGCGTGCGTCTGCTGGTTGCCCCAGCCGTTGAAGTTCAGGCCCACCGCGTCGAGGCCGCCCGCGCCGTTGGTGCGGAACACCGGACCGCTGTCGCGCATCCAGCAGTCGTCGACGGGGATCGTGGTGATCACGGTGACGGCCGATCCGCAGGCGCTGCGGGCCTTCGCGGCGGAGGCGGAGTTGGCGCACATGATCACGGGCTCGTACTTCGCGATGGTCTTGGCGATCAGGGCGATGTTCGCCTGGACGCCGGAGAGCGAACGGCCCCAGATGGCCGAGCTGTCGGGCCAGGCCATCCACGTCCGGGTGTGCCGGACGGTGTCGATCGGGACGGCGAAGCCCCCGGCGGCAGTGGTCCCGGCGACGGCGTTGCCCCGGAGTGCGGGACGGACGGCGGCGAAGGCCTCCCCGCCGACCGCGGCCAGCGCGGCCCCGGCGGCCGTCAAGCCCGCCGCGGTCAGGAAGCCCCTGCGGTCCAGCGTCCGGCGGGCGGTCCCCCGGGTGCTCCCGGTCGTTTCCTGCGTTCCAGCGTGGTCGTTCACTTCTGACCTCCGGTCAGCCCTGGGCGGATCGCGCTCCGCCGATGGGCCGGAACGTATTACTGACCGAGCGCTCGGTCAATAATGTGGGAAAGGTGCATGACGAACCATGATGAAGAGCCATATCCCGCCCGGAAACGGCCAGTTGATCGTCCGGTCGGTGCCGCGCACGAGCAGTCGTTACAGTGACCGCGTGGCAGCAGCAGCTCAGGACGATCACCCCGGTACGCCCGAAACCCGCCCGGCCGACGCGAAGACCAGCAGGTCCCGCACCTCGGCGAAGGGCGCCCAGACCCGCGCGAAACTGATCGCCGCGGCCCGGACCCTCCTCGCGGGCGAGGGGTTCGCACGCTTCAGCACCCGCAACGTCGCCGCGCTCTGCGGGATCTCGCACGGGATGTGCCACTACCACTTCCACGACCGCACCGACCTGATCGTCGCGGTCGTCGAAGACATCCGGGGCGAGTGGATCACCCCGATGGAGCGCGCGGTCGACGCCCCCGGCTCCTTCGCCGAGCGCGCCGAGCGGGTCGTCGTACGGTTGAACCGGCCGGAGGGGCCGGACCTCTCCCGCCTGCACTCCGCGCTCCACTGGTTCGCGCTGAACGACGAGCGGGTCCGGGTCGCCCTGGACGCCGAGTACCAGCGGTGGCGCGACTGCTTCGTCCGGCTGTTCCAGGTGCTCTCCGAGGAGCACGGCGGCGGCGTCGACCCGATCCCGCTCGGCACGGCGCTCGCCGCCGCGGCCGACGGCCTGGCCGCGATCCAGTCACTGGACTCCCGGGTCGAGGCCGAGGCGGCCGTACGGGCGTTGGTCGACGGCCTGACCGCGGTGGCCCTGCGCCCCTGACCGGATCCCCCCGACCGCGCCCTCCCGAACACCGCCCCCTACCGCGCGCCCCTCACAAGGC
Source organism: Streptomyces sp. NPDC028419 (assembly GCF_055565515.1). Lineage (NCBI taxonomy): Bacteria > Bacillati > Actinomycetota > Actinomycetes > Kitasatosporales > Streptomycetaceae > Streptomyces > Streptomyces sp. NPDC028419. The sequence goes on along the minus strand of NZ_JBVHUE010000011.1, from coordinate 59,048 downwards.
GCGCCGGGCCGCCGCGATCCGCCGCGGATCCCAGCCGGGCCGGGGCACGGACTCCAACAACAGCCGGGTGTAGGGGTGCTGGGGGTCAGCGAGCACCTGCGCGGTCGGACCCGCCTCGACGATCCGCCCGCGACGCATCACGATGACGTCGTCGGTCACGCAGCGCACCACGCCCAGGTCGTGCGTGATGAACAGGTACCCGATCCCGGTCTCCGCGCGGATGTCGAAGAGCAGGTTGAGGATCTGCGCCTGCACCGAGACGTCCAGCGCGGCCACCGCCTCGTCGAGGACGAGGACGGCCGGTTCGACGGCCAGCGCCCGGGCGATGGCCACCCGTTGGCGCTGCCCGCCGGACAGCTGCCGGGGCAACGCGTCCGCCTCCCGCGCCCCGAGACCGACCTGCTCCAGCAGCTCGGCGATCCGCCGTGCGTGGTCCGTACCGGGGAAGTGCAACCGCAGGGTCTCGCGGAGCGCACCGCCGACGGTGGTGCGCGGATCGAGGGAGAGGAAGGGGTCCTGGAAGACCATCTGCACCTCGCGGGCCCGGGCCAGCCGGGCGGCCGCGCCGCGCCGGTGGCCGCCGCGGTCCCGGCCGTTGATCAGCACGCGCCCGCTGTCCGCCCGCTCCAGGCCCACGACGATGCGGGCGGTCGTCGTCTTGCCCGACCCCGATTCACCGACGATGCCCAGCGACCGTCCCGCGGCCAGGGTGAACGACACGTCGTCCACGGCCCGCACGCCCCCGTAGGCCCGGCGCAGGTCCACGACCTCCAGGACGTTTCCGTCGGTGTTCCCGCTCATCGGCGGCTCTCCTTCCGGGCCGGGCGCCGCGGCGCCCGGCGCCGCCGTCACCACCTTCACCACCGTCTCAGCCATGACCGACCTTTCCCGCGAGCTGCTCGCTGTGATGGCAGGACGTGCCGCGGGCCGGCTCGCCGGCGACCGGCAGCAGGGCCGGCGCCCGCTCGGCGCACACCTCGCTGGCGTAGGCGCAGCGCGGGGCGAAGGGGCAACCGGTCAGCTCCTCGCGCAGGCCGGGCGGCCGGCCCTCGATGGCGGCGAGCCGCCCCTGCGGCGCGTCCAGGCGCGGGGTGGAGTCGAGCAGCGCCGCCGTGTACGGGTGGCGCGGTGCGGCGAACAGCGCCTCGGCGGGGCCGGTCTCGACGATCCGGCCCGCGTACATCACGTAGACCCGGTCGCTGATCGCGGCGGCGAGTCCGAGGTCGTGGGTGACGAAGAGCAGCCCCGTACCGAAGCGTTCGCGCAGGTCGCCCAGGAGCGAGACGACTTCGGCCTGGGAGGTGACGTCGAGGGCGGTGGTCGGTTCGTCGGCGAGGATCAGGGCCGGGTCGCCCATCAGAGCGGCCGCGATCATGACCCGTTGCAGCATGCCGCCGGAGAGATGGCCGGGGTACTTGCGCAGCACGTCGGCGGTGAGGCCGACGGCGTCCAGCAGCGTGACCGCCCGCTCCTCGGCGGCCCGCTGGGGCATCTTGGCGGTGAGCCGCAGGCTCTCGGTCAGGAAGTCCCCGACGCGGCGCATCGGGTTGATGGCGGCCCGCGGGTCCTGGAAGATCATGGCCACCGTGCTGGTGCGCAGGGCGCGCAGCCTGCCGGAGGACATCGTGAGGACGTCGTCGCCGACGACCCGGACGGACCCCTGCGTGCGGGCGCCCGGGGGCAGCAGCCGCAGCACGCCGCGCGAGGTGAGCGTCTTGCCGGAGCCGGACTCGCCGACCAGGGCCACCGTCTCGCGCACGCCCACGGTCAGGTCGACGCCGTCGAGCACCGGCCTCGCGGTGTTCGGCAGGTGCAGCCGCAGCCCCTGGATGTCGAGGGTGTTCATCGGTCCCTCCTGGCGACCTTGTCGGCCCAGCGCTCGCCGACGACGTTGAAGGCGACCACCGTCAGCACGATGGTCACGCAGGGGATGATCGCGGAGAGCGGGTAGCCGGACTGGATGGCCGCGTTGCCGTCGAAGACCATGCGGCCCCAGTCGGGGGTGAGGGCGGGCACGCCCAGACCCAGGAAGGAGAGGCCGGCGAGGTCGATGAGGGCGTAGCCGAAGTTGACCGTCGACTGCGCGAGGACCACCGGCGCGACGGCGGGGACGACGTGGCGCAGACAGATCTGGAGCCCCGAGTGGCCCTGCACCTGGTAGGCCTCCACGTACGGGCGGGCGCGCTCGGCGAGCACCAGGGAACGGGTGAGCCGGCTGACGTAGGGGAGGTAGGCGATGGCCAGGGCGATGACGGGGGCGAGCAGCCCCTCGCCGTAGACCGAGACGATCAGGATGGCCAGCAGCATGCCGGGGAAGGCGAAGACCAGCTCGGTGCCGCGGGACAGGACGGAGTCCAGCCAGCCCCCGCGCCAGGCGGCGGCCGTACCGATGGCGACGCCCACGACGGTGGAGAAGGAGACCACCCCGAGCGGCCCGAGGAGCGAGGTACGGGCCCCCAGCACCAGCCGCGAGAAGGTGTCGCGACCGGACGCGTCGACCCCGAGGAGGTGGTCGGTGGAGGGGCCGGCCAGCGCGTTGCCCAGGTCGACGGCGTTGGGGTCGTAGGGGGCGATCCAGGGGGCGAGCACCGCGAGGCAGACGACGACGGCGACGAAGCCCGCGCAGAGCAGGGAGAGCGGGGCCCGGTTGGTCCGGATCCGGGCCAGGCCCGGGCGGCGGATCAAGGTGGTGGTCATGCGGCGGACCTCCCGGGACCGAGGGAGACCCGGGGATCGACCAGCGGGTGGATCAGGTCGACGAGGAGGTTCACCGTCATGAACAGCCCGACCATGATGAGGGAGATGGCCTGCACGGTGGGGAAGTCCTTGGTGGTGGTGGAGAGTTCGAGGAGCTGGCCGATGCCGCCCACGCTGAAGGCCGACTCCACCAGGACGGTGCAGACGAGCAGGGTGGAGACGATGAGCCCGCCGGTGGTGAGCACGGTGCCCAGGGCGTTTCGGAACACGTGCCGCCGGATGACCTGCCCCTCGGACACGCCGCGGCTGCGGGCGACCGTGACGTGCTCCTGCCCGAGCACGTCGAGCATCGAGGCGCGGGTGACGCGGGCGAGCATGCCGATCAGGTAGAGGGCGAGCGCGATGGCGGGCAGCGCCAGGTGCCACAGCATGTCGAGCGGGCCGTCGCCGCCGCCCCCGGTGGGGAACCAGTGCAGCTTCACCGCGAACAGGCCCTGGAGCAGGACCGCCGCGACGAACGACGGGGTGCCGATGGCGAAGGTGGTCGTGACCAGGATGGTCGCGTCGGCGCCGCCGCCGCGCACCGCGCCGATCCAGCCGAGCAGCAGCCCGAGGACGACGACCAGCACCAGTGCCATGGAGATCAGCAGCAAGGTGCTCGGCAGTCGGTCGGCCAGCAGTCGGGACACGTCGGTGCGGTAGGTGATCGAGCGGCCGAAGTCGCCGTGCAGCACCTGGCCGAGCCAGCGGACGTACTGCTCGGCGAACGGGTCGTCCAGGTGGTACTGCGCGTTGATCGCCTTCAGCATCTCCGGGGAGGCCGACCGGCCGCCCAGCAGGAAGCCGGCCGGATTGCCCGGTGCCAGGTACATGGCGCCGAAGATCACGAAGGAGGCGCAGAGCAGGGTGGCCGCCATTTCGGCCAGCCGTCGTACGGCGAATCTGAGGAAGCTCATCGCGCGGCCGCCCCGACGTCGGCCGCCCACGGGTAGTAGAGGTAGGAGATGGTGGTCGGCGCCCCGGTGATCCGCTTGTTCAGGAAGACCGCGGTGGGCCACTCGGCGACGGGGATCCACAGCAGTTGGTCGGCCGCCTTCTTCTGCAGCTCGGCGGCGGTCGTCATGCGCTCGGCCGTGTCGTAGGTGGACTTGGCCTTGTCGACGAGCGCGTCGTAGGCCGGGTCGCTGTAGCCCGCGTAGTTCTGGTAGGCCCCGGTCTGGAAGTTGCTCAGCAGGTCCATCGGGTCGGTGACCGAGTCGTAGTACGTCTCGGGGAACATGTCGATGCCCTCGCGCGCCGCGGGGTCGGTGAACAGCGAGGTGAAGGCGTTCGGGGCGATCGTCTTGAGCTGGACCTTCAGCCCGATCCGGGTGCCCGCGTCCTGGACCGCGGTCGCCAGCAGCGAGACGTCCTGCCCGATCGAGCTCGTGGCCATGACCATCGTCTTGCCGGTGGCGCCCGCCTCCTCGACCAGCCGCTTCGCGGCCTCGACGTTCTGGTCGGGCGAGGGGAGGCCGGCGAAGGCGGAGTCGCGGACCTTCTCGGGGGCCCCGGCCCAGACGGCCTTGGTGGTGAGCGAGGAGGTGGCGGTGCCCGCGCCGCCGAGACCCGCCTTGACGAAGCCGCGGCGGTCCAGGGCCAGGGAGAGCGCACGCCGGACGCGGACGTCGCCGAGCACTCCCTTCATGTTGGTCATGTTCACGTTGACCGTGCTGAGGCCCTCGCCGAAGAAGAGCGTCCCGACCCCGCTCTTGCCCAGTCGGTCGTAGCTCTCGGTGGGGATCAGGTAGCCGCCGTCGGCCTCGCCGTTCAGCAGCGCGTTCGTCCGGGCGGACGGGTCGGTGAGGAAGGTGAAGACGGCCTTGGCCGACTTGGCCTTGGTGCCCCAGTAGCCGTCGAAGCGCTGGAGCTCGATCGACTGGCCCTTGTTCCAGGTGCCCAGCTTGAAGGGGCCGGTGCAGTCCAGGCTGCCGGAGGTGCCGTAGTCCTTGCCCGCCTTCTCCACCCCGGCGCGGGAGGCCACGACGCCGGCGGCGGTGGCCATGTACTGCGGGAACATGGCGTCTGGCTGCTTGAGCTTGACCGTCACCTGGAGCGGACCGGTCCTGGTCACGGTCTCGACGTTGACGAACTCGCTGTTCCAGGCGGCTCCGTTGTCGGGGTTCATCTGACGGCCGAGGCTGAACACGACGTCGTCGGCGCTCATCACCCCGCCGTCGTGGAAGCGCACCCCGGCGCGCAGGTCGTACACCCAGGTCTTCGGATCGGGGTTGGTGGCCTTCTCCGCCAGCCCCGGGGCCGTGGTGAGCTGCGGGGTCCACCGCATCAGGCTCTCGCAGACGTTCGACAGGATCGTGTTCTGCGGGTAGTCGAAGGCCGAGATGTAGTCCAGCGTGGGCGGCTCGGCGTACACGGCCCAGGTGAAGGAGTCCAGCGGCCCGGCGGCGGCCGGCGTGCCGGCGGAGAGCTTGTACGGGGCGGCCCCCGCGGCGCCGTCGTTCTTGGGCGGACCGGAACAGGCGGTGATCAGGGCGAGCGCGGCGAGCGCCGCGACGGGGAGCGCGGAGCGGCCGCGCGGGGACCTGTGGGCGCGGGACCGGGGCAGGGGTCGGGACCGGGACATCGGTGCTCTCTCTTCCATGCTCAACGGGGGAGGTGGCGGCTGGCCGACGGTTGGGCGCGCTGCGGGCCGCAGCCGTGCGGGCCCGGACGCGGGGGAGGGAGGGAGGAGCAGGTCAGGCGGGGAGGGGGACCGCCGACGGCACCTGCTGGGTGATGCAGTGGACGCCACCGCCGCCGTAGGCGATCACCCGTGTGCGGACGCCGACCACCTTGCGGTCGGGCAGGGCGGCGGCGATGACGGCGAGCGCGCCCTCGTCCCCGGGCAGGCCGGCGACCGGGACCACCACGCCGCCGTTGGCGATGTAGAAGTTCAGGTAGCCGACCTCCGTCTCCTTGCCGTCGACCTGGACGAAGGCGCTCTGCGGCAGGTCCAGGACCTCCAGCCGGCGGCCCGCGGCATCGGTGGCGGCCTCCAGCACGGCGCGGTTCGCGCGCATCCGCTCGTAGTCGGGGTGGGTGGGGTCGTCCGGGAGCTGGACCAGCACCTTGCCGGGGGCGACGAAGGCGCAGACGCCGTCCACGTGGCCGTCGGTCTCGGTGTCGAGCAGCCCGCCGTACGGCAGCCAGATGACCTTGGTGACGCCGAGGCGGGCGATCAGCTCCGCTTCGATCTCCCGCTTGCTCATCCCCGGATTGCGGTTCGGGTGGAGCAGGCACTGTTCGGTGGTGATCAGCGTTCCTTCGCCGTCGACGGTGATGGAGCCGCCTTCGAGGATCATCCGCGAGTCGACGCGCTCCACGCCGAGGTGGTCCAGCAGGGCCGCGGAGATCTTGTCATCGGTGTCGTACGGGTGGTGCTTGCCGCCCCAGGCGTTGAAGCGGAAGTCGACGCCTGCCCGCTCCCCGTCGGGCCCGAGCACGAAGACCGGTCCGGAATCGCGGAACCAGGAGTCGTCCAGGGGGAGCTCGATGACCTCCACTCCGGCGCCGCAGAGCTCCCGGGCCTCGGCCCCGCTGCCGGGCAGGGCCACCATGGTGACCGGCTCGAAGGCGGCGATGGCGGTCGCGACCTGCGCGTATTCGTATTTGACGGTGTCGAGGACCGCACCCCACAGATCCTGCCGGGTGGGCCAAGCCATGAGGCAGCGCTCGTGCGGGCTCCACTCGGCGGGCATCCGGAAACGCGTCATGATCTCTCCTGTTTGAATATTCAGTCAGCTCGAAGCGGAAGGGGGGATGGGGAACGACGTAACGGTGATGTGTCCCGCATCCTCCTCTGAACTGAAAATTCAGTCAATACTTCTGGCCAAGGAGTTATGGATCCGGCCACGGGTAGAGTGATCTCTCGTGTCAGACCGTCGAACAGAGATACTCAGGGCCGCCACGCGGGTGATCGCGCGACGCGGCGTGCGCGGGCTGCGCGTGGGAGAGTTGGCCGCCGAAGCCGGCGTGTCCACCTCGCTGATCTACTACCACTTCACCGATCGCGCGGGGATCCTGCGCCGGACCCTGGAGTTCATCAGCGACCGCGCCGACCGCTACACCGCCGAGCGCGATCCCGGGCAGGACCCGGAAGATCCCCGTACGGAGCTGACGCAGGTCCTGCTCCTGGAGCTCCAGGACACCCCCGAGGTGCGCGAGAACAGCACGGCCTGGGGAGAGCTGCGGGCCAGCGCCGTCTTCGACCCCGAGCTGCGCGAGGACGTCGCCAAGGCCACGCACACCTGGGTCCACGAGATCGCGGACCTGCTGGCCCACGCCCGCCCTCTGGGCACGGCGCCCGCGCACGCGGCCGCGGCGGAGCGGCTCACCGCGCTCCTGGAGGGCCTCAGCGTCCGCTGGCTCAGCGGTTCGCTGCCGCTGGACCACGCCCGGCAGCTCCTGACGGACGCGATCGAACACGAACTGTCCGCCTAGGGGAGGCGCCCGGCGGACCGGCGCGTCAGTACGCGTCGCCGCGGACGATCAGGCGCGCCACCACGGCCCGGGCCGGAGCCAGCTCCGCGGCCACCGCGGCGGCCCGCGCGTCGTCGTACTCCACCCGCGCCGGGAGTGGATCGCCGAGCGTCAGGCACTGGCGCCGCAGGTGCGTCGGCGGATGCGTGTCGTCGACGCCGTGCCCGCGCCGTGCGGCGACCCGGAGCAGCCGCTCGTACTCACGGGCCGGTAGGGAGGACGCGTGGACGGCGATCCGCTCCCAGAGCTCCCGCTCGGCGGCCTCCCGCACGGCCCGCCCGGCGGCGCCCCCCTTCATCTGGGCGTTCACCCGCTCCCGGCGCAGCGCGTCCTCGACCGACCCCGCGACGAGCAGCCGTTCCATCAGCCCCACCGCGCCCGCCGTCGAACCGGCCCGCGCCGCGCTCAGGTCCGCCCGGTACTCGGCGCGCTGCGTGGCGCGCAGCGTCAACCGGTCCAGCAGGACGAGCAGGCCGTACGCCGCGCACCGCGGGAGGTACGTCACGACGTTGAACAGGGTGTCCCACACCGAGTGCGCGCGGCTGGGGGCCAGCGTGTCCAGCCAGAGGACCAGGGTGCGCAGCGCCTGTCCGATGGCCAGGCCGTGCCGGACGTCGCCGCCCGCGAAGTGCCCCAGTTCGTGGCCGAGCAGGGCGACGCGCTCCTGCGGCGCGAGCACCTCCCACAGCCCGAGTCCCAGGATCAGCACGCGGCGCTGCCGCGGTCCGTACGACGTCACCGCGGCGTTGAAGGCGCCGTCGATCACCACGGCGTGCACCCCGGTCGTGCCCGTGACCCCGGCCACCTCGTCGATCAGCTCGAACAGCCGGGGCGCGTCGGCCCGGTGGAGCGCCGGCCCGTGCCGGGGCAGCCGGCCGAACCGCGGCCGCAGCACGAAGGCCACCACCAGCAGCACGACGCCCGCGACCGGCTGGACCCCGGTGTCCCACCCCAGGGCGATCAGCAGCACCCCCGCGACCGCCAGCACCAGGGTCAGGCCGTGCACCAGCAGCGCGATCCCCAGGGCGAGCAGCGACGCCGCGTCACCGCGCGCCGGACCGGGGTCCTCGCCGGACATGGTGGCGGCGAGTTCCTCGCCGTGCCGGCGCGCCAACCGCCGGCGCACCGCGGCGATCCGGCCGGGCTCGGGGTCCGGGACGGCCGGGTCCACGTTCCAGTCGCAGGCCGCGCACCACACGGTGAACCGCTCGTCGGCGGCGTCGAGCGCCTGCCCGCACTCGGGGCACGATCGCCCTTCGGGCGTCCTGACCGCGCTGTCGTGTTCCATGATCGCCTCTCCCCGACGGCCCCCCCCCGGGCGCGCGGCTACGGCAGAGTAGCCGAGGGCGGAAGGGCGGCCGCCATCAGGGCCGATCGACGAAGTGGACGTCGTAGCGGTCCTGCTCGGGGAGGAGGTCATCGAAGGGTTGCAGGCCGTGCTGGACGCGGCCGAGCGTGCGGAAGTAGTCGAACCGCCGTACCGACGGGCCGAGCACGACCAGCAGTTCGGCCGGGCCGCCCGGGCCGGCGCCGAAGGCGTGCGGCAGGCCGGGCGGGATCAGCACCGTACCGCCCGCGCCGACCACCTCGACGGCTTCGCCGAGCCGGAACTCCGCCGTCCCGGCGAGCACGTGGAAGAGTTCCGTCGAGCGGGCGTGGAAGTGCCATCCGGCGCCGGGCGCGCCCGGCCCCAGGGCCAGCCGGTTGGCGCCGAGCGGACCGCCGTCCGTCAGCAGGGTGAACCCGCCGCCGTGCGGGAGCGGTACGTACTCGGCCTCCTCGGCCCGCATGACCACCGCGGCCCCGGCCCCGGCCGCGCCCCGTCCCGACCCGTCCGTCGCCGTCTCCCTCTCCATCGCCGGAGCTCCTCTCCTGGACCTCGCGCACACCGCGCACCTCCTCGAACCGCTTCGACACCCCCATTCGAACGCGAACTCGGCCTCGCCCTCTTCGAGCGGTCCACCCGCCGGGTCGCCCTCACCGCGGCCGGCGAACGGCTGCTCCCGCAGGCGCGCGAGGTCCTCGCCGCGGCCGACCGGACCCGGCGGATCGCCGCCGAGCTCGCCGCCGGCGACACCGCGACGCTGCGGCTGGGCACGGTACGGGGGCCCGGGGACCGGGTGTACCGGCTGCTGGCCCGGCTGGCGGAGCGGGCACCGCAACTGCGGGTACGGGTCGCCGGGTCACCGGTCGCGGACCGGCTGGCGGGGGTCCGTGGGGGCACGCTCGACGCCGCACTCGTGCGGGCCGTGCCCGCCGCCCGGGGCCTGGAGCCGATCCCGCTCTGGGAGGACCCGCTGTACGTCGCCCTGCCCGCCCGGCACCCGGCGGCCGCGCTGGCGCTGCCCGCCATCGCGGACCTGGCCGGCCTGCCGCTGCGGTTGGCCGAGCGGGAGCGCAACGCCCCCTTCCACGACCTGGTGACGGGAGCGGTCGGCGCCGCCCTCGGCGGTGCGTCCCCGGCCGGCCCGCCCGGCCCCGGGCTTCGCCACCTCCTGGCGGCGGCGGCCGACACGCACTGATCGTAGAAAAGGGTTTGTCCCGGAGCCGGGGATCGCGTTGGCTGGGCGGCATGGACGCACTGCACACCGACCGCCTCATCCTGCGCCGCTGGCGCGCCGCCGACCGGGAACCGTGGGCGGCGATGAACGCCGATCCCGCCGTCCGCGAGCACCTGGGGGAGGTGCTCACCCGGGAGGGGAGCGACGCCTCCGTGGCACGTTTCGAGGCCGGCTTCGAGCGGCGCGGCTACGGCTGGTGGGCCGTCGAGGTCCGGGCCACGGGCGAGTTCATCGGCTTCGCCGGCCTGGACGAGGTGGACGAGGGGCTGCCGTTCGGCGGAGTGGAGATCGGCTGGCGCCTCGCCCGGTCGGCCTGGGGGCACGGGTACGCCACCGAGGCCGCGCTGACCGTACTGGCCCACGCCTTCGACGTGCTGGAGCTCCCCGAGGTGCTCGCCGTGACGACGGCCACCAACCTCCGCTCCCAGGCGGTGATGCGCAGGATCGGCATGACCCGCGATCCGGCCGACGACTTCGACGACCCCGACGCGCCCGAGGGCCCGCTCCGCCCGAACGTGCTCTTCCGCCTGCCCCGCCCGGCAGCGGCCTGAGACCCGCGACGGGCCCCGCGGGACGGCCCGGGAGGGCTCAGCCCAGGCGGTCCAGTTCGGCGGTGATGGCCGAGGCCATCAGGTCGCGGGCGTGCGGCAGCGGCAGGCTGCCGCTGAGCCAGCGCGAACTCAGCCCCTCCACCAGGGCCGTCAGCCGCTCGGCGGCGCCGGACAGGGCCGCCTCGGGAGCCATCGGGCGGACCTGGCCGACCAGTTCGGCGACCTCCCGCACCCACACCCGGGTCGCCCGGGCGAGATCGTCCCGCAGATCGGGGTCGAAGACGGCGCACGCCCGCAGTTCGCCCCAGGCCGTGCTGTTCTCCCGGACGTCGGGCGCGTCCTGCAGTTCGAGCAGGAGCGTCTGTTCCAGCTCGCCGCGGGCGTCGAGCGGGGGGAGGTCGGGCGAGCGCTCCGTCGTGTAGCGGCCCGCGCGGTCGTTGATGAACTCCAGCGTCGCGCGCAGGATTCCGGCGCGGTCCTTGAAGTGGTAGTAGATCAACGCGGTGGACACGCCCGCCTCGGCGGCGAGTTCCTCCACGCGCAGCCCGCGCACACCGCGTCGGGCGATCACCCGCGCGGCACCCTCCATGATCGATGTTCGACGGTCAGCCACAATCCGACACCCTACCCGGGGCGACCGGCGGACCCGGTCAGGTGTGCAGCACGACGAGGTCGCCGCCCGGACCCAGTGGCGGCAGGGGCGCGAAGGTGCGGGGGAGGGCGAGGGCCGGGCCGTCACGGCCCCGCGAACGGGGGCTCGCGTCGAAGAGGTAGGCCGCCTCGGTGGCCGGATCGCTGACCAGGTGGGGCCCCGGCGAGGCGGTGGCGCGCGTGTGCGGGGTGCGGAAGACGCTGCGCAGGTGGCGCAGGGTCCGTGCGGGCGAATCCGGCTCGACCCGCACGGCCGCCCCGTCCGGGGGGATCGCGCCCGACAGGAGCAGGGCGAGCAACACCGGTACCGCCTTGCGGCGCAGGGTGGCGGTGGCGGCGCCCAGCCGGTGGGCGTGCCCCGCGGGCAGGGACAGGGCCAGGCTGCTCGCCGCGCCGCCGGTCGCGAGCGCGACCGCCGAACAGACCACGCCGGGGGCGTACTCGCTGAGGTCGAAGACCGGCTCTCCCGGGGCCAGCGCGTCCAGGGCGTGGAAGAGCACCCGGCTGTCGGTGATGGTCCGCGCGGTGAGCCGGGCGGGACGGTGGCGCGCCACGTGGTCGGCCCGACCGTCCCGGTCGAGTTGGGTGAGCAGGCACTTGCCGACCGCGCTGGCGTGGGCCGCCGCGCCGAAGTCGACCCACTCGTCGACGGGCGGGGTGCCGGGCCCCTCGGCCATCTGCGTGATGCGGACCTCGCCCTCGGCGTAGCGGCTCAAGTAGAAGGCGGCGCCCGCGCTGTCCCGGGCCAGCGCCAGGGTGTGCTGGAGCTGGGCGGCGAGCCCGTGCCCGCCGGGGGCGCCGAGCCGGTCGAGTGCGGGGCCCCGCCCGTAGACGCCCGCCGCGGGGCGGCAGGCGTACCCCTCCTCGCACAGCATGGCCAGCACCGGGCCGAGTTCCGCGGCGACCAGCCCCGCCTCCCGCCCGATCCGGGCGGCGTCGACACCGAGCGGGTGCCGTTCGAGGACGCCCACGACGGCCAGCGCGCGCCGCGCCCGCGCCAGGGCGCCGGTGGCGTCCGGGTCCGCGGGGCCCGGCCCGCGGCGCCGCGCGGCCGGGGGCGGCGGGGGGCGGCGTACCGGAAGGGGCAGGGGAGCGGGGTCGCCGTCCGCCCGGGCCCGGGGGGCCGGCCGCGGGTCGGATCCGGCCGCCGGGTCCGGCTCGCGGGCCGGGGCCGTGGGCAGGAAGGCGGGCAGCACCTCGGGCAGGCCGGGGCGGGGCAGCGGCACCGGGCCGAGGTCGACGTCCTCGAACTGGTCGACGTGGCGCAGCACCCGGGCCTGCGCGCAGAGCCGGATCTCCCGCAGGTCGCGCGGCCCCCCGGGCAGGTAGCCGGAGCGGGCTAGCTCGGCCGCCCAGATCCGGGCGTCCTGGTGTTCGCCGCGCCGGGAGTGGTCGAGGAAGAGGCAGTAGGCGGCGGAGCCGGTGTGCGCGGCGCCGGAACCGGCCGCGAACTGCCACCAGAAGCGGGCGCCGTCCCGCAGTCCGGCGAGGTGCAGCAGGCAGCCGAAGACCAGGGCGCCGGGCGGGTCGCCGTGCCGGGTCGCGATGAACTCGCCCAGCCGGGCGCCGGCTCCGGGCCCGCAGACCACGGCCAGGCTGACCGCCTTGAGGTCGCGCCGGGCCTGTTCGGCCTCCACGGGCCGGTCCCGCGCGGGATCGCTCCAGCCCGGCGGCCCCGGGCGGGCGCGGGCGTCGGCGGCCCGGGCCGCGGCCCGGGTCCGCAGCAGCAGCCGGGTCTCGGCGGCGCCGAGGTCGTAGTGCGGGTAGCGGTCCGGGACCCGGGCGCGGGCCAGGAAGTGCTCCAGGGTGCGGGCGTGCTCGCCGCGGTCACCGGCGCCGCGATCCGCCCGGTCGGCGCGGACCGGTAGGTCGACGGGACCAGGGAGCTCGGCGGGGTCCGCGTGCTCGCCGTGGGGGCTCATGGCGCGCCGTCCTCTCCGCCGAGGAGCCGGGTGAGCCTGCGGCGCGCCTGGGTGAGGTGGGAGCGGACGGTGGCTTCCTCGACGCCCATCACGCGGGCGGCCTCGCCGGTGGTGCAGTGCAGTCCGTAGCGCAGCAGCACGGCGTCGCGCTGCCGCTCGGCCAGCCGGGAGACCGCCGAGTAGAACTGGATGCTGTCGGTCAGCACCTCGTACGGATCGACGGCGGCGTCCTTGAGCGCGGCCTCGAAGGCGCTGATGTCCATGGGTCGCGGCCGCCGGTCGCGCTTGCCCTGTTGGTCGACGATGCGGTGCTTGAGGACGGTCCAGGCGTACGCCTCCAACCGGTCCATGTGGAGCATCCGGAGCCACTCGTTCATGATCGCGTCGAAGGTGGCGTCGACGGCGTTCTCCGCATCGGTGTCGGAGCCCAGCTGGAGGTAGGCGAATCTCATGTAGGAGGGCCGCCGGTCGGTGTGGAAGGCCCAGTACGACAGGCGCGCCCGCGTGTCCCACTGGCTCATCGGCGTCGCCGGCCGCTGCCGTCGGCTGGGCAGACCCACCGCCCCACCGGATTCCTCCGGTCCGCCATCGCTCACCGCTCCACCTCTCCCCCTCATGGCACTGGAGGTGCTCGCCCCCACCCTGCCAGCGTTCGCACGGCCGCGAGAAGGCCGCGGGCGAAGCGGGGGAAAGCTGTTGACGGCCCGTCCGATGCGGAGCGTTTCGTGATCGACTTCGATCGGCACCGCGACGAACTGTCGGTTCCGCATATGCCGACGAACGTTTCCCGTGGTCGGGCCCGGTCGGCGCCGGACCGGCGGCGCCGGGGCGCCTTCCGGGGCGCTCGTCCACGGGCCGCCGGCGACCGGTCGGTGGGCCCGTGGGCGCGGCGTGTGACCATCCCAAGATTCACTCGTTTGTCGGACCGTGGGCACATCACAGCGATTCGGCTCCACCGCCGTCGAAGCAGCCGAGGCGGTCCTCGTCGAGCAGTACCCCCACCTGGTACGGCTCGCCTACCTGACGCTCCCCGACGGCCTCGGGCGGCACGCCCGGGTGCTGCGCGCGCACCGGGCGGTGCAGCGGGGGTTGCCCCGGGCGCGCGCCGGTGACGAGCCGGGGCGTCCGGGGGGCGCACCCGACGGCTCGGGCGCGCCCCCCGGCCCCGGCGGGCCGCTCGGGGAGGTGCGGGCCCGCGTGCTGCGGGCCGCGCTGGCCCCCGGCGGCCGGCCCGGGACGGCCCTGGCCCGGTGGGGATGGCCACCCGCGCCCCCCTTCGTGTGGGGGCTCAGGCTCTGGCCCCCGGCGGGCGGGATCGACGAGACGGCCCGGCTGCTCGGCGGGGTGCCCGCGGCGGTCCGCGCGGCCTTCGTGCTGCACCGGCTGGACGGGCTCGCCGAGGCGGGGACGGTCCGGGTGCTGGCCGCCGCGGGAGTGGCGGACCCGGCGCGGAGCGTGCGCCTGGCCCTGGCCCTGCCCGTCGGCGAAACGCTTTTGCGGTCCACGGAGTTCGACGCCTGCGTGGTCAACACCCGGCCCACCGACCTGCTGCGCCGACGCCGCCGGGTACGGGTCGGATGGGCGGCCGCGGCCGTACTGGCCCTGGTCGCCGGGGTCGCGGTCGCCGACGGGGCGCCGCCCGGGCCGGACGTGCGGCCCGCCGCCGGAGCCGTGGCCGCCGGGGCGCTCGACCCGGACCGGCTGGTGCGGATCCCGGCCGCCGCCTGGTCCGACACGGCCCGGGTCGACTTCACCGCCTGGCCCGCCCGCGGCGCGCGGGCGGGGGACCGGGCACTGCTCGCGCGGGCGCTGGGGGCCTGGGCCAGCAGATCGGCGCGGGTGCCGGTGACCGCCGCACCCGGGACCCCGACGGACCCGCCGGGGCGGCCGCCTCAGCTGCTGTACGCCGGGGACGTCGAGGGCAGGGCGGTGGTGCTCCTGCTCGACGCCGACCGGGTGGTGCGCTACGGCGAAGCCGCCGGCGGGCCGCGGGAGCGGGCGCTCGACTTCGCCCGTACCGACGAGGCCGGGGTGACCACCGCGGGCGCCCTCGCGGTGAGCCGGGCGGGCGGCCGGGTCCGCTACCTGTTGGCCCCCTGGATCGCCACGGCCGCCACCGTGGACCTGCTGCGGCCGGCGGACGCCGGGAAGCCGCTGGCCGTGGCCGCCGACGGGGTCACCGCCGCCGCTGCGGTGCCCGGGGCCTCGGGACCCTGCGCCGGCTGGCCCGTACTCGAACTGACCTCGTCCACCCGCATCGTCGAGAAGCACTCCTTCGTGCTCGCCGATCTCGGCGCGCTGTCGCCCGTACACCTGACCTACACGCCCCTGCCGGACGGGCCGAACGCCGTGCCCGCGCGCCAGCCCAGGGAGGCGACCGGTCCCGCCGCCCGCGCCGCGTGGGCGCCGCTCGCCTGCGGGCTGCGGGAGCTGCGCGGGGGCGCGGTGCGGGCCGTCAACGTCTGGGACTTCGCCGCGTCCGAGCTGCCCGAAGGCGGCGGCCGGGCCGTCTGGTCCTGTACCCGGGCCTCCGGCTGGGCCGGGCCCGGCGACGTGTCCGTCCGGCTGCGGCCGCCCGCGGGCCCGGCGCAGGACGTGGCCCGGGCCCGTTCCACCGCCGCCTGCGGCCGCTTCGGCCAGCACCTCCTGGTCGGCACCCGGTGGAAGACGGCCGCCGGACACTGGTACGAACTGGCCGCCGGCAGCCGGGAGGTGGCGTCCATCACGGCCACCGGCGCGGTCCGCGCGGAGGCGACCGGCCGCAGCCTCACCGCCCCCGCCGGCCCCGAGGGAGCGCCGGTGACCCTGACCGCCCGCCTCGCGAGCGGCGCCCTGATCACGGCCCTCGACGGCGCCGGCGGCGGCCGCGACTGACCGGAGATCCGCCGCCGCGCGGCTCCGCTCGCGCGGCCCGACCCCCGCCCGGCCGGTCCCTGGCCGGCCGGGGCGTGATCAGCGCTCCTGTAGCATGACCGCGAGCGCGAGGGCGGTGACGCAGAGGTCACAGCCCTCGCTTTCGTGTAAGGCCCACCCCCTGAAAATGCGGCACGTGGCGTTTCGTCGGTTCGATACGATGAGCCCCTTCACGATCCTTCACACGCCGCACGTATGAAATGGAGCATCCGAGGATGTCTCGACACCTGATCACCAGCGCGCTTCCCTACATCAACGGGATCAAGCACCTGGGCAACATGGTCGGGTCGATGCTTCCGGCGGACGTGTACTCCCGGTACCTGCGCCAGCGCGGCCACGAGGTCCTCTACATCTGCGCCACCGACGAACACGGCACCCCCGCCGAGCTGGCCGCCAAGGCCGCCGGACTCTCGGTCGCCGAGTTCTGCGCGCAGGCGCACCACGCGCAGAAGGCGATCTACGACGGTTTCGAGCTGTCCTTCGACTACTTCGGCCGCAGCTCCTCGGAGCAGAACCGCGAGATCACCCAGCACTTCGCGCGCCGGCTCCAGGAGAACGGCCTCCTCGAGGAGCGCGCGATCCGGCAGGTCTTCTCGCCGGTCGACGACCGCTTCCTGCCGGACCGCTACGTCGAGGGCACCTGCCCGCACTGCGGCTACGACAAGGCCCGCGGCGACCAGTGCGAGAACTGCACCCGCGTCCTGGACCCCACGGACCTGATCGAGCCGCGCTCGGCCATCTCCGGCTCCACCGAGCTGGAGGTCCGCGAGACCAAGCACCTCTTCCTGCTCCAGTCCAAGCTCCAGGGCGAGGTCGAGGCCTGGGTCGCCGAGCACGAGGAGGAGTGGCCGCAGCTGGCCTCCTCCATCGCCCGCAAGTGGCTGACCGAGGGCCTGCACGACCGCGCGATCACCCGTGACCTCGACTGGGGGGTGCCGGTCCCGGCCGACACCTGGCCGGAGCTGGCCGCCGACGGCAAGGTCTTCTACGTCTGGTTCGACGCCCCGATCGAGTACATCGCCGCGACCAAGGAGTGGGCGGACGCCGACTCGGCGAACCGCGACTACAAGTCGTGGTGGTACCAGGCCGAGGACGTGCGCTACACGCAGTTCATGGCCAAGGACAACGTCCCCTTCCACACCGTGATGTTCCCCGCCACCGAGCTGGGCGTCCGCGAGCCGTGGAAGATGGTCGACTACGTCAAGGCCTTCAACTGGCTGACCTACTACGGCGGCAAGTTCTCCACCTCGCAGAAGCGCGGCGTCTTCACCGACCAGGCGCTGGAGATCCTGCCCGCCGACTACTGGCGCTACTTCCTCATCGCCAACGCTCCCGAGTCCGACGACTCGTCCTTCACGTGGGAGCACTTCGCCTCCACCGTCAACAAGGACCTCGGCGGCACCCTCGGCAACTTCGTCAACCGCGTGCTGACCTTCTCGCGCAAGAAGTTCGGCGACGAGGTCCCCGCGGGCAGCGCCGCCGGCGAGGCGGAGGCCCGCCTCGGCGAGCAGATCGCCGAACTGCTGGCCGAGTACGAGGGCCACATGGAGACGCTCCAGTACCGCAAGGCCGCGGCCGCGCTGCGCGCCCTGTGGTCGGCGGGCAACGCCTACCTCGACGAGAAGGCCCCCTGGCTGGAGGTCAAGACCGACCTGGACGGCGCGGCGCTCACCCTGCGCACCGCGATGAACCTCATCCACCTCTACTCGGTGGTCTCCGAGCCCTTCATCCCCGCCTCGACCCGCGCCATGCGCTCCGCCTTCGAGCTGGCCGACGACACGGCGACCTGGGTGACCCCGGAGCAGGCGAAGTCGCTGGACGCGGTCCCCGCGGGCACCCCGTTCACCGTGCCGCCGGTGCTCTTCGCGAAGATCACGGAAGAGGACCTGGAGTCCTACCGCGAGCGCTTCGGCGGCAGCGACGCCGCGGCCTGAGGCCCGGAGCACCACCCGTCCGACGCGAAGGGGCGCGGCCACCACACGGTGGCCGCGCCCCTTCGCGTGCGCCCGCGGTACTTACAAGGCCGCGCCCAGTGCCACGAAGCCGCAGATCAGGACGAAGAGGATCGCCAGCAGCGGCCACACGAAGCGCAGGTACTTGTCGTAGCCGACCTTGGCCAGGGCCACGCCGCCGATGGTCACCGCGGTGGTCGGGACCCAGAGGTTCATCCAGCCGCTGGCCGACTGCCAGGCCGTCACCACCACCGCGCGGGAGACCCCCGCGAAGTCGGCGAGCGGGGCCAGGATCGGCATGGCGAGGGTGGCGTGGCCCGAGGTGGACGGGATCAGGAAGGCCAGCGGCAGGTTCACCAGGAAGACGATCACCGCGAAGACCCCGGACGAGGTGCCCTTGACCACGCCCTCGATGGAGTGCAGCACGGTGTCGGTGATCTTCGAGTTGTTCATGATGACGGTGACCCCGCGCGCCAGCATGATGACCAGGGCGGGCGAGATGAAGTCGGCGGCGCCCTGGATGATCGTGGAGCTGAGCTTCGCCTCGCCCATCCGCGCCACCAGGCCCACCAGCACGGCCGCGCACAGGAACAGCGCCGAGAGCTGCGGGAAGGACCAGTCCAGCTCCCAGCCGTACGGCGTCGCGTCCGCCTTGCCGGTCAGCGCGCTCGACCAGGGCACCACCGAGAAGATCATGAAGGCGAAGACCAGGACCAGCAGCACCAGCACCGTCTTGTGCAGCCGGGTCAGCTCCGGCTCCGCCACCTCGTCGCCGGTCGCCTTCTGCTCCTGGTCCCCGGGCAGGAAGCCGCACAGGGACGTGGTCGGGTCCTTCTGGACCCGCTTCGCGTAGCGGATGACGTAGAGGACCGTCACCGTCGTCAGCACGATCCACATCAGGAACCGCAGCACGATCCCGTCGCCCAAGGAGATGTCGGCGGCCGAGGAGGCCACGCCGGTCGCGAACGGGTTGACCGTGGAGCACAGGACGCCGATGCCCGCGCCCAGGATCGAGGCGCCGACGGCCACGAGGCGGTCGTAGCCGAGGGCCAGCATCATCGGCACCAGCAGGCCGTAGAAGCCGAGGGTCTCCTCCGCGAAGCCCTCCACCGTACCGAGGACGGCGAAGACCACCATCACGGCGGCGATCAGCAGCGCGCCGCGGTCCCGCAGCCGGTGGGCGAGGCGGGCGATGCCCCGGTCGAGGGCGCCGGTCGCGAAGACCACCGTGATGAAGGCGCCGATCGCCAGGACGAAGAGGAAGACGCCCGCGCTGCCGTAGAGCGCACCCGTCAGGCTCGGGCCGACCTGGCCGGTGGTGGTGTCCTGGAGGCCGTAGAGGCCGTTGACCGGGGCGAGGAAGAGGTCGTTCAGCCGGTCGGTGAAGCTCTGCGTGCCGGGGACCCGGTGGTAGGTGCCCGCGACCGGGGCGCCGCTGTCGTTGCGGTCGTACTGGCCGGAGGGGATGAGGAAGGCCAGCAGCCAGATCGCGACCGTGACCAGGGCCAGGATGGTCAGCGCGCTGGGGAAGGCGAACTTCCGCGCGGGCGGCGGTTCGCCCCCGGCCCCCGGCTCCAGCTCGGGCTCGGCGGGGGTGGGGGCCGGGCTCGCGGCGCTCACCGGGTGCCTCCCGCGCGGTGGTCCGCGGCGTACTCGCGCAGGAAGGCGACCATCGCGACCACGGTGTTGCGCAGCTCCGCGAAGAGCACGCGCTCATTGGGCGCGTGCAGGTTGCACATGCTGTCCTGCGCGCCGAAGAGCAGCACCTCGGCCCCGGGGGCCGCCTTGGCCAGGCCGTTGACCAGGGGGATCGAGCCGCCGGTGGCGACGTACGAGGCCTCCGAGCCCCAGGCCTCCTTCAGCGCGGTCAGCGCCGCCCGGTAGGCGGGGCCGCCGGTGCGCGCCTCGTAACCGGGGCCGGTGTCCCCGGGGGTGACGGTGAGGGGGATGCCGAAGGGGCGCTGCGCGCGCAGGTGCGACACCAGGGCGGCCCGCGCCTCCAATGGGTCCTGGTGCGGGTGGAAGCGGAGGTTCAGCTTGGCCCGGGCGTAGGGGACCACGGCCGAGGCCGCGTGGTCCACGCTCGGGGCGTCCAGGCCGATCACGGTGATCGCGGGTCCGCTCCACAGCCGCTCGCCCAGCGAGCCCGTACCGATCAGCGGCAGGTCGCCCTTGACGGAGGCCAGGTCCCGGAACTCCTCCTCGGTGTAGGTCGTGCCGTCCCACGGGTCCCGCCGCAGGCCGGCGACGGCCACGTCACCCGCGTCGTCGTGCAGCGTGCCCAGGGCCCGCAGCAGGACCAGCAGCGCGTCGGGGGCGGCGCCGCCGAACTCCCCGCTGTGCCGGGGCTCTGCGAGGGTGCGGACCTCCACGGTGACCTCGCAGGCGCCGCGCAGCCCGGTGGTGAGGGTGGGCGTGCCGGGGCGGAGGTTGCCGAGGTCCGCGATCACCATCGCGTCGCACGCGAACCGGCCGGGGTCGGTGGGCGGGTAGTCGTCGAAGGCGCTGCCGTACTCCTCCTGGCCCTCGATCACCATCTTGATCCCGACGGGCGGCCGGCCTCCGTAGGCCCGCAGCATGCCCAGGTGCGCGATCACGTTCGACTTGTCGTCGGCGATACCGCGCGCCCGCAGGCCGCCGGGGACCGGGGTCGGTTCGAAGGGCGGGGACAGCCACAGACCCGGGGCGCCGGCGGGCTGGACGTCGTAGTGCCCGTAGAGCAGCACGGTGGGGGCGTCCGGGTCGGGGGGCGGGATCTCGGCGTAGATCACCGGGGCGGTGTCGGGCAGGTCGATGCGCTCCACCTTCGTCACGCCCGCGTCCCGCAGCAGCGAGACGATCAGGTCGTGCGCCTCCTCGACCGGTTCCGGCGGGTAGCCGGGGAAGGCGATCGAGGGGATCGCCGCCAGCCGTTCCAGATCGGCCACCAGGCCGTCCATCAGCGCATCGACCCGCGCTCCGAGGTCTTCCCGATCGCTCGCTTCCACCCGGCACCGTCCCTCTCACCACCGCTGAGCTGCGGTTCTGCTCCCTCGATGATGGGCCGGGGGCGGGTGGGGTGCCGTGGCGGAATGGGCCGGGCGGGTGAAGGGGGCCGGGCCCGGCGGGGTCCTGCGGTCCGGATGGCCGGAAGTCGACCCCGTGGTGGCGACCTTGACTGATCCACCGCGTATCGAAGCCGTCCCGTAATCGTTTCTTCAGCCGAGAGCACGCACGACGAGGAGGCAGCGCGGTGACCGCTTGGCAGTACTTCGCCGGGGCCGGGTTGGTGGTCGCCTGCTGTCCGCTCCAGGGACACGTGGACGTGCCGCCCGCGGGCGCTCGGGCGGACCTGTGCGTGCCCGCCCGGCACAAGCCCGCGGCCCCGCCGACGCCCGCGGCCCGACCCTCCGCGACGGCCGTCGTCCGCGGGGCCCTGCCGGGTCCCGCCGGGCCGACCGTCCGGCATCCGGCCCGGCCCGCGCCGGAGCCCGCCGTCACCCCGAGCCCGGCCGCCGTGCCCCGGCCCGCGACCGTGGCGGCGCGGCCGGAGCCACCGCAGGCCGCACCGGACCCCGCGGCGCCCGGTCCCGCGCCCGTCGCCCGGGCCGCGGCGCTGCCGACGGCCGGGTTCCACGTGCGCCCGTACCGTCCCGTGGCCCTCCGACGACCGGCCGCCGGCGGGATGTCCACCATGATGCTCCTGGTCGTCGTCACGACCCCGGCCGTCCTCGCGGCCGCCGTGCTGCGCCCGCGCGGGCGCAGCGGCCGCAGCGGCACCGCCTGAGCCGTAGCCCCCGGCCGCACCGCCCGAACCACCGACCGATCCACACCACGGGAGATCCCGCATGTCCGAATGGCTGGTCCTGGCCATCGCGATGGCGCTCGTCTGCGCGCTCGTCCTCGCCTGCACCGCATTGCGGCACCGCCGCGTCGCCGCCGACGAGGACACCAGCGAAACCCCCGACGTCATCGAGTACATGACGATGATGGTCGGGGTGGTCTACGCGATCGTGCTCGGCCTGGCCATCGCGGGCGTCTGGGAGGCGCGCGGCGCCGCCGAGGACAACGTGCGCCGCGAGGCGCAGTCCTTGTACGAGGTGACCCAGCGCGCCGACGTCTACCCGGCGCCGGTGCGCGACCGGATCCGCGGCGAGGTGGACGCGTACGTCACGCACACCGTCAACGTGGACTGGCCGCTGCTGACCTCCGGCGCGAACTCCTCCCCCCAGGGCGCCGCCCTGCTGGGCACCCTGCGCAGCGACGTCACCCACCAGAACCCGGCGACCGAACTCCAGGCGCAGGCCTACCAGCCGCTGCTGGACCAGATCGCCAGCGCGGACGACGCCCGCCACTCGCGCACCCAGAGTTCGGGCGCCACCCTGCCGGGCGTGATCTGGTTCGGGCTGCTCGCCGGCGGCCTGGTCACCATCGGGCTGATCTTCACCCTGCAGATCCGCCGCTCCGGACGGGAACTGTTGCTGGCCGGGCTCTTCAGCGGGCTGATCGTCTTCCTGCTGTTCATGGTGTGGAGCTTCGACGCCCCCTACGGCCGGGAGGGAATCGATTCGGCGGCCCCGTTCCAGGACCTGTTCCCCTCGCTGGCCTTCGCCCTCGGCAAGTAGCCGCGCAGGGCCGGGCCGCCCGTCAGGTCCCGGCCGGTTCCATCGGCTCCACCGGCCCGGCGCGATCCGCCCCGGGCCGTTCGGCCCGGTCCGTCCGCCGGGTGAAGCCCAGCTCCCGTTCCGTCAGCGGCGGGCCGGTGAGCTGGGGCATTCGCGGCCCGCGCAGCGCGTGCAGCAGCACCCGGGGCCGCACCAGCGTGGTGATCGGCGCCGACAGCGTCATCACCTCGGTGAGCGCGGTCGCCACCACGAAGTCCGCGGTGGCGGTCCGCACCAGGCGCCCCACGTAGCGCGAGAGCAGCTTGTCGGCCGCGCCCGGGCGCTTGCCGACGGCGTCCGGATAGAAGATGTCCTGCCCGGTCGCCAGGTCCCAGGCCACCGACACCGGCGCGGCGACCGCCCGCTGGGTCCGCCGGGACAGCCCGGCCGCCCGCAGCCCGCCGCCCTCCACCAACGACCGGCGCAGCGCCCGCGCACCCTGGGCCGCCACCGACATTCCGTGGCCGTACACCGGGTTGAAGGAGGCCACGGCGTCGCCGAGGACGACGTACCCCTCGGGCCAGACCCGGGACTTCTCGTAGTAGCGGCGCCGGTTGGCGGTGTGGCCGAAGGTGGCCACCTCGGACAACGGCTCGGCGTACTGGAGCAGTTCCGCGACGACCGGATGGCGCGCGGAGCGGGCGAAGGACTCGAAGGCGGCGCCGTCCGCGGTCGGTTGGCCGCCCCGGGTGCCGGAGAGGGTGACCAGCCAGCGGCCGCCCTCGACGGGGATGATCACCGCGGTCTTGCCGGGCCGCGGATCGTGGGCCACGGACTGGATGTTGACCACGGGGAAGTTCTTCTCGGTACCGGGCGGCGCCTGGTAGAAGCGGCTCGCGTACACCAGGCCCGAGTCCACCAGCTCCTCGCGCACCGGCGGCACGCCGAGGTCGCGCAGCCACTGCGGGGTACGGGTGCCGCGGCCGCTCGCGTCCACGACGAGGGCGGCCGCGAGGCGCTCCTCGCCGCCCTCCGCGGTGGTGATCCGCAGCCCCGTGACCCGCCCGGCGTCGCCGGTCAGCCCCAGCACCCGGGTGTCCTGGACCACGCGGATGTTGGCCAGGGCGGCGACCTGCTCGCGCACGGCCCAGTCGACCAGGTCCCGGGTCGCGGCGAACAGGTAGTGCGTGGGCCGCCAGCGGCGGTACCAGCCGCCGGGGGAGAGGGCCACCATGCCCGAGGTGAGCGGGATCCGGTGCGCGCCCGCCGCGAGCAGCCGCTCCGAGAAGCCGGGCAGCAGGGCCTCGATCGCCTCGGCGCCGCCCGACCAGAGCAGGTGCGCGTGCTGGGCCTGGGGGAGGAAGGCGCGGGCCGCGGGGGTGGCGGGCAGGACGTCGCGCTCGATGACGGTGACCCGGTCGGCGTACGGTGCGAGCGCCGCGGCGGCGAGCATTCCGGTCAGGCCCCCACCGATCACGACGGCCTCCCGTCGCGTGGTCCGCGCACCGCTCCCGGCGACCGCCGCGCCGGCGACACCCGGGCCACCGGCCGCCGGGCCACCGGCCGCCGCGCCCCGGGCGGGGGGCTCGGCCGCGGTGCGCGGCGCCGGTATCCGTCTCGGCCCGGAGGACCGGTCGCCGCTCGTGGTCTCGCTCATGGGTGACTGCTTTCCGTGCTGGCCGCGTGCCGGCGGGTCCGTGCTACTGCGGGGGAACGCAGGGCGCGCGAGATGCGTTCGAGATCGCGCGGTCCCTGTGCGGTCGGCGAGGTGTAGGCGTCCGCCGAACCGATGACCTTCTCCTCCGGATCGGCCGCGCGCGCCCGGACGGCGGCGGCGACCATCACCGCCTCGGCCGTGGCATCGGCTTGGGCGGTCCCCGCGCCCGCCGCGAGGGCGGTGGTCCGGGCGCGGTCGCGCAGGTCGTGGTCGAAGTAGGGATCGAGGTGCAGGATCCCGTCGTGGATGTCGGCCACCCGTTGGGTGACGCGCAGGTCGGCCGGCGACCACCACGAGATCCGCACGGCGCGCGAACCGTGCGGGACGACCGTGTGCAGTTCGCGCCAGAGCGGCCCGAGCCGGTGGTACGTCGCCCAGGTCTGCCAGAAGGCCGACAGCCGCTGCACGACCAGCGGCAGCACGAAGCCCGTGCCGATGAGGAGGGCGGAGAAGGAGGCGACGGGCGGGGCCACGGTGGTGCTCAGCACGTCCAGGTCCTGGCCGGCCCAGCGGGCCGTCACGGCGGCGAACTTCGCCGCGTCGAAGACCAGGTTGAGCATGAACCCGCAGACCATGAGGATCAGCCCCGAGCGCAGCGAACCGCGCACGTGCAGGGACCAGCGCCGGCACAGCACGGTCATCACGACGGCGGCCACGGTGTGCGCCACGAGGTAGATGAGGATCATCTCGCGGATGTAGGGCGTGTTCGCGTAGTACGTGTCGAAGTCCCGCAGCCGTTCCACCGGTGCGCCCCCGAGGGCGAACAGGGAGAACTGCGACAGGATCACGGCGCTGTACGAGCCCACGCACCAGCGGGAGAGGGTGCGCGCGCGGTCGTCGGGGCCGCCCCGCCAGTTGATCAGCAGCAGCAGGCAGGACGCGCTGAAGGCGGTGAGGATGCAGTAGACCAGCGGCGCCGAGAAGTTGGGTACGCCGGTGATCCGGTTGACGGCGGCGATCGTGGGCGGCGCGGCGAAGAAGAACACCGAACTGGCGACGAGCAGGAGCACGCTGACGGCCCGTACCAGGGGATCGCGCCAGTGCCGGATCAGCCCCGGCAGCTTGCAGGTGAAGGCGATCACCAGCACGCCGGCCGGAATGTAGAAGTCCAGGCCCTTCACTCGTTCAGCCCGCTCTCAGCCGGGTCAGTGGCCGCAGCCCAGGGTTCAGCACGTTCTCAGCCTCGGGGTCCTCGGTAGCCGAGGGACGCCTCGATGCGTCCCGCCAGCTCGTCGCGTTGGGTCGGTCCCGGCCCCAGGGAGGCCGAGAGCCAGGGACGGCACTTGCTGCCGAGCAGCAGGCCGAAGGTCTCCGCCTCCGTCTCCTCCTGGACGTCGGCGCGGGTGCGCGCGGCGACCCGGCGGACCGTTTCGCTCAGGTCGGCCTCCTCGGACAGCAACCGGGCGGCCACGGCCGCGCCGTCCACGTGGTGGCTGCAGTGGCCCGCCTTCATGTGCCACAGCTCGTGGCCGAGGATCACCAGTTGGTGGTCCGGGGCGGTGCGCTCCTCCACGACGACGAGGTCACGGTCCTCCATGTCGAGCCACAGGCCGCTGGCCGTCCCCGGGGGGAACGAGGCCATGCGGAACTCCACCGGACGCCCGCGGTGTTTGCTCATGCCCTTGCACAGGGTGGTGTAGAGGTCCACGGGTTCCACGGGGGCGGCCAGCCGGATGGCCGCCACCAGCTCTCCGCACAGCCGCCGCTGCTCTCTGCCTATGCTCACCGTTCTCCCCGTCGGCGCGGATCCGGATCAGGACTCAAGGGTCAGACCCAGCTTTTCGACTGGGTCATGATTGGGTCGGTTTGACGCTTTCGAGGAGCAGGTCCAGCCATTCCGTCACTTTGTCCCGGTGTTTGTCACTGGGCAGTTGGGCGGCGCGCCAGGCGATGCCCCGGACACCATGGTCCTGGAGGAGTCTTGCCAGCGGATCGCCCGTTGAAGCCTGCGCGGAGGCGAGCTGTCGCTCCCGCGCCGCGAAATCCTGGAGCAACTGCTGCTCGGTGCGCAGCAGCGCGTCGGTCAGGGCGTCGGCGTCGTGGGCGGCCAGGAAGCCCGCGTGCACCCCGAAGAAGCGCTGGATCGCGTCACAGTGCTCCATCGTGGGCCGGCGGTCGCCGTTGATCAGGGCGCCGGCCTGCTGTCGGGACATGCCCGCGCCGTCCGCGATCTCCTGCTGCGTGTAGCGGCGCCCGTTGGGCTTGACGCGGGTGCGTCTCAGCAGGTCCAGGCGTTGCAGGAAGCGGGTCTGCAGGTCGGGCTCGCCGGTGGGGCGGCCCTCCAGCAGGTCCTTGACCACGTCGGCCGGGACCCCGGAGGCCTCCGAGAGGCGACGGAGGTCGAAGACCTCGCTCTGGTCGCGTCCTAGCTTGCCCGCGAGTTCGGCGACGCGCGTTACGGTGGCTGCCAAGGGCACGTTGGCCACCGCGACGGGAGCCGGGAAGCCGTCTGTCACCAGTGGTTCTCCTAGATCGCGCGAAGGTCGGTTCGGGCACATGGTCGGCTCCTGGAGGCTAACCCTTCTCCCATCGAAGGGCTAGAACTTGCCACAGCTGTGGCGTGAATGAGCCGTCACGAGGCTGGAATTGCCACAATAGTTGACACTCGAATGAAGTCGGTAGCAGGATCGCCACACGGAAATGAAGATCCAGACCGTGAGGAAGGGGGAGCTCTCGGTGCCACATCTCGCAGCGGTGGGCCCGTCCGATGGCCTCGCCCGAGCCGGTGAGGGGCGCCTGACGGGTGAAGAGCCCGTCCGTGGCGCGGTGCGGTCGGAGCGACGCAAGGAGATTTTGCGCCAGCGGCGCGAAGAGCTGAACCTCAGCCAGGAGGACATGGCCGCCCGTCTGCGCATCAGCGTCCGTGCGTACGGGAATTGGGAACGCGGCCTGGTCAAGGAGTGGACGGACCGCAAGCTGCTCGCCCTCGCCGAAGCGCTGGAGATGAGCGAGCGCCAGTGCTTCTGGCTCTTCCGCGTCATGGTGGACCGCGATCCGCCGCCGACCTGGCGCGCCGCCGAGGAGAACCGGCTGCCCGCCGACCCGGCACAGCGGGACTACCTGCGCGACTACGCCGCGCTCATGGAGGCGGTGCCCTACCCGAGCTTCCTGGTCGACCACCGCTGGGACGTGGCGCTCACGAACTCGGCCTTCGACCGGCTCTTCCAGGCCGTTCGCCCGCATCCCACGGCGCTGCCCGACGACAACTTCCTGCGCTTCGTGCTGTTCCACCCGGACGCCGCGGCCGTGCTGGAGGACCACGAACCGGGCTGGTGCGTACCGCTGCTCGCGCAGTTCGCGACCAGCCTGGCCGCCGACCCCGACGACGAGGGGCTGCGCAGCATCCGCCAGGAGGTGGCCCGCGATCCGTTCATGGAGGCCGCCTACCGCTACGGCGTCCCGCACTGGCTCAGCACCTACGGGGCCGATGCGGCCGAGCGCGACGGAGCGGTGCGTTCCGTGCGCCACCCCGACCCGCGCTGGGGCGTGGCCCGCTGCCGGACGGTGGCGGAATCCGGCCGTATGTTGGACGCGATGGGGCTGACCCGGGTCACCCTGATCCTGTCGGCGCCGCAGGGCGTACCGGTCGGCCCCGCGCCGGTCGGAGCCGGGCGTCCGCCGCAGACCTCGGCGCGGCTGCGCGCCGTGCCGTCGCCGGTCGACTGACCGACCGGGTGACACTGGTGCCGCGGAGCGTGGCACGGAAGGCCGTGCCGCACCCGCCGCCGTCCGTGTCACCGAACGTGGCACGGACGCGTGGCGCGGGAGCCGTGCCACGATGCGTGGCACGGGACGGCTGGTACGGGCGCGGAGCACTCCTCGGAGCCCGGGCCCGGAGCGCGGCGGGCGACGCCGCGCGGGCGAAGGGCGGTTGGGCGTGCGGCTGACGATCCTCGGCGGGGGCGGTTTCCGGGTACCGCTGGTGTACGGGGCCCTGCTCGGCGACCACGCCGAGGGCCGGGTGACCCGCGTGACGCTCTACGACGCCGATCCCGGCCGGCTCGCCGCCATGGCCCGGGTGCTCGCGGACCAGGCCGCCGCCGCGGGGGTGTCCGACGCGCCGGAAGTGATCGCGACCAAGGACCTGGACGAGGCCCTGCGCGGGGCCGACTTCGTCTTCTCCGCCATCCGCGTCGGCGGCCTGGACGGGCGCGCCACGGACGAGCGGGTCGCGCTGGCCGAGGGAGTGCTGGGCCAGGAGACGGTCGGCGCGGGCGGGATCGCGTACGGCCTGCGCACGGTGCCGGTGGCGCGGGAGATCGCGCGCCGGGTGGCCCGTACCGCCCCCGGGGCCTGGGTCATCAACTTCACCAATCCGGCCGGGCTCGTCACCGAGGCGATGGCCGAGGAACTGGGCGACCGGGTCATCGGGATCTGCGACTCCCCGGTGGGCCTCGGGCGCCGGATCGCCCGGCTGCTGGGCGCCCGCCCCGAAGAGGCGTGGATCGACTACGTCGGCCTCAACCACCTGGGCTGGGTCCGTGGCCTGCACGTCGGCGGCCGCGACGAACTGCCCCGGCTGCTGGCCGACACCGCAGCCCTGGAGTCCTTCGAGGAGGGGCGGCTCTTCGGCGCGGAGTGGCTGCGCTCGCTCGGCGCGATCCCGAACGAGTACCTGCACTACTACTACTTCAACCGCGAGACGGTCCGGGCGTACCAGGAGGCCCGGCAGACCCGCGGCGCCTTCCTGCGCGACCAGCAGCGGGCCTTCTATGCCGAGGCCGAGCGCCCCGGGCAGCGGCCCGGCGCGGCGCTCGCCGCGTGGGACCGTACCCGGGCCGAGCGCGAGGCCACCTACATGGCCGAGAACCGCGAGGCGGCGGGCGCCGGGGACCGCGAGGAGAGCGACCTGGAGTCCGGCGGGTACGAGAAGGTCGCGCTCGCGCTGATGCGGGCCATCGCCAGGGACGAGCGCGCCACACTGATCCTCAACGTCCGCAACCGCACCACCCTGTCGGTGCTCGACCCGCAGGCCGTCATCGAGGTGCCCTGCCTGGTCGACGCCAACGGCGCGCATCCGGTGGCCGTCGATCCGCTGCCCTATCACGCGGTCGGTCTGGTGACCGCGGTCAAGGGCGTCGAACGGGAGGTGCTGGCGGCCGCGGCCAGCGGCTCGCGCCGGGACGCGGTCAAGGCCTTCGCGCTGCACCCGCTGGTGGACTCCGTGGCGGTGGCCCGGCGACTGCTGGACGGCTACGTGCAGGACCATCCGGGCCTGTCCTACCTGCGCTGATCCCCTCTTACGGGCTCGGCGCAGGGGCCCGCGGGGTGACCCGTTCGGCCGAGCGCCGCATGCGGCCCGGCGGCGGCGCTGTGAGAGTGCGACATGTGACCACAGCTCCCGTGACAGCCGCCGCGCCGCCCGTGCTCGACCGGCGCCGGCGCAACGTCATCTTCGGCACGATCATGCTCGGCGTGCTGCTGGCAGCCCTCGACCAGACGATCGTGGGCACCGCCCTGCCCACGATCGTGGCGGATCTCGGCGGCGGCGACCACATGTCCTGGGTGGTGACCTCGTACCTGCTCGCGGAGACCGTCGCCACGGTGCTGGTGGGCAAGTTCGGCGACCTCTTCGGGCGCAAGGTCATCTTCCAGATCTCCGCGGTCGTCTTCATCACCGGCTCGTTCCTCTGCGGCCTGGCGAGCAACATGCTCCTGCTCATCGTGTGGCGGGGCGTGCAGGGCATCGGTGCGGGCGGCCTGATGGTCACCTCCATGGCGCTGATCGCCGATGTGGTGCCGCTGCGCGAGCGGGGCAAGTACCAGGGCGCGATCGGCGCGGTGTTCGGCGTCGCGACGGTCATCGGACCCCTGCTGGGCGGGCTGTTCACCGACCACCTGAGCTGGCGCTGGGCCTTCTACGTCAATGTGCCGATCGCCGTCCTGGTGGTGCTGGCAGCGGCCCGGACGATCCCCTCGGTACGGTCGGGCGCGCGGCCGGCGATCGACTACCTCGGCATCGCCCTCGTCGCGATCGGCTCCAGCGCGCTGATCCTGGGGACGAGTTGGGGCGGCAACGAGTACGCCTGGAGTTCGCCGGCCATCATCGGTCTCTTCGTGGGCGGCGTGGTCGCACTCGCCCTGTTCTGCCTGGCCGAGACCCGCGCGGCCGAACCGATGCTGCCCATGCGGCTGTTCCGCAATCCGGTCTTCACGGTGTGCTCCGTACTGAGCTTCGTCGTCGGTTTCGCGATGCTCGGCGCCATGACCTTCCTGCCGACCTACCTCCAGTACGTGGACGGGGATTCGGCCACGATCTCGGGCGTGCGGACCCTGCCGCTGGTCTTCGGCCTGCTGATCGCCTCCATCTTCAGCGGCAACGTCACCAGCAAGACCGGGCGGTACCGGATCTTCCCCATCGTGGGATCCCTCGTCATGGGCATCGGGCTCTACCTGCTCTCGCGGATGGGCCCGGGGACCGGCGTCGCCCTCGAATCGCTGTACATGTTCGTGCTCGGCGTCGGGATCGGCCTGTCGATGCAGGTCCTGACCATCGCCGTGCAGAACACCGTGGACTACGCCGACCTGGGTACCGCCACCTCGGGCGTCACCTTCTTCCGGACCCTGGGCAGCGCCTTCGGCACCGCGGTCTTCGGCACCCTCTACGCCAACAGCCTCGGGCCGGCCCTGACCTCGGCCGTGGCCGCGGCGGCCAGGGCCACGGGCGGCGACCCCGCGCAGATCGCCGCCCAGGCGGGGAACCCGAAGGGCGTGCACGGGCTGCCGCCGGCCGAGTCGGCCCCGGTGATCTCCGCGTACACGGACGCGTTGCAGACCGTCTTCCTGTGGACGGTGCCGGTCGCTGCGGTGGGCTTCGTCGTCGCGCTCTTCCTCAAGCAGGTCGCGCTGCGCGACACCGCCAAGGCCGGCTCGACCGACATGGGCGACGGCTTCGCCTCGCCGGCGACGGCCTCCGGGGATTCGGCCAAGCTGTTGGAACTGGCGGTGGGCAAGATCGTCCGGACCATGGGCCCGGAGCAGGCGCGGGGCATCGTCAGCGCCTCCGACACCCGGCTCGACATGGCGGGCGCGTGGGCGGTGATGCAGGTGGACCTGCTGACCCGCACGGTGGGCTACGCCAGCCTCGGTCTGATCGCCTCCCGCCGCTCGCTGCCCGCGGAGGTGCTGGTGCCCGTCTTCGACCGGATGGTGGCGGAGGGCTACCTGACGCGCGAGGGCAGCTTCTTCGCGCACACCCCGGCCGGTGCGCGCGAGGCCGGGGTGATCTCCGCCGCCTGGGCCGACTGGCTCGGTGACCAGCTGGAGCGCGACCGCGGCCGGCCGCGCAGCGCCGAACTGCGGGTGGCGGCCGACGCGATCGCGAAGCGGCTGCTGGCGGAGGACCTGAGCGAGGGCAACTTCGCGCCGCGCGCGGCGGTGCGGTCGTAGCGGGCGGGTGCGCGGCGCTCCTCAGGTCCCGGCGTCGGGTGCGGGGGAGGTGCGCGGGGCGGCCGTCACGGTGAGGCTGCCGGGGACCGCGGCGAAGGCTTCGCGCAGGCTCGCGGCGAGTGCGGCCCGCGAGGGTGCCCCGGCGGTGGCGGTCCAGGACTCCAGGGCGCAGTGGCACGCCGCCACCAGGATGTCGAGGGCCAGCCGCGGGCGCGGGTCGCCGGGGTCCGCGAGGTCGAACCGCCGGTGCAGGGTCGCGAGCGCCGTACGGCTGGTGCGGTCGCAGAAGGCCAGGCCGTGCGCGCCCATCGACGGGGTGTCGGCCGCGAGCCGCCGGCCGAGGCGGACCTGTTCCGGCCAGCCGTCGTCAGGCATCGAGTCGAGCGCGGCCGACAGGGCCTCCTGCAGCATCTCCAGCAGGGGACGGCCGCCCGGTTCGCGGGTCTCCAGGTCGTCGAGGAAGGCCGCCCACAGGTCCTGGGTCGGCGCCATCGCGACGTCCTCCTTGCTGCTGAAGTAGCGGAAGAACGTCCGTTTGGACACGTCGACCGCGTCGCACAGCTCGTCGAGGGTCGCGCCGTCGAAGCCGCGCCGCGTGAACAGGTCAAGGGCGGTGTCGACCAGGGCCCGGCGGGTGCGGGCCTTCTTTCGTTCGCGCAGCGAGGGGCGCTCGGCGCCCGCGTGCGGCGGGGGATCGGTAGTCATCGAGGCCAGTGTAACCAAGACGCGAACGCCTCCTATAGGTTTATGCCACTGAGTGGCACAATCGTGCAGAGGGTCACCAGTGCGGCCGCGCCCGCGGCCATCCGTCCCGGAGGAAAGGCACCACACCCATGCGCGCACTGCTCGTCGACCGCTCCGCTCCCGGAGGCCTGCGCCTCGGAACGGCCCCCGCCCCCCGCCCCGCCGCCCATCAGGCGCTCGTCCGGGTGACCGCGACCTCGCTCAACTTCGGCGAGGTGCGCCACGGACTCGACGGCGCTCCCGACGGCGCGGTGCTCGGCTGGGACGCGGCCGGGGTGGTGGAACGCGCCGCCGCCGACGGCTCGGGCCCGCCGGTCGGCACCCCCGTGGTGACGCTCGGCGCGGAGGGGGCGTGGGCCGAACTCAGGGCGGTGGACACCGCCCTGACCGGACCGGCCCCCGTCGGCGCGGACCCGGGCGCCCTGAGCACCGTCCCCGTGGCGGGCGCCAGCGCCCTGCGCGCCCTGCACCGGCTCGGCCCGATCCTCGGCAGGCGGGTGCTGGTCACCGGCGCCACGGGCGGCGTCGGCCGGTACGCCGTCCAGCTGGCCCGCCTGGGTGGTGCCCACGTCATCGCGTCGACCGGCGACCCGGACGCGCACGGTCCGGGCCTGCGGGCCCTCGGCGCGCACGAGGTGGTGGCGGCCCCGGCGGCGGTCGGCGAGCCGGTCGACGGCGTCATCGACCTGGTGGGCGGCGCTCAACTGGTCGACGCCTACGCCCGGTTGGCCGAGCGCGGCACGCTGGTGTCCGTGGGGCACGCGACCGAGGCGGGCGAGGCCTTCCCGTACGGAGCCTTCTTCGGCGACCAGGGGCGCCACGACCGCACCCTCACCACCTTCTTCCTGCTCGCCTGTACGGACCTGGCCCCGGACCTGACCCGTCTGGCGAACCTGGTGGCGTCGGGCGCGCTGGACCCGCGCATCGCCTGGCGCGGAAGCTGGGAGCGGGCCGGGGAAGCGGTCGCGGCCCTGCTGGGGCGCCGCCTCCACGGCAAGGCCGTCCTCGACCTGACGTGACCCGCCGTGCGCTCAGGATGCCGGCGGCGTCGGGTACTCGTACGCGGGGGCGGGGTCCGGTGCGAGCGCGACGAGGTCCGGGCGCCAGGTGCGCAGCACGGCGGCCGTCGGCGGGTAGAGCGCGGTCGGCACCTCGGTCGGCGCGAACCACTCCCAACGGACGATCTTGTCCGGCTCGGTGACCGCCGGGGTGCCCGTGGCCGCCCCGGTCACCGCGGCCGCCGTCAGCCGGGTCAGCCCGGCGTTCGCGTCGAGCCGGACGCCCAGGACGCGTACGTCCGCGGGGGCCACCCGCAGGGCGGTCTCCTCGGCCAACTCCCGCGCGGCGGCCCGCTCGAAGCCCTCGCCGGGATCGACCTTGCCGCCGGGCAACTCCCACCGCCCGTCGTGGGCCAGACCGAGCAGGATCCGGCCGTCGGCCGCCACGACGACCAGACCGACCCCGACGACGGCGTTGGCCCGCGCGGCGGCGCGTGAGGGGCGGGCGTGTGCTGCGCTCATGAGGCGTCCTTCTCCCGGGCGGTGGGCCTGGCGCGCACGTGGATCCGCTCGCCCTGCGGCCCGAACAGGCTGAGGTACTCGGTGGGTTGCGCGACCGCGTTGAAGAAGGCGTGCGGGGTGCGGGTGTCGAACTCCGCGGCCTCCCCGGGACCGAGCACCAGATCGTGGTCGCCGAGCACCAGGCGCAGCCGTCCGGACAGGACGTACAGCCACTCGTAGCCCTCGTGCACGCCCAGCCGCGGGTCGCGGACCGGCTCGGTGGCGGGCGGGAGGATCTGCTTGAAGGCGTGCACTCCGCCGAAGTTCCTGGTCAGCGGGATGTACGTGGTCCCGTGCCGGACGAAGGGGCGCGGGCGGACCCGCGGGTCCCCGGTGTCCGGGGCGCCGACCAGCTCGTCGAGCGCGACGCGGTGCGCCTTCGCCAACGGGAGCAGCAGCTCCAGGGTGGGCCGGCGGTGTCCGGACTCCAGCCGGGAGAGCGTGGAGAGGGAGATGCCGGTGACCTCGCTGAGCTGGGCGAGGGTGGTCCCGCGCTCCTGCCGCAGGGCGCGCAGGCGCGGTCCCACGGTGGTGAGCACCCGTGCGAGGTCGTCTTCGTCGGACCCCGCGGACGCGTCGTTCTCGGCGGCAACCATGATCCCATTTGCCGCTTCGGCAACACCATTTGTCAAGTGGGACTCCCGGCGCGCATCCTCGCCGCATGAGGACGAACGGTGCGGGTGCGCGTGCGGCTGCCGGTGCGGGTGTGGACGACGGGGCCGAGGCGGAGGTGGACGCGGAGGTCGTGGTCGTGGGCGGTGGGGCCGCGGGGCTGGGCGCGGCGGTGACCCTGGCCCGCGCCCGGCGCTCGGTCCTGGTGATCGACTCGGGCAGCCCCCGCAACGCCCCGGCCGCACACGTGCACGGATTCCTCGGCCACGACGGCGTACCCCCGGCCGAGCTGCTGTCCCGTGGGCGGGCGGAGGCGATCGGCTACGGCGCCCGGATCGTTCCCGGTACGGCCATCGCCGCCGACCGGTTGCCCGGGGGCGGTTTCCTGGTGCGCCTCGGCGACGGTTCCACGGTCCGCGCCGCGCGGCTCCTGGTGGCCACCGGTCTGCGCGACGAGCTGCCCGAGGTACCGGGCCTCGCCGCCCGCTGGGGCCGCGACGTACTGCACTGTCCGTACTGCGACGGCTGGGAGTGGCGGGACCGCCCGCTCGCGGTCCTGGCCACCGGTCCGCTCGCGGTGCACCAGGCACACCTGTGGCGGCAGTGGACCCCGCGGGTCACCCTGCTCGCGCACACCTGGCGGGTGCCGGAGGGCGACCGGGCGGCGCTGGCCGCGCGGGGCGTCGAGGTGGTGGAGGGGGAGGTCCGGGGGCTGAGGCTGACCGGGGAGGACCGACTGGCCGGCGTGACCCTGGCGGGCGGGGCGGCCGTCGGGTGCGAGGCGCTGGTCGTGGCCCCGCGGTTCACGGCCCGTTCGGGGGTGTTGAGCAGCCTGGGGATCACGGCCGTACGGCAGGAGCGCGACGGTCATGACCTC
This sequence comes from Streptomyces sp. NPDC028419, assembly GCF_055565515.1. Taxonomy (NCBI): domain Bacteria; kingdom Bacillati; phylum Actinomycetota; class Actinomycetes; order Kitasatosporales; family Streptomycetaceae; genus Streptomyces; species Streptomyces sp. NPDC028419. Next base: position 23,802 of record NZ_JBVHUE010000011.1, on the reverse strand, counting down.
GGCACGGCGGTCGAGGCGGGGCCAAGCGGGGCGACCGCGCTCGCCGGGGTGTGGGTGGCGGGCAACGTGACCTCGCCGACGGACACCGTGATCGCGGCGGCCGCGCAGGGGGTGCGCGCGGGGATGGAGATCAACGCGGATCTGACGGGGGCGGAGGTCCGGGCGGCTGAGGTCGGGGCGGCGGCTCGGGCGGCGGTGACGGGAGGGGTCACCGGGTGAGGTGACGGCGCCCGGGGGGCCCGGTGCGCCTCCTCCCACCAGGCGCTCGCTCGTGTGTGCGGGTTTCGCTCGGGCCCGGCCCGCACAGGCTCTGGAGGCGATCTGATCGTCGTACCGCTCGCACCGCACCTTCGGCTCTGGGGGACGCAATGGCACATGTGCTGGTCATCGGCGGCGGTGTCGGAGGGTTGGCCACCGCGTTGCTCGCGGCGCGGCACGGGCACACGGCCGAGCTGTTCGAGCGCGACAGCAGGGCCCCGGGAACCGCCCTGGACCGGGACTTCTTCGGCTGGCGGCGCCCCTCCGTGCCGCAGGCCACCCAGCCCCACGTCCTGCTGGGGGCGGCGCGCACGCTGCTGCGGGACGAACTGCCGGACGTGTACCGGGAGATGCTCCGCCTCGGCGCACGGGAGCGGCACGAACTGGACTGGTTCGACGAACGCCCGCCCGCCCGACCCGGGGACGAGGACCTCGTCATGCTCCAGGCCCGGCGCATCGTGCTGGAGAGCGCCCTGGTCACCGCGCTGCGCGGCGAGTCCGGGGTGGTCACGCGGTACGGCGAGCCGGTCACCGGGCTGCTGGCGGAGCGCGCGGCGGGAGCGGGGGCCGGTGCCGGTCCGGCGGGGACGGCTGGGACGACCGGGGCCCGCGTGCGGGTGAGGGGGGTGGAGACGGCGCTGGGGGAGTACGCGGGCGACCTCGTCGTGGACGCGGGCGGGCGGCGCGGCGGCGTCGAGCGCTGGCTCGCGCTGGCCGGCTGCCGGCCGGCGGTCGTGGAGCGCCACCGCACGGGGATCGCCTACTTCTGCCGCTGGTACCGCTTGCCCGAGGGCCGCGCGGAGGGCCCGCGCCGCCCGTGGGCGGTCACCGGCGGCCCCTTCGCCGGATGCGCCGTCTTCCCGGCCGACAACGGGGCGTTCGCGGTGACCCTCTTCGTCCACACGCAGGACGAGACCCGCACCGCGCTGCGGGATCCTGCCGTCTTCGAGGCCGTGGCGCGGGCCTTCCCGCCCGGTGCGGCCTGGCTGGAGCTGGGCGCCGAACCACTGTCCGAGGTCATGGCCACGGCGGGCCTGGACAACCGGTGGAGCGCGCTGGTCGACGAGCGGGGACCGGTGGTCAGCGGGATCGTGCCGATCGGGGACGCGATCACCCACACCAACCCGACCCTGGCGCAGGGCACCTCGCTCGCGCTGTGGGCCGCGCTGCGCGTGGCCCGTACGGCGCACCGCGAACCGGGGTCGCCGCGGTTCGCCGCCGAGCACCACGCGTGGGCGGTGCGCACGCTCAAGCCGTGGTTCGACTTCCAGGTGGTGGCGGACGCGGCGGTCGGGGAGCGGTTCGCGACCCGGGCCGGCCGCACCGGTACGGCCCGCGAGACGGCCGCGCTGTTCGACTGCGCCCTGGACGACCCGGAGGTGATGCGGGCCCGGGCGCGCGTGCGGCACCTGGTCGACCCACCGGAGCGGGCCTACGCCGATCCGGAGATCCGGGCCCGGGTCGCGCGGTGGTTGGCGCGGCGCCCCGACTACGCGCCGGGCACGGCCGGCCCGGACCGCGAGGAGTGGGAGAAGCTCACCTCGCCCCTCACGGAGCCGTGAGGGGCGGTGCTTCCCGGAGCGTGCTCGCGCGGCGTGACCGCGACGCCGGCCGGTCCGCTGAATCCGTGCCATGGACCACCGGCTACGGCTCGCGCTACCGGTCGCGGGCGGGGCTCGTCCCGAGGGCTACGCCGCGGGTGGGGTGGTGACCTGCGGACGACGGGGTCAGGAGGGGAGGATGTCGCTCAAGTTGTACTCGGGTTCTTCGAGTTGCTCGTAGGTGCACGATGCGGCGGTACGGTCCGGGCGCCATCGCCGGAAACGGGCCGTGTGCCGGAATCGGGGAGCCTGGGCCGCGGTGTGGGAGAGGGTGTCGTACGCGACCTCCAGTACGCGTTCCGGGCGCAGCGGTACCCAGGAGAGGTCCTTCTTGCCGGTCCAGCGGCTCTGGGCGCCCGGCAGGCGGGCGCCCTCGTGGGCGGACTCCTCGGCCCAGGCCGCCCACGGGTGGCCCTCGGGGCTCGGCATGCGCAGGGGGGCCAGCTCCTCCACCATTTCGGCGCGGCGCTTCATGGGGAAGGCGGCGCAGACGCCCACGTGTTGGAGCGTGCCGTGCTCGTCGTGGAGGCCGAGCAGGAGCGATCCGATGATCGGACCGCTCTTGTGGAAACGGAAACCCGCGACGACGGTGTCGGCCGTACGCTCGTGCTTGATCTTGAACATGATGCGGGCATCGGGCCGGTAGGGCAGATCGAGCGGTTTCGCGATCACCCCGTCGAGCCCGGCGCCCTCGAACCGCTCGAACCACTCCCGCGCGAGCGCGGGGTCGGTGGTCGCGGGCGCCAGATGAACGGGGGGACGGGCCGTGGACAGGGAGCGGGCGAGTGCGGTGCGCCGGTCGGCGAGCGGGGTGTCGAGGAGGGCCTCGTCGCCGAGCGCGAGCAGGTCGAAGGCGATGAAGCTGGCCGGGGTGGTACCGGCCAGGAGGGTGACGCGGGACGCCGCGGGATGGATGCGTTCGGTCAGGCTGTCGAAATCCAGCCGTCCTCCCTGAACGATGACGATCTCCCCGTCCACGACGCAGCGCGGGGGCAGCTCCTCCCGGAAGGCGGTGACCAGTTCGGGGAAGTAGCGGGTCAGGGACTTGCCGGTGCGGCTGCCGATCTCGATCTCGTCGCCGTCCCGGTGCACGATGGCGCGGAAGCCGTCCCACTTCGCCTCGTACTGCATGCCCGCGGGAATCTCGGACACGGACTTCGCGAGCATCGGCTTCACCGGGGGCATCACGGGCAGGTCCACGCCACCTCCACCTGGTCCTCTCGGTCGTCCTGAGCTTCCGGACGACCCGTCCCTACGATTCTGCGGCGCTACGTCCCGCCGCGCCCGGTATGCGAGGTGCGCCGGGCCCGCCTACCGTGGCGCACATGGGTGCTGCGGGCAAGGCGATCGAGTTGGAAGCGGGCGGGCGGGCCGTACGGCTGTCGAGCCCGGACAAGATCTACTTTCCCGAGCGCGGCCTGACCAAGCTGGACGTCGCCCAGTACTACCTGGCCGTGGCGGAGGGCATCACCCGCGCCCTGCGCGACCGGCCGACGACCCTGGAGCGCTTCCCGGACGGGGTGGACGGCGAGTCCTTCTTCCAGAAGCGCGCGCCGAAGAACCTGCCCGAGTGGATCCCGACCGCCCACATCGCCTTCCCCAGCGGGCGGACGGCCGACGAGATCTGCCCGACCGAGCCGGCCGCCGTGCTCTGGGCCGCGAACCTCGGCTGCCTGACCTTCCACCCGTGGCCGGTGCGACGCGCGGACACCGACCGTCCCGACGAGCTGCGCATCGACCTCGACCCGCAACCGGGGACGGATTACCACCATGCGGTGGCGGCGGCCCACGAGCTGCGCGCGCTGCTGGAAGAGCTGGGCCTGCGCGGCTGGCCCAAGACCTCGGGCGGCCGGGGCCTGCACGTCTTCGTGCCGATCGCACCCCGCTGGACCTTCACCGAGGTCCGGCGCTGCGCGATCGCGCTCGGCCGGGAGCTGGAGCGCCGGATGCCCGGCAAGGTCACCACGGCCTGGTGGAAGGAGGAGCGGGGCGAGCGGATCTTCTTCGACTACAACCAGACCGCGCGCGACCGCACCATCGCCTCGGCCTACTCCGTCCGCCCCCGCCCCCACGCCCCGGTCTCCGCGCCCCTGCGCTGGGACGAGGTGGACGCGGTCGAGCCGCGGGACTTCGACATCGTGACGATGCCGAAGCGCTTCGCCGAGCTGGGCGACGTCCACGCGGACATGGACGACCACGCCTTCGGCCTGGAAGCGGTCCTGGCCCTGGCGGAGCGCGACGAGCACGAGCGCGGCATGGGCGACATGCCCTACCCGCCGGACTATCCGAAGATGCCGGGCGAACCGAAGCGGGTCCAACCGAGCCGCGCCCGGCACGAGGACTGAGGCGCCCCGATGGGGGCGCCGCCCGGTGCGATCAACGACGCCGTGCGGCCGTGTTGATCGGTCGTTGATCGGACGTACATCCGGCGCGGTGAGTATCTGCGCATGTCGATGAACACGAGCGAACGCACGGCGACGGCGACGACGGACGTCTCCTGGTACGAACTGGCACTCTGCGCGCAGACCGGCCCCGGCTTCTTCTTCCCGGAGCCCGGGTCCTCCCTGCGGGACGCGAAGCGACTGTGCGGAGCGTGCGAGGGGCGGGTCGCCTGCCTGGAGTACGCCCTGGCCAACGACGAGCGCTTCGGCGTCTGGGGCGGTCTCTCGGAGGGCGAACGCCACGCCCTGCGCCCGCGCGGTTGACGCGTCGGCCCGGCCGCCCCGCTCACGAACGCGGCGGTCCCCCGGCGGAGCTGGGCTCCGCCGGGGGACCGCCGTCACACTTCACACGGCGCGGGACCGGGCCCCGACCGCCGGCCCTCAGGCCTTGCGGGCCGCGATGCGCGCCGCGCGGGCGGCGAGGCGCTCGTCGAACTTGCGGGCCTCGGAGTCCAGGCCGTCCATGTACATGCCCAGCTCGTCCTGGGCCTGCTGGCCGTCGGGGCCGAGGCCGTCGATCTCCATGACCTTGAGGAAGCGGAGCACCGGGCTCAGCACGTCGTCGTGGTGGATGCGCATGTTGTAGATGCCGCCGATGGCCATCTGCGCCGCGGCCCGCTCGAAGCCCGGCATGCCGTGCCCCGGCATCCGGAAGTTGACGACCACGTCGCGCACGGCCTGCATCGTCAGGTCCGGGGCCAGCTCGAAGGCGGAGCCGAGCAGGTTGCGGTAGAAGATCATGTGCAGGTTCTCGTCGGCCGCGATGCGGGCGAGCATCCGGTCGCAGACGGGGTCGCCCGACTGGTGGCCGGTGTTGCGGTGCGAGATGCGGGTGGCCAGCTCCTGGAAGGCGACGTACGCCACCGAGTGCAGCATCGAGTGCCGGTTGTCGGACTCGAAGCCCTCCGACATGTGCATCATCCGGAACGCTTCGAGCTGGTCCGGGTCCACCGCGCGGGACGCGAGCAGGTAGTCGCGCATCACGATGCCGTGGCGCCCCTCCTCCGCGGTCCAGCGGTGCACCCAGGTGCCCCAGGCGCCGTTGCGACCGAAGAGGGAAGCGATCTCGTGGTGGTAGCTGGGGAGGTTGTCCTCGGTGAGGAGGTTGACCACCAGCGCCGTGCGGCCGATGTCGGTGACCTTGGACTGGCCGACCGCCCACTCCTCGCCGTCCTCGAAGAACCCCGGGAAATTGCGCCCGTCGCTCCAAGGAACGTACTCGTGGGGCATCCAGTCCTTGGTCACCTTCAGGTGACGGTTGAGCTCTTTCTCCACCACCTCTTCCAGCGCGAACAGCAGCTTGGCGTCGGTCCACGCCTCCGAGCTGCCGAGGTGGGGAGAGGTGATCGTCACGGGTGCTCCTGGGGACAAAGCGAATACCTACGGTTCCGTAGCCTACGAACCCGTAGGTTAAGCGCGGCATCAAGAGGAACCAAGCCCCACCCCTGGGGGTGCCTGGTTACGTCCGGTTATGTATGCAGTTCTAGGCGCCGCCGGGACGCGCAAAGTCACACCAGAAGGTGATCCGCGGCACCCCCCTTGACCGCCGTGATCAGCGCGCGGAGCGCTTCCGTGGAGTCCGAGACGTAGGCGGCGGAGCCGGTCGTGCCGATGTAGGCCCTGCCGTCGGCGTCCCGGCCGAAGCGGAAGCAGTTCGCGCCCTCGCTGCAGAAGGCGCGGTCCCAGTCGATGGCGGGGGCGGTGGCCGTGGTGGTCGTCGCGCTCATGTCGTCCTTCTTCCGGTGTCCGTGGGGTTCGTGTCCGTGGTGTCCGCGTCCGTGGTGTTCGCGTCCGTGGTGGTTCGTGGTGTGCGTGGCGTCCTGTGGTGTTCCCTCGGAGCGCACACGGGTCCCGCGTGCGGCGGGTTCACTGTTTCCCCGCGGGCCTCACAGGTCCCGCGCGATCGCGCGGATGGCATCGCGCGAGGCGCTCACGCTCAGCGACAGGCCGCGCAGCCGCTCCAGCAGCCTCCGGTAGCGCAGCAGCTCCTCCTGCGAGTCCAGGAGCGCCGACCCGTGCGCGCTGTCGAGCTGCACGGTGTCCAGCTGGCTCATCGTCGCCGCCGCGTAGGTGAACGACTGGCCCGCGCCGGGCAGGCCGCCCGCCGTGAAGGGGATCACCCGGATCGTCGCGCGCTCGCGCTCCGACTCCGCCAGGATGTGCTCCAGTTGCGCCCGGGCCGCCCCCGGCCCGCCGAACTGCATGCGCAGTGCCGCCTCGTGCACCACCGCTTCGTAGGTCGGGGGCCGCTCGCGCGCGAAGATCCGCCGCCGGCCCATGCGCAGCGCCAGTCGGGCCCGCACCTCGGCCGCCGGGAGCGGCGGGTCGGCGGTTTCGAAGACCGCCCGCGCGTGGGCCTCGGTCTGCAACAGGCCGGGTATGTGCGCGGTCACGGCCGTGTGCAACTCGACGCTGTGGTGCTCCAGTTCGCAGATGTCGAGCAGCCCCTGCGGGAGCTGGGCGCGATGCTCCTCCCACCATCCCTTGTCGCGCTCCTGGGTCATCCCCGCGAGCAGGTCCACGAGCGCGGCGTCGGGGCAGGCGTAGTGGTGGGCCAGCGTGCGGACCCGCTCCGCGGTGATGCCGAGCCGGCCGGACTCGATGTTCGGGATGCGGGTGCGGTCGACCCCCAGCAGCGCCGCGGCCTGCTGCACGGTCGTGCCCGACCGCTCGCGGAGTCTGCGCAGCTCGGCGCCCAGGCGCTGCTGGCGGGCGGTCGGCGTGCTCCTCGGTGGCATGGCGCGGTTCCCCTCTCGTGGAATGCCCTGAGAAAGCGGTAGGCGGTCATGCGACTGGTGGCACTGTGCACCTACGTACGCTACGTTCAGTAGTGCAATTGTCACACGCGGCGACCTCCCGGTGCCGGAGGACTCCCTCGGAAGGCTCGGCGGTACGACGACGCGCGCCCGGCACCCCGCCCCCGAAGGGGGGAGCACCGGGCGCGTCGACGGGTGGGGCGGGTCGGCCCCGCCCGGTCCCCCGGGTGCCGCTCAGTCCTGCCACATGGACTCGCGGACCTCCCGCGCCGTGGTCGGGCGCAGTGCGTCGTCGAGCAGCAGCCAGCGGGTGATGCCGATCGATTCCAGGAACGGCACGTCGTGACTGGCCACGATGAGCGCCCCCTCGTAGGAATCCAACGCCTCCGTCAACTGCCGTACGCTCGCCAGGTCCAGGTTGTTCGTCGGCTCGTCCAGCATCAGTAGCTGCGGAGCCGGTTCGGCCAGGAGCAGCGCCGCGAGCGCCGCACGGAAGCGCTCGCCGCCCGACAGGGTGCCGGCGGCCCGGTCCGCCCGGGCGCCGCGGAAGAGGAAGTGCGCGAGCCGCGCCCGGATCCCGTTGTTCGTGGCCTGCGGCGCGAACCGCGCCACGTTCTCCACCACCGAGAGCCCGTCGTCGAGGACGTCGAGCCGCTGCGGCAGGAAGCGCGCCGGTACGTGCACCGCCGCCTCCCCGGCCACCGGCGGGACCAGCCCGGCCACCGTGCGCAGCAGGGTGGTCTTGCCCGAGCCGTTGCGTCCGACCAGGGCGATCCGCTCCGGCCCGCGCAGTTCCCACGCCTCCGGGACGGCCGGCGAGGCCGCGTGCGCCAGGTGCAGGCCGCGCAGGGTCAGCACGCCGCGCCCGGGCGGGACCAGGGTGGCGGGCAGCTCGATGCGGATCTCGTCGTCGTCGCGCACCGCCTCCACCGCCTGGTCGAGCCGTTCGCGCGCCTGCGCGAGCTTCTCGGTGTGCATGATGCGGTGCTTGCCCGCGGACACCTGGGCCTGTCGCTTCCGCTCGCCCATCACGATCTTGGGCTCGCGCTTGGTGTCGTTCATCTTCTGGCCGTACCGCTTGCGGCGGGCCAACTTGACGTGGGCGTCGGACAGTTCGCGCTTCTGGCGCTGTACGTCGGCCTCGGCGACCCGGACCAGCCGCTCGGCGGTCTCCTGTTCGGCGGCCAGCACCTCCTCGTACGCGCTGAAGTTGCCGCCGTACCAGCGGACCTCGCCCTCGCGCAGTTCGGCGATCTGGTCCACCCGGTCCAGCAGTTCCCGGTCGTGGCTGACCAGGACCAGGACGCCGGTCCAGGAGTCGACGGCGGCGTAGAGCCGGCGTCGGGCCCGCAGGTCGAGGTCGTTGGTGGGTTCGTCGAGCAGTAGGACGTCCGGCCGCGCGATCAGCAGGGCCGCCAGTCGCAGCAGCACGGACTCGCCGCCGGACAGCTCGCCGACCGTGCGGTCGAGGCCGATCCGGCCCAGCCCCAGCTGGTCGAGGGTGGCGGTCGCCCGCTCCTCCACGTCCCAGTCGTCGCCGACCGCGGTGAAGTTGGCCTCGGTGGCCTCGCCCGCCTCGATGGCGTGCAGGGCGGTGCGGACCGCGGCGATTCCGAGCGCCTCGTCCACGCGCAGCGTGGTGTCGAGGGTGACTCCCTGGGGGAGGTGGCCGACCGTGCCGGCGACGGCGATCTGGCCGTCGCCCGCGGTCAGTTCACCCGCGATCAGTTTGAGCAGGGTGGACTTGCCCGAGCCGTTGAGGCCGATCAGGCCGGTGCGGCCGGGGCCGACGGCGAGCTGGAGCCCGTCGAAGACGGGGGTCCCGTCGGGCCAGTCGAAGGACAGGGCGGAACACGTGACGAACGTAGGGGCATGGCTCATGGAGGCCTCCAGGTTGCGTGAATGGTGCAGTGCAACGCGGGGAGACAGCCGACGACGAGCGCTCCTGACGAAGGGCTTGGGGGGTCGGTGTCTCGGACCTCAGAAGAGCAATGTCCTACTCCGTTTCGGCGGCAATGGGGCGTCTACGAAGCTACGGGGGGCCCAGGCCGCCCGCAAACGGTTTTCGCCGACCGGAGCCGAGCCGCCGGCATCCGGCGGTCGACGTCAACAGGAGTCGCGCATCAGCTCGGCCAGGCTGTGGTCCACGTCCAGGTACAGGTGTTCCAGCCCCGGCGGGACCACGGCCGCGGCCCGCTCCAGGAAGCGGCGCAGCTCGGCGGCGGCCATCAGGACGATGGCGACGCCCTCCGGAGCGTGGAACTCCACCACGGTCCTGCCCGATCCGTACGGCCGCACCCGCACGTCGCCGTGGCCGCAGGGACGGTCCAGGCCCGCCTCCAGCAGCTCGCGGGCGAAGGTCCACGACACCTCGATGCCTTCGAGGGTCGCCGGAGCGGGGAAGGCCATGCGGACGGCGAAGGGATCCGAGCGGTCGTAATGGAAGGTGACGGGGACGGTCTCGACCTTCGGCGCTGCGGCGACCAGACGGGCCTGCACGGCCTGCTCGATGATGGTGATCAAGGCTCGCTCCCTTGCGGCGATCGGTTGCCGGACTGTGGCTGGGGCCCGGCATCCGGATAGACGCGGGAAATCGCGAATCCGTGCATGCGCGGAAGGAGTGAGCTGTGTCACCGAATGGCCGGAACGCCGTCGTGTGATCGTACGGTCCGTCGGCAGTGGTCATGGGGCACAAGGGAAAGTGGTGGGTCCGGAGGTCTGTGCGGTGGTTCAACTAAGGCCGGATCTCGCTCACTCCGCGAGCGCAACCGATCACTCGTGTTGCCGTACGGGCACCCTCCGTGAGGGTGTGGCGAGGCGCCCTGGACGGCCACCGCGGGGTGCGTTAGCTTCCGGCGCCATGAGACTTCTGGCAGTTGGCATGTGCGCGGCAGCCCTGGTCGGGGCGTTGGCCGCTCCCGCCCAGGCGCGGACCACCCCCTTACCCGGCCCGTCGGCCACCCCACCCGGCCCGTCGGCCGCCCTCGCGTCCGGGTCCCCTTCCGGTCTGGAGTGGTCCCTCAAGGCCACCGCCACGGACGCCCGGTTCCGCGGGCTGGCCGCGGTGGACCGCTCGACGGCCTGGGTGTCCGGATCCCAGGGCAAGGTGCTGCGCACCGTGGACGGCGGGCGCGGCTGGGCGGACGTCTCGCCGCCCGGCGCCGCCGGCCTGGAGCTGCGCGACATCGAGGCCTTCGACGCGCGGCGCGCGGTCGCCCTCTCCATCGGCGAGGGCCAGGACTCCCGGATCTGGCGGACCGAGGACGGCGGGGCCAGCTGGACCGAGACCTTCCGCAACCCCGACCCCCGCGCCTTCTACGACTGCCTGACCTTCTTCGACCCCGCCCACGGGCTGGCCGTGAGCGACCCGGTGGACGGGAAGTTCCGGATCCTGTCCACGGCGGACGGCGGCCGCAGCTGGCGGGTGCTGGCGAACACCGGGATGCCGGACGCGCTGCCCGGCGAGGCCGGGTTCGCCGCGAGCGGGCAGTGCCTGGTCAGCTCGGGCCCGGCCGACGTGTGGCTGGCCACCGGCGGCGGCGCGCAGGCGCGCGTGCTGCACTCGGCCGACCGCGGGCTGACCTGGAGCGCGGCCGATTCCACCGTGCCCGCGGGCGACCCCGCCAAGGGGGTCTTCGGGCTCGCCTTCCGCGACCGCGGGCACGGCCTCGCGGTGGGCGGCGACTACCGCACCGGCCAGGCGTCCCCGCGGGCCGGGGCGCTCTCCGCCGACGCGGGCCGCACCTGGCGGCCGGCCGGCGCGGCGCCGCCCGCCTACCGCTCCGGGGTGGCCTGGGTCCCGTACACGGCGACCGTGGCCCTCGCGGTCGGGCCGACGGGTACGGACGTCACGCTCGACGCGGGTCGCAGCTGGCGGCCGCTGGCCACGGGTTCCTTCGACACCGTCGACTGCACCGCGGACCTGGCGTGCTGGGCGGCGGGGGAGAAGGGCCGGGTCGCCCGGTTGGAACCGGGCGACCGCGAGTAGCGCGGCAACCGGTGGCGGCTGCCGGCCGCCACCGGGCGGGTCCCCGAAAGAGACGACCTAGGAGAGCGGAGCCTCGCGGACCGCGGCCAGGTCGGCCGAGGTCCTGGTCGCGATGAACTCGGTGATCCGGTAGGCGCAGACGCCCGCCACCGTGAAGGGGTCCTCGGCGGCGATCTTCTCGATCTCGGCCCGGGACACCCCGCCCGCCAGGATCACACCGCCCTCGCGCGGCACCTTGCGGCCCGAGGCGAGGAAGACGCCCGAGGCGTAGTAGCCGCCCAACCACGCGATGTGCGCGTCCATGTGCTCTTCGACGGCTTCGAGGGGCGCGGTGTAGGTCAACTCCATTACGAACATGATCGCCAGGCTACTCTCGCACCTCATGACGAGTGTGAAGACCCCCGCGGACGAGGCCGAGGCCCGGGCGATACAGGACCGACTGCGCCACCAGGTCGTGCTCACCGAGGCCGGACCGCCGGTCGGGCAGGGCCTGGTGACCGGTGTCGACGTGGCCTACGACGACGAGCGCGACCTGGTCGCCGCGGCGGCCGTCGTCCTGGACGCGCGCACGCTGGAGGTCGTCGAGGAGGCGACCGCCGTGGGGCACGTGAGCTTCCCCTACGTCCCGGGCCTGCTCGCCTTCCGGGAACTGCCCACCGTCCTGGCCGCCCTGGACGCGCTGACCTCGCCCCCCGGGCTGGTCGTCTGCGACGGCTACGGGCTGGCGCACCCGCGCGGCTTCGGGCTCGCCTGCCACCTCGGCGTGGTCACGGGACTGGCGACCCTCGGCGTCGCGAAGAATCCCTTCACCTTCACCTACGAGGAACCGGGCGCCAGGAGGGGCGACTTCTCCCCGCTCCTGGCCGCCGACGGCTCCGTGGTCGGCCGGGCGCTGCGCACGCAGGACGGGATCAAGCCCGTGTACGTCTCGGTGGGCCACCGGGTCTCCCTCGACAACGCGGCCGCGCACACCCTGGCCCTGAGCCCGCGCTTCCGGATCCCCGAGACCACCCGGCACGCCGACTCCCTCTGCCGCCGGGCCCTGCGCGAGGCCGGCTGAGACTCCCCGGGCGCGCGCCCCGGGCGCCCGCCCGCGCGGGGGATCACACCGCGCGCTCGTCCACCACCCGGAAGCGGATCCCCGCCTTCTGGAGCCGTTCCAGCAGCGCGTCGCCCATCGCGACCGCCGTGGTCACCTGCCCGGAGGTCGCCGGGAGCCGGTCGTACGCCAGGCACAGCGCGGACTCCCCGAGCATCTTGGCCGTCTCCCCGTAGCCGGGGTCGCCGCCCGAGACCTCCGTGAACACCCGCCGCCCGCCGCCCTCGCCCACGAAGCGGACCGTGAACCAACTGCGCGCCCTGCGCTCGGCGTCCGGGCCGCGCCCCGGCTCCCACAGCCCGCCGAGCCACTGCCGCACGGGCGGGATCTGGGCCAGGGCGACCGTGGCCCCGACCGCGCCCGCACCGGCCGCCGCGATCGGCAGGTGCCGCACGGAGGCGTAGTGCCGGTAGCGGAAGTCCGGACCGTACCGCTCCAGGGCGGCGGCCGAGCGGGCCACCACCCGCGGGTCCAAGGTGGGCAGCGGCAGGGCCCAGGTGCCGGTCTCCCGGCTGTAGCGGGGTGCCCCGATCGGGCCCCGCGCCCGGCGGCCCACCGTCCGCGGTTCGTGCAGCCGGCGCTCCCGCGCGGCGGCCAGCGTCTGCGGCCCGCGCCCGAAGGCGCCGAGCGCCGAGGCCAGTGTGCCGCCGGAGAAGGAGGCCTGCGTGCGCAGGAACCCGTCCACGGTCAGCGGTACGCCCTCGGGCAGCTGACGGACGGTGAAGTACGCGCCGAGGTCCGCCGGGATGGAGTCGAAACCGCAGGCGTGCACGATCCGGGCGCCGCTCTCCCGGGCCCGCGCGTCGTGCGCGACGTACATCCGGTCCACGAACTCCGGCTCCCCGGTGAGGTCCAGGTAATCGGTGCCGCTCTCGGCGCAGGCGGCGACCAGCTCCGCGCCGTGGTGCACGTACGGGCCCACCGTGGTGGCCAGCACCCGCGTGGTGGCGGCGAGCTCGCGCACCGCCCGCGGATCGGCGGCGTCCGCGCGCAGCAGCGGCAGCTCCGCGCAGCGGGGGTCGAGGGCGGTGAGCCGGTCGCGGAGCCGTTCGAGTTTGGCGGGGTCCCGTCCCGCGAGCGCCCACCGGCACCCGGCCGGCGCGTGCGCGGCGAGGTACTCGGCGGTCAGGGCGCCCACGAAGCCGGTGGCTCCGAAGAGCACCAGGTCGTAGGCGCGCCCGCTCCGCTGGTCCTGATGCTCCGACGGCTGTGGCGCGTTCTGATCGCTGTTCCGGCTGTTCATCACCGCTCCTCCCGACTGCTGATGGTCGCCGAGGCTAGCGTGGGGATCGACTGTCCGTGCGAGCAGGTGGGACCTGCGGTGAAGGGGAGGCGTCGATGAAGGCTGCGGTACGCACGTGGGAAGCAGTGCGGGAGTTCGCCCTCGGGCTGCCGGAGGCCCGGGAGGACCATCCCTGGGATCCGGAGCGCGCCGTGGCGAAGATCAACGGCAAGGTCTTCGTCTTCCTGGGCAACGCCGACGGCCCCGAGCCGCCCGCCCTCTCGGTCAAGCTGAAGGACGAGGCGCTGCACGCCCACGCGATGACCGCGCCCGGCGCCGCGCCCACCGGCTACGGGCTGGGCCGCTCGGGCTGGGTCACCGTACCGCTGGGGCGGCAGGGATCGCCGAGCGCCGAGGTGGTCTGCGAGTGGGTCGAGGAGAGCTACCGGACCGTGGCCCTCAAGCGGCACGTGAAGGCGCTCGACGAACGCTCGGGGGCGGCTGACGGCGCGGGGGCCGCGGGGTAGGAAGGGGGAGCGCGAGCGGCTAAGCGCTTGCTCGGTCGACCGCTCCAAGGGGTTGTGCTGAGCCGTGCCCGTTCCTAGCATCACTGGTGTTACATCAGTTGTGTCACACAGGGGTACCACGGATGCTGGGGGCTCGATGGCAGTGACAGGGAACGGCCCGCTGACCGGAGTGCGCGTCGTCGAGCTGGCGGGCATCGGCCCGGGACCGTTCGCCGCCATGCTCCTCGCCGATCTCGGCGCGGACGTCGTCCGCGTGGACCGGCCCGGCGGGGGCGGCCTGGCCGTCGACCCCGCCTACGACGTCACCAACCGCAACAAGCGCTCGGTCCTGCTGGACCTCAAGTCCGCCGACGGCCCCGCCCGCGTCCTGGACCTGGTCCAGCGGGCCGACGTGCTCATCGAGGGGTTCCGTCCCGGGGTCGCGGAGCGGCTCGGCGTCGGCCCGGCCGAGTGCCACGCCCGCAACCCCCGGCTGGTGTACGGCCGGATGACCGGCTGGGGCCAGGAGGGCCCGCTCGCCCACAGCGCCGGCCACGACATCGCCTACATCGCGGTCACCGGCGCCCTCGGCATGATCGGCGCCCCGGACGGGCCGCCCGCGGTCCCCGCCAACCTGGTCGGCGACTACGCGGGCGGCTCGCTCTACCTGGTCATCGGCGTCCTCGCCGCCCTCCAGCACGCGCGCACCACCGGCACCGGCCAGGTCGTCGACGCGGCCATCGTCGACGGCACCGCGCACCTCACGTCGATGATCCACGGGATGATGGCGGCCGGAGGCTGGCAGGACCGGCGCGGGGCCAACCTGCTCGACGGCGGTTGCCCCTTCTACGGGACGTACGAGACCGCCGACGGCGGCTACATGGCCGTCGGGGCGCTGGAGCAGCAGTTCTACGACACCTTCACCGACCTGCTCGGCATCAAGGACCAGGCCCCCGCCCGCAAGGACCTGGCCCGCTGGGGCGAGCTGCGGGAGGCCGTCGCCGCCCGGTTCAGGACCCGTACCCGGCAGGAGTGGACCGAGGTGTTCGAGGGGACGGACGCCTGCGTGGCCCCCGTGCTGTCGCTGCGCGAGGCCCCGGCCCACCCGCACCTCGCCGCCCGCGGCACCTTCACCGACGTCGGCGGGATCGTCCAGCCGGCCCCCGCACCCCGTTTCTCCGCCACCCCCGCCGCCGTGCGCGGCGGCCCCGCCCTGCCGGGCGCGCACACCGCATCCGTGGCCCGCGACTGGGACGTCCCGGCCCTGTACCCGCTGGAGGACTGAGAACCCGTGAAGCGCCGGATCTTCGAGCCCGAGCACGAGACGTTCCGCGAGAGCGTGCGCACCTTCCTCGCCAAGGAGGTGCTGCCGCACTACGAGCAGTGGGAGAAGGAGGGCATCGTCAGCCGCGAGGCCTGGCGGGCCGCGGGACGCCAGGGGCTGCTGGGCCTCGCGGTGCCCGAGGAGTTCGGCGGCGGCGGGAACCCCGACTTCCGCTACGCGGCGGTCATCGCCGAGGAGTTCACCCGGGCGGGCGCCGCCGGGCTGGCCATCGGCCTGCACAACGACATCATCGGGCCGTACCTGACCTCGCTGGCCACCGACGAGCAGAAGCGCCGCTGGCTGCCCGGCTTCTGCTCGGGCGAGACCATCACGGCCATCGCGATGACCGAACCGGGCGCGGGCTCGGACCTCCAGGGCATCCGCACCCACGCCGAGGACCACGGCGACCACTGGGTGCTGAACGGTTCCAAGACCTTCATCTCCAACGGGATCCTGGCCGACCTCGTGATCGTCGTCGCGAAGACCACCCCCGAGGGCGGGGCGCACGGCCTGTCCCTGCTGGTGGTGGAGCGCGGCGCCGAGGGCTTCGAGCGCGGCCGCAACCTCGACAAGATCGGCCAGAAGGCCCAGGACACCGCGGAGCTCTTCTTCCACGACGTGCGCGTCCCCAAGGGGAACCTGCTCGGCGAGCTGAACGGCGCCTTCGTCCATCTGATGACCAACCTCGCCCAGGAGCGGATGGGCATCGCGATGGCCGGCATCGCCGCCGCCGAGCACCTGCTGGAGATCACCACCGCCTACGTCAAGGAGCGCGAGGCCTTCGGGCGGCCGCTCGCCAAGCTCCAGCACATCCGCTTCGAGATCGCGGAGATGGCGACCGAGTGCGCCGTCACCCGCACCTTCCTCGACCGGTGCATCGTCGACCACGCGAACGGGGAGTTGGACGCCGTCCACGCCTCGATGGCCAAGTGGTGGGCGACCGAACTCCAGAAGCGCGTCGCCGACCGCTGTCTGCAACTGCACGGCGGATACGGATACATGAGTGAGTACCGGGTCGCGCGGGCGTTCGTGGACGGCCGCATCCAGACCATCTACGGCGGCACGACCGAGATCATGAAGGAGATCATCGGCCGTTCCCTGCTCGGCTGACCGGCTCCTCCCCTCCCCGCCCGATCATCGAACCCTCGAAAGGCATGACCAGTGAGCACCGAAGCGTACGTGTACGACGCGATCCGCACCCCGCGCGGCCGCGGCAAGGCCAACGGGGCCCTGCACGGCACCAAGCCGATCGACCTCGTCGTCGGCCTCATCCACGCCCTGCGCGAGCGCAACCCCGGCCTGGACCCGGCGACCATCGACGACATCGTGCTCGGGGTCGTGGGCCCCGTCGGCGACCAGGGCTCGGACATCGCGCGGATCGCGGCCATCGCCGCGGGGCTGCCGGACACGGTGGCCGGCGTACAGGAGAACCGCTTCTGCGCCTCCGGGCTGGAGGCGGTCAACCTGGCCGCCGCGAAGGTCCGTTCGGGTTGGGAGGACCTGGTGCTCGCCGGCGGCGTCGAGTCGATGTCCCGCGTTCCGATGGCGTCCGACGGCGGTGCCTGGTTCAACGACCCGATGACCAACTGGGACACCAACTTCGTTCCGCAGGGCATCGGCGCCGACCTGATCGCCACCCTCGGCGGCTTCTCCCGGCGCGACGTCGACGAGTACGCGGCGCTCTCCCAGGAGCGCGCCGCCGCGGCCATCAAGGACGGCCGCTTCGCCCGGTCCGTGGTCCCGGTCACCGACCGCAACGGCCTCGTCGTCCTGGACCACGACGAGTTCGTCCGCCCCGGCACCACGGCCGACAGCCTCGCGCGGCTCAAGCCGTCCTTCGCGGACATCGGTGAGCTCGGCGGCTTCGACGCCGTCGCCCTGCAGAAGTACCACTGGGTCGAGAAGATCGACCACGTCCACCACGCGGGCAACTCCTCCGGCATCGTCGACGGCGCCTCGCTCGTCGCGATCGGCTCCCGCGAGGCGGGGGAGCGGAACGGACTGGCGCCGCGGGCCCGGATCGTCTCGGCCGCCGTCTCCGGTTCCGAGCCGACCATCATGCTCACCGGACCCGCCCCGGCCACCCGCAAGGCCCTCGCCAAGGCCGGACTGACCATCGACGACATCGACCTCATCGAGATCAACGAGGCCTTCGCGGGCGTCGTCCTGCGCTTCGTCGCGGACATGGGAGTCTCCCTCGACAAGGTCAACGTCAACGGCGGCGCCATCGCGCTCGGGCACCCCCTCGGCGCGACCGGCGCGATGATCCTCGGCACCGTCATCGACGAGCTGGAGCGCCAGGACAAGCGCTACGGGCTCGTCACCCTCTGCGTCGGCGGCGGCATGGGTGTCGCCACCGTCGTCGAGCGCCTCTGACCGTCCCCGTCCCCGGCAGCCCCCCTTTCTCACACGGAAGTAGCGAAAATGAGCGAGTCCACCACGATCCGCTGGGAACAGGACGAGACCGGCGTCGTCACCCTGATCCTCGACGACCCCAACCAGTCCGCCAACACGATGAACCAGGCCTTCAAGGACTCCATCGCGGCGATCGCCGACCGCGCCGAGGCCGAGAAGGACTCCATCCGGGGCATCGTCTTCACCTCCGCCAAGAAGACTTTCTTCGCGGGCGGCGACCTCAAGGAGATGATCCGCCTCCGCCCCGAGGACGCCCAGCTCGCCTTCGACACCGGCACCGCCATCAAGAGCTCCCTGCGGCGGATCGAGACCCTCGGCAAGCCCGTGGTCGCCGCCATCAACGGCGCTGCTCTCGGCGGCGGTTACGAGATCGCCCTCGCCTGCCACCACCGCATCGCCCTCGACGCCCCCGGCTCCAAGATCGGCCTGCCCGAGGTCACCCTGGGCCTGCTCCCCGCGGGCGGTGGCGTCACCCGCACCGTGCGCCTCATGGGCATCACCGACGCGCTCCTCAAGGTGCTGCTCCAGGGCACCCAGTACCCCCCGCGGCGCGCCCTGGACAACGGCCTGGTCCACGAACTGGCCGCCACCCGCGAGGAGATGCTCGACAAGGCCCGGGCCTTCATCGACGCCAACCCGGTCTCGCAGCAGCCCTGGGACGTCCCCGGCTACCGGATCCCGGGCGGTACGCCGTCCCACCCGAAGTTCGCCGCGAACCTCCCGGCGTTCCCGGCGAACCTGAAGAAGCAGCTGAACGGAGCCCCGTACCCGGCCCCGCGCAACATCCTGGCCTGCGCCGTCGAGGGCTCCCAGGTCGACTTCGAGACCGCGCTGACCATCGAGGCCCGCTACTTCACCGAGCTGGTCACCGGACAGACCGCCAAGAACATGATCCAGGCGTTCTTCTTCGACCTCCAGGCCGTCAACTCCGGTGCCAGCCGCCCCCAGGGCGTCGCACCGCGCGAGGTCCGCAAGGTCGCCGTCCTCGGCGCGGGCATGATGGGCGCGGGCATCGCGTACTCCTGCGCCCGCGCGGGCATCGAGGTCGTCCTCAAGGACGTCACCGCCGAGGCCGCCGCCAAGGGCAAGGCCTACTCCGAGAAGCTCCTCGACAAGGCGCTCTCCCGGGGCCGCACCACCGAGGCCAAGCGCGCCGAACTGCTCGCCCGGATCACCCCCACGGCCGACCCCGCCGACCTGGCGGGCTGCGACGCCGTCATCGAGGCCGTCTTCGAGGACACCTCCCTCAAGCACAAGGTGTTCCAGGAGATCCAGGACGTCATCGAGCCCGACGCGCTGCTCTGCTCCAACACCTCCACCCTGCCCATCACGGGCCTGGCCGAAGGGGTTTCGCGCCCCGTCGACTTCATCGGGCTGCACTTCTTCTCGCCCGTCGACAAGATGCCGCTGGTGGAGATCATCAAGGGCGAGCGCACCGGGGACGAGGCCCTGGCCCGTGCCTTCGACCTGGTCCGCCAGATCAACAAGACCCCGATCGTGGTCAACGACTCGCGCGGCTTCTTCACCTCACGGGTGATCGGCCAGTTCATCAACGAGGGCGTCGCGATGGTCGGCGAGGGCATCGAGCCGGCCTCCGTGGAGCAGGCGGCCGCCCAGGCCGGCTACCCCGCGAAGGTGCTCTCCCTGATGGACGAGCTGACCCTGACCCTGCCCCGGAAGATCCGCAACGAGACCCGCAAGGCCTTCGAGGAGGCCGGGCGGAGCTGGGCGGCGCACCCCGCGGACACGGTCATCGACCGGATGGTGGACGAGTTCGGCCGCCCCGGCCGCAGCGGTGGCGCGGGCTTCTACGACTACGACGAGGCGGGCAAGCGGGCCGGCATCTGGCCGGGCCTGCGCGAGCACTTCACGAAGCCGGGCACGGAGATCCCCTTCGTCGACATGCAGGAGCGGATGCTCTTCTCCGAGGCCATCGACACCGTCCGACTCTTCGAGGAAGGCGTGCTGACCTCGGTCGCCGACGCCAACATCGGCTCGATCATGGGCATCGGCTTCCCGGCCTGGACCGGTGGCGTGATCCAGTACATCAACGGGTACGAGGGCGCCCTCCCCGGCTTCGTGGCCCGCGCGCGCGAGCTGGCCGCGGCCTACGGCGAGCGGTTCGCCCCGCCCGCCCTCCTCGTCGGGAAGGCCGAGCGCGGCGAGACCTTCACCGACTGACCGCCCCCACCGTGCCGGGCGCCCCGGCGGTCCAGGAGGACCGTCGGGGCGACGTCGGCGGCCGGGGCTCAGCTCCCGGTGAGGTCCAGCGAGGCGAAGGTGCCGCGGTGGGCGACGCCGTCCGGGGCGGTCCACTCGGCCACCACCCCCGCCGGGTCGGTGTTCTCGCGCAGCACGCGCGTCAGCCCGAGCCGCGCGCCGCCGGGCAGCAGGACCCGGGTGCCCCCGGCGTCCTCGGCGACCTCCGGGACCTGCGAGAGCGGGAAGTCCGCGATCTCCGGGCCGTCGTAGCGCGTGCTCACGGCCGGCTCGGGGACCTCACTGAGGCTCTGGTGCTGCGCCTGCGCGCGGCCCTGGAACAGGGCCAGCAGCCGGTCCACGCACACCGGGTCGTGCGCGCCGTCGTACACCCAGCGCCGCCCGAGCACCCCGTGCTCCGAGGTGCCGATCAGCCCCGCCCCGGCCCCTTCGAGCGGCGCCCCGCGGTAGGTGACCGGCACGTGGTAGGAGATCGGACGCCCGCCCGAGGCGTCGGTGACCACCATGAACTCGATGCCCACCTCGCCCTGCGGATCGTCGAGCCGGAAGCCGCCCGCCCGGAGCAGCTCCGGGGGCCGCCCGCTCGCGGTGTACCAGGGTCGCTCCGGCAGCCATGCGGCGAGGAGCTCCAGCTTGCCGGGGTCCATCGTGGTCCTGTGGATGATCGCCATGGCAGGAAAGCTACCCCGCCGCCACGGCGCCCCCGCACCCGGCCCACCCCCTCCCGCCGGTCACTCGGGCGCGGTGAACGCCGCCCGCAACTCGTCCTTGAGCGAACGCTGAAACGCCGTCACCAGAGCCTGGACCACCATCGGTTGCATGTGGGCGGACAGTGACTTCATCGCCTCGACCCGCTCCGGATCGCTCTCGCCCTGCGTGAAGGGACCCCAGACCTCGTCCCGGAACAGCGCGGTCAGTTCGTGCGCCGCGGTCCGCGCGTGCTCCATCAGCACGGTCCGCGCCGTCATGATCGTCTCGTGCGCGATCGGTACGTCGAGCAGCGCGACCCCGAGCCGCAACAGCCCCGGATCCACCCGGAAGGCGTCCCCGTCCGGCGCCGGCGCCAGCACGTTCATCGCGGTCAGCCGCTGGACGTCGGAGTCCGACAGGGGCCGCCCCACCCGCTTCTCCAACTCCTCGCGCGAGGACTCCAGCGCCGCGTCGGGGGCCCAGGTCGCCACCAGCGCGCGGTGGATCGCCAGATCGTGCGCGCTGAGGTCGTCCGGGAGCGCGTCGAGGTAGCGCTCGATCGCCGACAGGGTCATGCCCTGGTGCTGCAACTCCTCGATCAGGGCCAGCCGGTAGAGGTGTTCCGGCCCGTAGTGGCCGACCCGCCGCGGTCCGATCACGGGAGGGGGCAAAAGCCCGCGCGTGCTGTAGAAACGTACGGTGCGGACGGTCACGCCCGCCCGGGACGCCAGCTCGTCGACGGTGAGCGTGGGCTCGGGCGCCTGGGTGGTCATGGTCTGCGCCTCGCTCTCTGATCAGCACGTTGCATTCGGCTTACGTTCGGCCCGTTCGTGTTCAACAGTATTGCTGTCGCACCAACGATGTGAAACGGCCAGGAGCTGCCCATGACGACGAACCTGCGACTGCCCGGAAGCCCCGACGGGATCACCCTGCCCGCGCTGCTCGCCCGCAACGCCACCGACCACGGCGACCTCCCCGCCCTCTCCTGGCGCGAGGGCCCCGGCTGGACCACCCTCAGCTGGTCCGAGGCGCGCCGCAAGGTGGGCGTCCTCGCCGCCGGCTACGCGGCCCTGGGCGTCGAGCGCGGCGACCACGTCCTGATGATGATGGGCAACCGCCCCGAGCACTGGCTCAGCGACCTCGCCCTCGTCCACCTCGGCGCGGTGCCCGTCACCGTCTACGGGACCTCCGCACCCGCACAGATCGCGCACATCGCCCGGCACAGCCGGGCCCGCCTCGCCGTCGTCGAAGGGGCCGGGGAACTCGCCCGCTGGGAGCCGCTGCTCGCGGACCCGGAGGTCCCCCTGGAACGGCTCGTGGTGGCCGAGGCCGCCGACGCCGGCCCGCACCGGACGTACGGCTCGCTGTTCGCGAGCGGCGCCCGGACCTTCCGCTCCGACGCCTTCGAGAAGGGCTGGCGCCAGGCCCGTCCCGAGGACCCGCTGACCGTCGTCTACACCTCGGGCACCACCGGCGACCCCAAGGGGGTCCGGCTCAGCCACCGCAACCTGATGCTCCAGACGGTCCGCCTCGACCGCCACGTCGAGCTGCCCGAGCACGCCGAGCACATCTGCTACCTGCCCTTCGCGCACATCGCCGAGCGGGTCCTGGGCATCTACCTGCCGCTGCTGCGCGCCGCCCACGTACGGCTGTGCGCCGATCCCACCGCCGTCGCGGGGGCGGTCCGCGAACTGCACCCGGTGCAGTTCTTCGGCGTGCCCCGGGTCTGGGAGAAGCTCGCCGCGTCCGTACGGGCGGTGCTCGCCGGGCTGCCGCCGGAGCAGCGCAGCGCCATCGAGGCGGCCAACGACACCGCCCGGGCCCGCGCGGGCCACCGCGAGCGCGGCGAGGCGGTCCCGCCCGCAGTCGAGGCGGCCTACGCCCTGGCCAAGGAGCGGGTGCTGGACCCCCTGCTGGTCATGGCCGGGCTCGACCGGCTGGTCTGGACGGCCAGCGCCACCGCGCCGATGCCGCTGGACGTGGTCCGGTTCTGGGCGGGCTGGGGCATCACCATCATGGACGCCTGGGGGCTCACCGAGACCTCCGGCGTGTGCACCGTCAACAGCGCCGACGGCTTCCGGCTCGGCTCGGTCGGCCGCCCCATCGAGGGGCTGGAACTGCGGCTCGCCGAGGACGGGGAGATCCTCACCCGCGGCGCCACCGTCTTCAGCGGCTACCTGCGGCCGGACGGGACGGTGGACGGTGCCACCGACGCCGAGGGGTGGTTCCCGACCGGGGACATCGGCCGGATCGACGAGGACGGCTTCCTCTGGCTGACCGACCGCAAGAAGGAACTGATCATCACCTCGAACGGCAAGAACGTCTCGCCCGCCCTGGTGGAGAACACCGTCAAGGAGCACCCGCTGATCGGCCAGGCCCTGGTGCACGGCGACGGCCGGTCCTACCTGGTCGCCCTGCTCGTGCTCGACGCGGAACTGGCCCCCGCCTGGGCCGCCGCCCACGGCATCGCGGCCACCACCCCCGCCGAGCTGGCCGGACACCCGGAGGTCGCGCGGGAGATCGCGCGCGCCGTCGAGGCCGCCAACGCGCGGCTCAACCGCACGGAGCAGATCAAGCGCTACCGGCTGCTCACCGAGGAATGGGGCCCGGAGTCCGGGGAGTTGACCCCGTCGCTGAAACTGCGCCGGCGCGTCGTGCGGGAGAAGTACGGGGCGCTGATCGAGGGCCTGTACGCGGAGCCGCACCAGGCGCCGTAGCCCGCGGGGTCAGCTCCGGCTGGGCGCGCGGTGCAGGAACTCCAGCCGCTGCTGGGCCATTTCGATGTGCCGGGAGTCGAAGGAACGCAGCGCGCGCAGGAACCTGATCAGTTCGGGGGCGGTGTCGAGGGCCGTCTCCTGGTCCCTCAGCTGCGTCCAGCAGTACAGGGCGCCCGCCGCCGCGGCGTGCACCTCCGGCGCGTCGGGGGACTGGCGGGCCAGCCGGATCAGCCCGGCGCTGGTCCACAGCCGGGTCGCGGTCCCGAAGGTCCCCGCCATTCTGGCCAGGTCGGCGCGGATCTCCAGCCAGCGGGTCGCCTCCGGCGACCCGTGCCCCGTCCGCTGGATGACGTGCTCCTCCCACGCCCGTGCGAGCGCGGCGGCCTCGGTGTGCCGGCCGGAGGTCGCCAGCGCGTGGATGTGCGGCCGCGGATCCCGCGCCGACTCCTCACCGGCGCCCTCCTGCCGGGGCGGGGGGGGGGGGGGGGGGGGGGGGGGGGGGGGGGGGGGGGGGGGGGGGGGGGGGGGGGGGGGGGGGGGGGGGGGGGGGGGGGGGGGGGGGGGG
>NZ_JBVHUE010000010.1:126873-237271 GCF_055565515.1 Streptomyces sp. NPDC028419 | reverse complement strand
TGGGTTCCTAGACAGCTCCCACCACACCGGAGGTCTTCGTCATGTTCAAGACCTACCGAGTGTCAACAACGCTCGTGATCAATACACCTAGTGCGTCTCGGTGACCTTCGCCAGGGCGCGCGGGGCGTCCGGGTCCTGACCCCGGGCGATGGTCACCTCATGGGCCAGCAGCTGGAGCGGCAGGATCTCCAGCAGCGGCTGGAGGGCCTCCGGGACGCCGTCGCCGGGCAGTGCGAATCCGCTGGTGGCGGCGGCGACGCGGGCCGGGGAGCCGATCACGCACAGGTCGGCGCCGCGCCCGCGCAGCCGGTCCAGGACCGGCTGCAGGGCATCGCCGCCGCGCCCGTCGGGGACCACCGCGATCACCGGGAAGATGTTGTCGACCATGGCGAGCGGGCCGTGCAGCAGGTCGGCGCCGGAGTAGGCGAGGGCGGCGATGTACGTCGTCTCCATCAGCTTGAAGGCGGCCTCCCGCGCGGTCGGGTAGCCGAATCCGCGCGAGGTGACGACCATCCGCTCGGCGAAGCGGTACCGGGCGGCCAGGGTGCGCACCTCGTCGCGCCGGGCCAGCACCTCCTCGGCGAGCGCGGGCAGCCCGCGGGCCGCGGGGACGCCGTCCGCCTCGCGCAGGGCCTCGCTGAAGAGGTACAGGGCGAGGAGGGAGGCGGTGTACGACTTGGTCGCGGGCAGCGCCTTCTCCGGGCCGGCCAGTACGTCGATGCGGTGCTCGCAGACGGCGGCGAGCCCGGAGTCGGGGTTGTTGGTGACGGCCAGGGTCACGGCGCCGGCCGCGCGGGCGGCGCGGGCGGAGGCGATCAGGTCCGGCGAGCCGCCGGACTGGCTGATGGCGATGACCAGTACCCCGTCGAGGCGGGGGCGGGAGCCGTAGGCGGTGACGGTGGACATCGAGCTCAGCCCGCACGGCAGGCCGTGGTCCACCTCCAGGAGGTACTTCGCGTAGAGCGCGGCGTGGTCGGAGCTGCCGCGGGCGGCGAGCAGCACGAAGCGGGGGTGCTGCGCGGCGATGGCCCTGGCGGTCTCGC
Source organism: Streptomyces sp. NPDC028419 (assembly GCF_055565515.1). Lineage (NCBI taxonomy): Bacteria > Bacillati > Actinomycetota > Actinomycetes > Kitasatosporales > Streptomycetaceae > Streptomyces > Streptomyces sp. NPDC028419. Next base: position 236,228 of record NZ_JBVHUE010000010.1, on the reverse strand, counting down.
GGATCGGGGTGGCGGCGTCGGTCAGGATGCGCTGCCAGGTCGCGGGCTGCTGGCCGATCTCGGCGGCCATCATCGTCCCGGGTCGTTCCATCCCCCCAGTCTCCCCCGCCACCCCCGGCCCCGCCCGCCGCATCCATCCCCGCCGACGCGTGAGGCGCCGCCACATCCATCCCCGCCGACGCGTGAGGCGCCGCCACATCCAGCCCCGCCGGCGTTCGAGACCCCGCCACATCCAGCCCCGCCGGCCTTCGAGACCCCGCCATTCCAGCCTCGCCGGCGTTTGAGGCGCCGCCGGAGGCACCACCGGCCGGGACGTGCCCAATCGCCCGCGCTCAATCGCCGCGCGGCTCCCGCTGCCTCCGGCGGCGCCTCAAACGCCGGCGAGGCTGGAGTGGGCTGGCCCCGTGCCTCAAAGACCAGCGGAGCTGAATGGGCAGGCCCGTGCCTCAAAGACCAGCGGAGCTGGAGTGGGCTGGCCCCGTGCCTCAAACGCCGGCGGAGCTGAATGGGCAGGGCCGTGCCTCAAGGACCAGCGGAGCTGGATGGGCTGGCCCCGTGCCGGAGACGCCGGCGGGGCTGGAGTGGGCAGGCCGAGCGGGCGACGGGCCCCGGGGGGCCGTTGCGCAGGACGGGTGGGGGGAAACGGCTCACCATGGGAGGCGGCAGAAGGGCACGGTTCTGCTAGATTGGTCTATACCACACGTACCTTCTCAGATCGGCAGGCAAAGCGTGGAAGTTGTCATCGTCCCGAACGCCACGGCAGGCGGAGAGCTCATCGCGGAGGCCATGGCGGCCCTCGTCCGCCGCAAGGCCGACGCACTGCTCGGCGTGGCGACCGGCTCTACCCCGCTGCCCATCTACGAGGCCCTCGCGGCCAAGGTCAAGGCCGGCGAGGTCGACGCCTCCCGCGCCCGGATCTGCCAGCTCGACGAGTACGTCGGCCTCCCCGCCGGGCACCCCGAGTCCTACCGCGCCGTCGTGCTGCGCGAGGTCGTCGAGCCGCTCGGCCTGTCCGAGGACTCCTTCATGGGCCCCGACGGCTCGGCCGAGGACATCGTGGGCGCCTGCGAGGCGTACGACCGCGCCCTCGCCGAGGCCGGCGGCGTGGACCTCCAGCTGCTCGGCATCGGCACGGACGGGCACATCGGCTTCAACGAGCCCTGCTCCTCCCTCGCCTCCCGCACCCGGATCAAGACGCTGACGGAGCAGACCCGCGTCGACAACGCGCGCTTCTTCGACAACGACATAGACCAGGTCCCCCACCACGTCATCACCCAGGGCATCGGCACCATCCTGGACGCCCGCCACCTGGTCCTGCTGGCCACCGGCGAGGGCAAGGCCGAAGCGGTCGCGCAGACCGTCGAGGGCCCCCTGTCGGCCCTGGTCCCGGCCTCCGCGCTGCAGCTGCACCGGCACGCGACCGTCGTCGTCGACGAGGCCGCCGCCTCGAAGCTGAAGCTGGCCGACTACTTCCGCCACACCTTCGCCGCCAAGCCCGCCTGGCAGGGCCTGTAGCCCGTCGGCGGGTGAACGCGCGAAAGGCCGGGCGCCCCCGTGACGGGTGCCCGGCCTTCCGCGTACGCGGGGGCTGGTCAGGCCCCCGCGATGACCTCCGCCGCTGCCTGTCCGCAGACCCGCGAGGCCCCGTGCGTCTCGATGTACAGCGCGCCGCGCGCCCGCTCCCGCGGCAGCCCCATCTCGACGACGACCGTGTCGGGCCGGGCCGCGACCAGCGCGTCCAGGGCCGTGGCCATCCACCCGTGCCGGTGCGCGTCGCGGACCACGGCGACGACCGTACGGGCGCCCGCCGCCGCCAGGATCTCCTCCACCGGCGCGTCCTGCCCGAACTCGCCCGAGGCGGTGTCGGGGAGCAGCTCGGCCAGGGCCGCCGCCACGCCCCACGGGGTCTCGTCGCCCACCGCCATGTTCGGCGCGGGCGCGAGCGTGGCGACGTACGGCGCGGTCACGGGCGACCGGGTGCCGCTGACCCGCAGGGCGCGGCGGGCCGCCGCGAGACCGATGCCGGGCGCGCTCCCCTCCTGCTGCGCGCCCGGCGCCCCGGCTTCGCGGACCTGTCGGGTCCAGGCGGCGAGGGCGCGCACCCGGGCGGCGGCGTCGGCGAGCCGCTCCTGCGGGAGGGCGCCCTCGCGGACGGCCTCGACCAGCGCGTCGCGCAGGCCGAGCACGGTGGCCTCGTCGCAGAGGCCGCCGCCGACGCAGATCGCGTCGGCGCCCGCCGCGATGGCGAGGACGGTGCCCCGCTCGATGCCGTAGGTGGCGGCGATGGCCTGCATCTCCATGCCGTCGGTGATGATCAGGCCCTCGTAGCCGAGTTCCTTGCGCAGCAGGCCGGTGAGGATCTGCGGGCTCAGGGTGGCGGGCCGGGTCGGGTCGAGCGCGGGCACCAGGATGTGCGCGCTCATCACGGCCTTGGTCCCGGCGGCGATGGCGGCCTTGAAGGGCACCAGTTCGCGGGCGTAGAGGGTGTCGAGGTCCGCGTCGATGCGGGGCATCGCGTGGTGGGAGTCCACGTTGGTGTCGCCGTGCCCCGGGAAGTGCTTGGTGCAGGCGGCGACTCCGGCGGCCTGGAGCCCCTCGACGTAGGCAGCGGTGTGCCGGGCCGCGAGCTCGGTCTCGGCGCCGAAGGAGCGTACGCCGATGACCGGGTTGTCCGGATTGGAGTTGACGTCCGCGGACGGCGCCCAGTTGAGGTTGACCCCGCACTCGGCCAGGCGCCGGCCCAGCTCGCGGGCGACGTCGCGGGTGAGCCCGGTGTCGTCGACCGCGCCGAGGGCCAGGTTCCCGGGGAAGGAGGAACCGCCCCGCACCTCCAGGCGCGTGACGTCACCGCCCTCTTCGTCGATCGCGACGAGTACGTCGTCCCGCTCGGCCCGCAGTTGGGCGGTGAGCGCGCTGAGCTGCTCGGCCGAGACGATGTTGCGGCCGAACAGGCCCACGGAGGCGAGGCCCTCGCCGACCAGGCGCAGTACCCAGGCGGGGGCGACGGTGCCTTCGAAGCCGGGCTGGAGGACCGCGAGGGCGTCACGGGTGATCGTGTCGGTGCGTTCTGCGAGGACAGTCATGGGTCCGTTATCCCTTCACAGCGCCGGCGGTGAGACCCGCGGCCATCTTCCGCTGGACGAGGAGGAACAGCACGACGATCGGCAGCGCCATCATGGTGGAGCCGGCCATCATCGGGGCGAACTCGGTGCCGTGCTTGGTGGTGAAGTTGCCGAGCCAGACGGTCGCGGTCTGGTTCTGCTGGCTCATCAGCATCAGGGCGTAGAGGTACTCGTTCCACGCCTGGATGAAGGCGTAGACGGAGGTGGCGACCATGCCGGGGGCCAGCAGCGGGAAGACCACCCGGATGAAGGCGCCGGTCGGCGTGCAGCCGTCGACCATGGCCGCTTCCTCCAGTTCCTTCGGGATGTTGACGATGAAGCCGCGCAACGTCCAGACGGTGAAGGGGAGGATGAAGGTCAGGTAGGTGATGATCAGGCCGGTGAGCTTGTCGTACTGACCGAGGTCGTTCAGCAGCAGGAAGACCGGGATGATCATCGCGACCAGCGGGATCATCTGGACGGCGAGGATGCCGACGATGACGACCTTGCGGCCGCGGAAGGCGAAGCGGGAGATGGCGAGCGCCGCCAGCATGCCGACCGCGATGCCGATGACGACCACGACGGAGGAGACGATCAGGCTGCGGCCGACCGGGCCCCAGAAGTCGGCGATCTCCAGCGCGCGCTTGAAGTTCCCCAGCGTGAACGTGGTGGGGAAGAACTTCGGATGCGGGTCGATCGCATCCTTCTCCGGCTTGAAGGCCGTGTTGAGCATCCAGTAGACCGGGAAGCCGACGACGGCGAAGACGAGCAGGCCGCCCAGGTTCCAGCCGAGCTTGGACTTCTTCCGGCTCGCCTTCGGCGCGGGGCGCGCGGCGGAAGAGGTCGCGGTGGGCGGGGTCGCGGTGGTGGCGGTCATTCCACCTCTCCGATCTTGAGCATCTGGCGCATGTAGACGGCGACCACACCGAGCAGCAGCAGGACGGTCACCAGGGCGATGGCGGAGCCGCCCGAGTAGTCGTTGACCACGAAGGCCTGCTGGTACGAGTAGGTCGTCAGCAGCTGGAACTCGGCCTCGGGGTTGCCGTTGCGCATCACGAAGACCTGCGGGAAGACACCCATGTCCCAGATCACCGAGAGGGTCGTCAGCATGACGATGATCGGCTTCAGGATGGGGAGGGTGACGTGCCGGAAGACGCCCCAGGCGCCGGCGCCGTCGAGGCGCGCGGCCTCCTCCAGCTCCTTGGGCACCTGCGTCAGACCCGCGCTCAGGGTGATGACCACGAAGGGCACCGCGCCCCAGACCACGAGGAGCATGATCACCGCGAGGCCCTGGGGGCCGTTGGCGAACCAGTTGTGGCCGATCATGTCCACGCCGGGCAGCTTGCTCAGGATGTAGTTGAGGACGCCGTAGTTGGTGTCGAAGAGCCACTTGAAGACGGCCGTGGCGACGATGATCGGCATGCCCCAGCTCGCCACCAACGCGATGTTGATGAGGGCCTTGACCCAGCCGGAGACCTTCTGCAGCAGCAGTGCGATCAGCATGCCGATGACCATGGTCAGGACGACCGCACCGACCGCGAAGATCACCGTGCGCAGCACCACGGCCCAGAAGACCCCGTCGCCGAGGACCTTGGAGAAGTTGTCGAAGCCGACGAACTGGGCTTCCTTGAAACCCCAGAGTTCGGACTTGCCGAAGCTCTGGAAGGAGAGGGACACCAGTCTGAAGAGCGGGTATCCCATGACGAGCGCGATGACCAGCAGGCACGGCGCGAGCAGCAGCCAGGGAGTGGAACCCGAGCCCTTGCGGGGGCCCGTTCCTCCCGGCTTGCCCGCGTTCCCTGTCTTCGCTGCGGTGGAAGGCTTCTGGTCCGCCGGCGGCAGATCGGCGGTGGTTGTCTGTGCGGCACTCATCGCGTGCTCCTCGGGGGTCCCTCTCTTGACGGGCAGCAGGGCCCCGCCGGTCCGGCGGGGCCCTGCTCACTCAGGTCACTTGGTGTTGATGACCTTGTCGATCGCGGCGTCGGCGTCCTTCGCCGCGGCCTCGACCGTCTTCTTGCCGGTGCCGATCTCCACGAGCATGGTCTGGAGGAGCTTGCCCTTCTCGACCTGGCCCCAGCCGGGCGCGGTCGGGACGAACCAGGAGGACTCGGCCGCGGTGGCCGAAACCTGGGTCTTCGGGTCGGCCTTCAGCGGAGCGAGGTCCGTCTTGTTGTTGGGCAGGTTGCCCTTGGCGATCAGGCCCTTCTGGCCCTGCGCGCCGGTGAAGACGTTGATCCACTCGGCCGCGACGTCCTTGGCCTTGGACTTCGACGGGACCGCGAGGTCCGAGCCGCCGAGGAAGACCGGCAGGGCCTTGCCGTTCGGGCCGGGCATCACGAAGGTCTCGACCTTGTCCTTCAGGCCACCGACCTTGTCGTTCTTCGGGGTGGCCGCGTCAGCGCCCTCCCAGCCGGCGGAGAAGATCGCCGCGGCGTTGCCCTGGCCGAAGACGACCGGACGGTCCGACTCGTCCTTGGTCTTGTCCGCGTGCATGTACTTGTCGAGGAGCTCCTTGTACTGCTTGAGCCCCTTCAGCGACTCGGGGGAGGACAGGTTCGCCTTCCACTTGTCGCCGTCCTTCTTGGCGATGCTGCCGCTCGCGTCGTAGACGAAGGACATCGCGGCGTACCAGTCCGGGGAGGGCTGGTAGAGGGCGCTGAACTTGTCGCCCTTCGCCGTCTGGATCTTGTCCAGCGCGCCGGTCAGGTCGGCCCAGCTCTTCGGGGCGGCGGTGACGCCGGCCTCGGTGGCGAGGTCCTTGCGCCAGGTGCCCACACGGCCACCGGCGTAGTAGGGGACGCCGTAGGTCTTGCCGTCGTAGGTGACGGATTCCTTCAGGGCGTCCAGCCAGGTGCCGGAGTTCTCGAACTTCGACGCGTCGAGATCGGCGAAGGCGCCGGTCGACATGTAGCCGATCATCTCGGAGTTGCCCATCTCGACAACGTCCGGGGCCTTGTCCGTGGCGAGCACGGCGTCCAGCTTGGCGTTCTTGTCCGGCCAGCCGTAGTACTCGTGCTTGATCGTGAGACCCGGGTGCTTCGCGACAATCGCGTCGTCGGCCGCCTTCACCAGGTCCGGCCAGTTGTTCTGGGCGTCAACCGTCAACCAGACGGTCAGCTCCTTGGCACCCGAAGCCTTCTCGGTCTCGGAGCCCCCCTTGCTGTCGGAGCCACCGCACGCCGCCAGGCCGATAACCATGCCCGCGACTCCAACCGCCGCGATGAGCTTGCGCTTCACGCCACCCTCCTCAGGGATGCCTGCCTGCACTTCCCTTGCCCGCCGCGGTGACATACGCGAAGTACCTGACGTGGGGCCGGGATCTGATCCATATTGGTTTAGACCAGTAGTCGGAGCTTGGCCTAGACCTTTAGGGGTGTCAAGGGTCTAATGAGCGGGTGATCGGTCCGTTACCGGACCGACACCTGAGGTGCGGGCGAGGCCCGCCCCGCGGCCCGTGTCACGATGTGACCGCACATATCGGAGGAGCCGGTGACGGCAGCGAAACTGGAGTCGGGAAGGCGGGCGGCGATGGCCACCGAAGGGGCGACCACGGAGCCGGAAGGCGGGGCAGCCACTCGCACCGCACGTGTGCCCAAGTACTACCGACTCAAGCGGCACTTGCTCGACATGACCGAGACCCTGCCGCCCGGCACCCCGGTACCGCCGGAGCGCACCCTGGCGGCCGAGTTCGACACCTCCAGGACCACCGTCCGCCAGGCCCTCCAGGAGCTGGTGGTCGAGGGACGACTGGAGCGCATCCAGGGCAAGGGCACCTTCGTGGCCAAGCCCAAGGTCTCCCAGCCGCTCCAACTGTCCTCCTACACGGAGGACATGCGGGCGCAGGGCCTGGAGCCCGCCTCCCAGCTGCTCGACATCGGGTACGTGACGGCCGACGACACCCTCGCCGGACTGCTCAAGATCACCACCGGTGGACGGGTGCTGCGCATCGAGCGGCTGCGCCTGGCGAGCGGCGAGCCGATGGCCATCGAGACCACGCACCTTTCGGCCAAGCGCTTCCCCGCGCTGCGCCGCTCGCTGGTCAAGTACACCTCGCTCTACACCGCGCTGGCGGAGGTGTACGACGTCCGGCTCGCCGAGGCCGAGGAGACCATCGAGACCTCGCTGGCCACCCCGCGCGAGGCGGGACTGCTGGGCACCGACGTCGGCCTGCCCATGCTGATGCTGTCCCGGCACTCCCTGGATGCCGACGGCGAACCCGTGGAGTGGGTGCGCTCGGTGTACCGCGGCGACCGCTACAAGTTCGTGGCCCGCCTGAAGCGACCGGCGGTCTGAGCTCCGCCGCCCGAGTTCCACCGCCCGAGCTCCCGCACCACCGCACGTTTTCGGCCGGGGACGCGCCCGCCCCCGCGTTCCCGGCCCGCACCCCCTGGCCGTAACCGCTCCATCGTTATACGTTCGAGGCCCCGCGGCGTCGACCCGCCCCGCGAACCGTAGTTGACTCACGTACCGCTATGCGGACGGGGGCTTTCGTTCATCGGGCGGTCCCCGTAGATTCCCTGCGCTCACGCAGATGATCAACGAGGGGACGAGGATCATGCCGGAAGCTGGACCCCAAGCAACAACCGGGCGGTCGGGAGGCGGGGCGCTCACCCCGAAATCCATCGCCATCTGGGTCGCGGTCGCCCTCGTCGGCGCCGTCGGCTGGGGCGTGCTCGCCCTCTCCCGCGGCGAGGAGATCTCCGCCGCCTGGCTGCTCGCCGCCGCCCTGGGCTCGTACGCCATCGGCTACCGCTTCTACGCGCGTTTCATCGCGGAGCGCGTGCTCAAGGTGGACAAGACCCGGGCCACCCCGGCCGAACGCCTCGACAACGGTGTCGACTTCCACCCGACCGACCGTCGGGTGCTCTTCGGCCACCACTTCGCGGCCGTCGCCGGCGCGGGCCCGCTGGTCGGCCCGGTGCTGGCCTCGCAGATGGGCTACCTGCCGGGCACCATCTGGATCGTCGCGGGAGTGATCTTCGCGGGCGCCGTCCAGGACATGGTGACCCTGTTCTTCTCCACCCGGCGCAACGGGCGTTCGCTCGGCCAGATGGCCCGGGACGAGATCGGCCCCGTCGGCGGCGCGGCCGCCCTGGTCGCCGTCTTCATGATCATGATCATCCTGCTGGCGGTCCTCGCCCTGGTCATCGTCAACGCGCTGGCGGACTCCCCCTGGGGCGTCTTCTCCATCGGCATGACCATCCCGATCGCCCTCTTCATGGGCTTCTACCTGCGGGTGCTGCGCCCGGGTCGGATCACCGAGGTCTCGCTCATCGGCGTCGCCCTCCTGCTGCTCGCCATCATCGCGGGCGGTTGGGTCGCCGAGTCCTCCTTCGCCGACGTCTTCACGCTCGACAAGGAGACGCTGGTCATCTGGATGGTCGGCTACGGCTTCCTGGCCTCGGTGCTGCCGGTGTGGATGCTGCTCGCCCCGCGCGACTACCTCTCCACCTTCATGAAGGTCGGCACCATCGGCCTGCTGGCCGTGGGCGTGGTCATCGCCATGCCGACGCTCAAGATGCCCGCCGTGACCGACTTCGCCTCCCGCGGCGACGGACCGGTCTTCGCCGGTTCGATGTTCCCCTTCGTCTTCATCACCATCGCGTGCGGGGCCCTGTCCGGCTTCCACGCCCTGGTGTCCTCGGGCACCACCCCGAAGATGATCCAGAAGGAGACCCAGGTCCGGGTCATCGGATACGGCGCCATGCTGACCGAGTCCTTCGTCGCGATCATGGCGGTCATCGCGGCCTGCATCATCGAGCCGGGCCTCTTCTTCGCGGTGAACGCCCCCAGCGGCCGGATCGGCACCACGGCCCTGGAGGCCTCCCAGGCCATCGGCGGCCTCGGCTTCTCGATCACCCCGGACGCCCTGACCCAGGCCGCCAAGGACATCGGCGAGACCAGCCTGCTCTCCCGCACGGGTGGCGCGCCGACCTTCGCACTCGGGATGTCGGAGATCTTCTCGTCCGTCGTGGGCGGCACCGCGATGAAGGCGTTCTGGTACCACTTCGCCATCATGTTCGAGGCCCTGTTCATCCTGACCACGGTCGACGCGGGCACCCGGGTCGGCCGCTTCATGCTCCAGGACACCCTGGGCAATGTGCACAAGTCCTTCAAGGACGTCAGCTGGAAGCCGGGCGTCTGGTTCGCGAGCGCGATCGTCGTCGGCGGCTGGGGCTACTTCCTGTGGGTCGGCGTGAAGGACCCGCTGGGCGGCATCAACCAGCTCTTCCCGCTCTTCGGCATCGCCAACCAGCTGCTGGCCGCCGTCGCGCTCGCCGTCTGCACCACGCTGCTGGTGAAGTCGGGGCGGCTCAAGTGGGCCTGGGTGACCGCCGTCCCGCTCGCCTGGGACGTGGCCGTGACGCTCACCGCCAGCTACCAGAAGATCTTCTCGGACGACGCGACCATCGGCTTCTTCGCCCAGCGCGACAAGTACCTCGCCGGCATCGACGCGGGCAAGGTCCTCAAGCCCGCCAAGACCATGGACCAGATGCACACCGTGGTCACCAACGCCACGGTCGACGGAGTCCTCTCCGCCGTCTTCGCGATCCTGATCGTCATCGTCCTGCTGGACGCGGCCCGGACCTGCCTGAAGGCCGTCCGCGACCCGCAGGGCACGACGCTCTCGGAGGTCCCGTGGACCGAGTCGAAGATCATCGCGCCGGCCGGTCTGATCCCGACGGCCGCCGAGAAGGCGGAGCTGGCCGCCGCGGGCCTGGACACGGGCGGTGGCCGGGTCAAGGAACCGGTGTCGTGAGCACGCTCCGGGCGGCGCTGGGCCGGATCCGGTTCTACGTCCGCGAGTTCTCGGGCGAGTCCGCCTACGAGCGCTACGTCGCCCACGCGCGCGGCCACGACCCGCACGCCGAGGTGCCGACCCGCCGGGAGTTCGAGCGGGCCCGCACCGACTCCCGCGAGGCGGACCCCCGCGAGGGCTTCCGCTGCTGCTGAGAGGTGCGCGCAGGGCCCCCGTCCCTCCCGGACGGGGGCCCTGCGGCGTACTCAACGCACCCAGTCCTTGAGGGGCTCGGTGTCCAGGGTGATGCTGACGGGGTCGGGGAGCTTGGCCTCTCGCCCGAAGGCAGCGGTGCGCACGGTCTCGTAGCCGGCACCGTCCGGGTCGCTGTGGACGAGGACCAGGCCCTTGGAGCGGTCGATCAGCAGGTAGACGGGGATGCCCGTCTGCGCATAGGCGAGGGGCTCCTCGATCCGATCGCGCCGTTCCGTATCGGAGTCCCAAGAGGTCACCTCGACGGCCATCAGGATCGGGCTCGGATCCGCCCAGTCACCCTGTCCGACGAACGCGCCCTCGTGCGCGAGCACCACGCCCGGGATGGCGCGGCCGTTGCCTTCCTCGACGGTGCTCCTTTACGACGGTAGCGCCGCCCACCGACACACGTCCCGCACACTCGACGCCATGGACATCACCATCCGGGCGGCGCTGCCCGCCGAGTACGAAGAGTTGGGCGAGATCACCGCGCGGGCCTATCTGGACGACGGCTTGCTGGGGCCCGAGAGCGGCGCGTTCTACCTCGCCGTGCTGCGGGACGTCGCGGCGCGGGCCGCCGGGGCCGAGGTGCTCGTCGCCGTGCACGACGGTCGGCTGCTCGGCGGAGTGACCTTCGCCGCACCCGGCAGTCCACTTGCCGAGATCGCCGGTCCCCGCGAGGCGGAATTCCGGATGCTGGCGGTCGCGTCGGAGGCCCGCGGGCGCGGCGCGGGCGAGGCCCTGGTGCGCGCCTGCATGGCCCGCGCACGCGAGCTGGAGGGCGTCACCCACCTGGTCCTGTCCACCAAAGCGGCCATGCTGGGGGCCCACAGGATCTACGAGCGCCTGGGCTTCACCCGGACCCCGGAACGGGACTGGGCGCCGGTCCCGAGCGTCCCCCTCCTGACGTACCGCGTGGAGTTGTAGCCACGCCGACACAACATGTGGGGGGTCGCGCACGGGGCGGCCCCCACATGTATGCTCGTGCTCGCTGTCGCCGCAGGGGAATCCGGTGCGAATCCGGAACTGTCCCGCAACGGTATGAAACGCACCCAATCACCCATTGGGGCTGCCGCAAGTCCGAGGACCTGCCGACAGCGCGCCCGGACCGACCGGTCCGGACGCCGACACGTCCGGGCCTCGTGGTTGGGCCGGTGGACGTCATGTGCTGACGCGCGACCGGCCTGCCCGGATCCGCGCGTCCGAACGCGCGCATGGCCGCCCTCCGCTTCCCGCCTCCGAGCCTTCCGGAGCCGAGCGAGGGAGAGCCCCCCACGTGACCATCGCGCCTGCCGCACCGCGCGCCGAGTCCGCCCAGCCCGAGGCCACCGAGGGGCCTGGCGCCGCGCTGTTGCGCACCCTCACCGACCTCACCGTCGACCTGGTCGACACCGACCCCGGCCGGGTCGCCGCCGCCGCGCTGCGGGGCCGCAGCGCCGTGGCCGACGAGGCCGAGCTGCGCGGGCTGGCGACCGAGGCCGCCGCGGGCCTGATCTCGGAGGACCCGCAGTACTCCCGGCTGGCCGCCCGTCTGTTGACGCTGGCCATCGCCGAAGAGGCCGCGGGCCAGGGGGCCACCTCCTTCTCGGCGTCCGTCGCCGTCGGTCACCGCGAGGGCCTGATCGCCGATCGCACCGCCGAGTTCGTCGAGGCGCACGCCGCCCGCCTGAACGCGCTGGTCGAGCACGCGATCGCCGAGGGCGCCGACGACCGCTTCGGCTTCTTCGGCCTGCGCACCCTGCACAGCCGTTACCTGCTGCGCCACCCGATCACCCGTCAGGTCGTCGAGACCCCGCAGCACTTCATGCTGCGCGTGGCCTGCGGCCTGGCCGACAACACCGCGCCCAATGGAACGAGCGTCCAGGCCGTCGAGGAAGTGGCCTCGCTCTACCGGCTGATGAGCCGCCTCGACTACCTGCCGTCCTCCCCCACGCTCTTCAACTCCGGCACCCGGCACCCCCAGATGTCCTCGTGCTACCTGCTGGACTCCCCGCTCGACGAGCTGGACTCGATCTACGACCGCTACCACCAGGTCGCGCGCCTCTCCAAGCACGCGGGCGGCATCGGCCTGTCGTACTCCCGCATCCGCGCCCGCGGTTCGCTGATCCGCGGCACCAACGGGCACTCCAACGGCATCGTGCCGTTCCTCAAGACCCTCGACGCCTCCGTCGCCGCCGTGAACCAGGGCGGCCGCCGCAAGGGCGCCGCCGCCGTCTACCTGGAGACCTGGCACGCGGACATCGAGGAGTTCCTGGAGCTGCGCGACAACACCGGCGAGGACCAGCGCCGCACGCACAACCTGAACCTCGCCCACTGGGTGCCGGACGAGTTCATGCGCCGCGTGAACGCGGACGCCGAGTGGTCGCTCTTCTCCCCGGCCGACGTGCCCGAGCTGGTCGACCTGTGGGGCGACGAGTTCGACGCCGCCTACCACAAGGCCGAGGCCGCGGGCCTGGCCCGCAAGACCATGCCCGCCCGCGACCTGTACGGCCGGATGATGCGCACCCTCGCGCAGACCGGCCAGGGCTGGATGACCTTCAAGGACGCCTCCAACCGCACGGCGAACCAGACCGCGGAGCCGGGCCAGGTCGTCCACTCCTCGAACCTGTGCACCGAGATCCTCGAGGTCACCAACGACGGCGAGACCGCCGTCTGCAACCTCGGCTCGGTCAACCTCGGCGCCTTCGTCCTCGCGGAGACGGGCGAAATGGACTGGGAGCGGCTGGACGAGACCGTCCGCACCGCCGTGACCTTCCTCGACCGCGTGGTCGACATCAACTTCTACCCGACCGAGCAGGCGGGGAACTCCAACGCCCGCTGGCGTCCGGTGGGTCTGGGCGCGATGGGCCTGCAGGACGTCTTCTTCCAGCTGCGCCTGCCCTTCGACTCCGCCGAGGCCAAGGCCCTGTCGACGAAGATCGCCGAGCGCATCATGCTCGCCGCCTACGAGGCCTCCGCGGACCTGGCCGAGCGCCACGGCCCGGTGCCGGCCTGGTCGCAGACCCGTACCGCGCGCGGCGTGCTGCACCCGGACCACTACGCGGACGCCACGCAGTACTGGCCGGAGCGCTGGAACGCGCTGCGCGCCCGGATCGCCGAGACCGGCATGCGCAACTCGCTGCTCCTCGCCATCGCCCCGACCGCCACCATCGCCTCGATCGCCGGCGTGTACGAGTGCATCGAGCCGCAGGTCTCGAACCTCTTCAAGCGCGAGACCCTCAGCGGTGAGTTCCTCCAGGTCAACGCCTACCTGGTGGACGAGCTGAAGAAGCTCGGCGTCTGGGACGCGCAGACCCGCGAGGCGCTGCGCGAGTCCAGCGGTTCGGTCCAGGGCTTCGGCTGGATCCCGGCCGACGTGCGCGCGCTGTACCGCACCGCGTGGGAGATCCCGCAGCGCGGTCTGATCGACATGGCGGCGGCCCGTACGCCGTACCTCGACCAGTCGCAGTCGCTGAACCTCTTCCTGGAGACGCCGACCATCGGGAAGCTCTCCTCGATGTACGCGTACGCCTGGAAGCAGGGTCTGAAGACCACGTACTACCTGCGCTCGCGCCCGGCGACGAAGATCGCCCGGGCCGCGCAGGCCGCCACCCCGGTGGCGCTCCCGCAGGCCGACGCCGACGCCGAGGCGCTCGCCTGCTCCCTTGAGAACCCCGAGTCCTGCGAGGCCTGCCAGTAATGAGCTCCACCGCCAAGAAGAACCTGCTCGACCCGGGCTTCGAACTGACCCTGCGTCCCATGCGCTACCCGGACTTCTACGAGCGCTACCGGGACGCGATCAAGAACACCTGGACCGTCGAGGAGGTCGACCTCCACTCGGACGTCGCCGACCTGGCGAAGCTGACCCCGGGCGAGCAGCACATGATCGGCCGCCTGGTCGCGTTCTTCGCGACGGGCGACTCGATCGTCTCGAACAACCTCGTGCTGACGCTGTACAAGCACATCAACTCGCCCGAGGCGCGCCTGTACCTCTCGCGCCAGCTCTTCGAGGAGGCCGTGCACGTCCAGTTCTACTTGACGCTGCTCGACACCTACCTCCCCGACCCGGACGACCGCGCGGCGGCCTTCGACGCGGTCGAGGAGATCCCCTCGATCCGCGAGAAGGCGCAGTTCTGCTTCAAGTGGATCAACGAGGTCGAGAAGCTGGAGCGGCTGGAGACGCAGGCCGACCGCCGTCGCTTCCTGCTGAACCTGATCTGCTTCGCGGCGTGCATCGAGGGCCTGTTCTTCTACGGCGCCTTCGCCTACGTCTACTGGTTCCGCTCGCGCGGCCTGCTGCACGGCCTGGCGACCGGGACGAACTGGGTCTTCCGGGACGAAACATGCCACATGAACTTCGCGTTCCAGGTCGTGGACACGGTCCGCAGCGAGGAGCCGGAGCTCTTCGACGACGAGCTCCAGCAGCAGGTCGTCGACATGCTGAAGGAAGCCGTCGACGCGGAGCTGCAGTTCGGCCGCGACCTGTGCGGTGACGGCCTGCCGGGCATGAACACCGAGTCGATGCGCGAGTACCTGGAGTGCGTCGCGGACCAGCGCCTGGTCCGGCTCGGCTTCGCGCCGGTCTACGGCTCGCAGAACCCGTTCTCCTTCATGGAGCTGCAGGGCGTGCAGGAGCTGACCAACTTCTTCGAGCGCCGCCCGTCGGCCTACCAGGTCGCGGTCGAGGGCACCGTCGATCTGGACGAGGACTTCTAGTCACGTCAACGGTGCCCCTCCCGGATCCCGCCGGTCCGGGAGGGGCACCGTCACGTTCGGCGCGGAGCATCCCCCGAGGCGGGCGCCTTCACGATCACCTCGATGAGAGCAGGATCGAACGGGGCGTTCCGAGTGCGCCCCTTGGGGAGCGGCTGTACCACGACCGAGCTGACGACCGACGCGATCACCTCCCGCTGGCCCTTCCTGTCCAGCAGCTGCCAGCTCTCGGCACTGAGTCCTGCCCTCCCTTGCACGAACTCCTCGACATGACGCTCTAGCAGGTCGGCACGACGCCCGACTTTGCGGCACCCCGACGAAGAACAGCGGTAGGAGGCATGCCGATTGGTGCCGTGTGCAGGATGTCCGCCCATCTTGGCGCCACACCTCATGCCTGCCCCGTCCCTGTAGCCGCATCTCAGGAAGCCGGAGAGAAGGTACTTGCGCGTCCGTTCGGACTCCTCGAGCCGCGCCTGCCGCCCAGGGCTGGCGCCACTCCCCCTGGACCGTGACGCGTACCGGTCTTTGTAACCCCTCCGCTCGCCGTTCGGCGAATACCAGCGGTCACAACGGCCGACCAGCTTCCACCACTCCTCAGGGGTGGCGATCGCTTGCCAGGCTCCGACCGTGGGGGCTCCGCTTTCTCTGTCGCACACAAGAGTCCCGTCGAGAAGGCGATAACCGCAGATGGCGGGGTTCGTGAGCATCGCTTGCACGGTGGGAATCGTCCATCTACCTCCGCGCACGGTGGGCACCATATCGGCCGTCAGCCAGTCGGCGATCGACATCCATGTCGCCCCGGAGAGCGCCCGGTCGATGGCCTCTCTCAAGTAGGCCGATTCGAAAGGATCAAGCACGGCGTTCGTGGAACGCCCCTCGGCCGCCTCCGACCCGAGCCACCCGAACCGCCGCTGCCCGCCCGACCCCAGCCCTTCCCCGGCCCGATCCCTGATGGAGCGTCGCCGACGTCGCCCGATCCGGTCCGTCTCCACCTGTCCCTGCGGCTCGGCCCCGCCTTCGATGTCCTTCAGCACCGTGGGAATCTCCACGAGTTCACGGGAGTCCACCAGGTAGAGACAGCCATCACTTCGGACCGCGAGTGCCCTGAGCAGACCGATATAGTCGCGTGCCGTTCGGGCCAGACGCTCCTGCTCCACCGCAATGACACCGCTGATAGGGAATCCCGCCACCGTCCTGCGTGCAAGGAGATCCCTCACCATGCGCTCGAATGCCGGGCGCACGATATCGGGATTGGCCGCCGAGATTCCGTCGTCGGTGTACAGACAGACCACGGCCAAACCGAGTCTGCGCGCTTCGGCCAGATTGTTGAGGTGCTGGCGCCTGGCAGCACCTTCGTGAGAGCGGCTGATCCGCGCGTAAGAAACAACGGGTATGCGATCGCCCAGCCACTGGGCGAAGTCGCCTCCCCCCGCCAGACACTGGGTGAGATCCGTGGCCGTCTCCCACCTGAATGCCGACACGACGCCCCCTTGCACATTGATCAGTTATCGGTCATTCATTTGAACGAGAGTCGCACGATTGCGTTACGGCTTCCCCGTGGGCCCGTACGCCGCCACCTGACCGGAATCTGCCGTCCGTTTGGCCTGATCCGCCGCGACCCGTCAACACGGGCTGACGTACGGTGGGGGCCACCCGGCCCGGACCCGCCGCGCAGCGCCCGGCCCCCGGGTCCCGCAGCCGACCCACAGGGGTTCCCATGTCTCGTACGCTCCGCACGCTCACGGCCCTCGCCTTCGCCGCCCTGATGCTCGGCGGTACGGCGGCCACCGCCTCCGCCACGGACACCGGCTGGACGATCATCGGTCACGCGCGCCCGTGACCCGGCCCACGACCAGAGGCCCCGCTCCTGTTCCCGGAGCGGGGCCTCTCGTACGGCTCTCGTGCGCCTTCGGACTCAGCGCTCCTCGCCAATGGCTGCCCGGAGCCAACTGACCGGGCGGCTGCGGCCCGATCGGCTCCGGCGCCCGCGCCACGCACGCGATCAGCCCCGGCCCGGGTTCACCCGGTCGGGGCTGGAGCGGGGTCGGGGCGCCTGGGGTCAGGCGTTCGGGACCGTCTCGTAGCGCGGGGTGCCCTCTTCCATCTGGCGCAGGGCGTCCTTGCGGTCGCGCTTGGAGAGGCGGTCGATGTACAGGTAGCCGTACAGGTGGTCCGTCTCGTGCTGGAGGCAGCGCGCGAAGTAGCCGGTGCCCCGCACCTTGATCGGGTTGCCCTGGGCGTCCTGGCCCTCGACCTCGGCGTAGTCCGGGCGGGCCAGGGCGGCGTAGGCGGTCGGGACCGAGAGGCAGCCCTCGTTCGAGTCGTCCAGCACCCGCGCGGCGGCGGGCAGCTCGACCAGCTTCGGGTTGACCACCACACCGGTGTGCCGGTTGCCGTCGTCGTCCGGGCAGTCGTAGACGAAGACCTTGGCGTCCACGCCGATCTGGTTCGCGGCCAGGCCCACGCCCTCGGCGGCCTTCTGGCTGGCGAACATGTCGTCGATCAGCTGCGCCAGCTCGTCGCCGAACTCGGTGACGTCCTTGCACTCGCGGTGCAGGACGGGGTTGCCGACCACCGTGATCGGGCGGGCGGTGCCGCGCTCGCGGTGGGCCAGCTCACGCTCCGCACAGTCCTCGGTGTCCACGACGTATCCGTCGTTCACGGTCTCGACGACCTCGTTCTCCTGCTGCGCCATGTCCGCCGTACGCCTTCCCTAGGTCACCGATGTGCCGGTACAGCCTACGGCCCCCGGTCAGCAGACTTCTTCGAGATCCCGCCACTCCCGGCTGTCGGGGCTGTCGGCGACCCATCCGTCGAGCAGTCCGCGCACCAGTCCGGGCGGGGCCGCGATCCCGCATTCGCGCTCGGGCACCCACAGGGAGCCGGATCCGGCCGTGCGGTGGCCGAGCGGTCCGGGGTGACCGGGCTCGCTGTGATCGTGCGGATCCAGCTGGTCACCGTCGCCCTCGCCGCTCGGCATCTCGCTCTCCGAGCAGGTCCGGCACAGCAGCCGCACCGAAGAGGACCAGTCCTCGGCGGCGAAGCCCGCGTCGGAGGCCAGCTGCTCCAGGGCGTCGCGGTCGGCCTCGGTGGCCGCCTCCAGCAGCACCACCCAGGTCGGCACCGGCGAGGGCGCCCACAGCTCGATCTCGTCGAACACCGGGTAGGAGGGGCCCGCGGAGGTCACGCGCTCGCCGTGCGGGACCCCGTCGTGCAGGACGACCTCGCCCCAGCGCCGCCCGGAGGAGGGCAGCGGGATGGAGAGGACCTCCATCCGGGCCGGGTCCAGCCGGCGGCCCCAGACCACCTCGGCCTCGCCCTCGGGCGAGAGCCGGACCGCCGCGCTGCCCAGCTCCATGCCGACGGGCTCACCGGATCCGTTGGCCTCGCCGGGCACCTTGAGCCCGTACGCCTGCCAGGCGCGGCGGGCCAGCGGCCAGTCCTGCAGGGCGGTGGCGGCGATGCCCACGTTCCACCAGTCGGGGGCGCCCGACTCGCGGTCCAGCAGGGCCACGGCGCGCAGCCCCGCGGCCCGCGCCTGCTCCCAGTCGTGCCGGAACTTGTGCAGCAGGGCCAGGTTGAACCAGGACTCGGACAGCCAGGGTTCCAGGTCCGCCGCTCTCGTCAGCAGCGCGCCCGCGTCCTCGTACCGCCCGTCGCCGATCAGCGTGAACGCGCGGTCGGTGGCCTGCCGCCACGAGGCGGAGGGCCGATGCCGTACCTTCCCGAAGATCCTCACGATTCCCGCCTGCCGGTCCAACGATGCAACAGTGCAGCCTTGCGGACACTCTCACTTCGCATCCAACCATGCCCACGGATACGGCCGCTCATTACCCATGGGTTACCCAGGTCGGCCAGGTACAACTCTGGCACGTCCGCCGCGCCCCCGCGCATCCCGTTTCGGCCGCTCCAGGCGGGCACCATCCCGCCTCGAACTGTTCCGCCGCAAAACGTACGCGAGGCACTCGACGACGTCGGGATGGTGGTCGTGGGCCGTGCCGAGGCGCAGCTGCTCCAGCGCGGCCAGTGAGCCGCCCGGGTGACGGGTGCCGCCCACCAGGTCGTCGTAGGCGTTGGCGGTCCGCACGATGCGGGCCAGGACCGGCTGGTCGCGGTAGGGGTCGGCCTGTCTCTCGACGATCACGGCGACCTCGGCGGACACCCCGGTCTGGCGGGCCACCTCACCGCCCAGCACGGCGATCCGGCGGGCCTCGGCGGCGGGCAGCGGGGCGGTGGCCCCGGCGGGGACCGGGTCGACCAGGGAGAGCTGTCCGATGTCGTGCATCAGGGCGGCGTACTCCAGGACGGTCAGCTCCCGCTGCGACAGGCCCAGCTCCCGGCCCACGGCGCAGCTGAGGGCGGCGACCCGGCGGGCGTGCCCGGGCCGGGTGTAGCCGGCGATCTCGGTGGCGCGGGCCAGCGAGGTGATCGTCTGCCGGTAGGTGGTGCGGACGGCGTCGATCCGGCGGAAGGACATCTGGGTGAGCAGCAGGGGCACGCTCAGGACGGGTAGCGCCCAGAGCCCGGCGACCGCCACCCCCAGGGCCATCACCACTCCGGTGGCGCAGATCGCCGAGCCGATGCCGAGCAGGGCGCGCAGCTCGTCCCGCAGCAGCGGTCCGTACGGCCAACCGGTGCGCAGTCCGGCCAGCGCGGCGGCGAGCACCGCGTCGCACAGGGCGGTGAGGCCGAGCAGGAGGAGCAGGAAGAGCACCAGGTACGGGCCCCGGCCGACCTGCTCCTCCAGCCGGCCGGAGTTGTGCAGCGGCTGGAAGCAGGCGGCGGCGAAGCCGACGGTGAGGACCCGGCGGGCCACGTGGTCGACGGCGGGCCCGCGGCCGCGGGCCACCTGCGCGGCGATCCCGGCGAGGGCGGCCGCGACGACGACGGCGACGACCTGGAGCGCGCCGTGGTGGGTGGGCTGCCCCGCGTCCGCCCCGAGCAGGGCGTAGGCGAGGGCCGCGGCGGAGCCCAGGGGCGCGGGCTGGCGGTCCTCGGCCCGCAAGGGTGCGGCCCGCGGCGGACCGGCTCCCGGGTGCCCGCTCGGAGCGGGCGGGTCCCGGCGGGCGAGTTCGCCGAGGGTCATGAGCAGGCCGAAGGCGAGGGCGGTGCCGGGGCCGCTCACGCCGTTCCACAGGGTGTGTCCGAGGGCCGTCGCGGTGAGCACGGCGGCGGCCGCGCGGACGGCTTTGGCGCCCCGGTCCCTCATCCGGTCCCTCCGGGGCCGGTGGTGGCTCCGCCGGCGTCCGTGTGCGCCCGGGCCTCGGCGTTCTGGGCGGGCATCCCCGGCAACCCCGCCGGCCCCGCCGGCCCTGTCAGCCCCGCCGGCCCTGTCAGCCCCGCCGGCCCCGTCAGGCCCACCGACCCCGCCGGCCCCGCTTCCGGTGCGGACTGGGGGATCACCTGGAGCTCCTCGTCCGAGGTGACCACCGGGTGCCAGCCGTGCCGGCCGATCGCCCGCACCAGCGCGCCCACCATGTCGGGGTCGAACTGGGCCCCGGCGCAGCGCTCCAGCTCGCCCAGCGCCGTCGGCACCGGCCGGGCCCGGCTGTAGGAGCGGGTCGAGGTCATCGCGTCGAAGGCGTCGGCCACCGCCACCACCCGGGCGAGGACGGGGATCTGGCCGCCGGTCAGGCCGTAGGGGTAGCCGGTGCCGTCCACGCGCTCGTGGTGGTGCAGGATCGCGGACCGCGCCTCGCCGAGGAAGCCGATGCCGCGGACCATCTCGTGCCCGTACTCGGGGTGGAGTTCGATGATCCGGCGCTCCTCCGGGGTCAACGGACCGTCCTTGCGCAGCAGCCGGGTGGGCACGCCGAGTTTGCCGACGTCGTGCAGGATCCCGGCGATCCGGACCACCTCCAGGCGGTCCTCGGCCATGCCCAGCTCGCGGGCGATCATCGCGGAGGCCTGGCCGACCCGCTCGCTGTGGCCGCGCGTGTAACGGTCCTTGAGGTCCACGGCCTGCACGAGGGCGCGGATGGTGGCCCGGTGGGCGGCCCGTTCGTGGTGGTACTGGGCGAAGACCCAGCAGGAGATGTACATCGGCAGCAGCACCAGCAGCGCCGCGGGCGGCCCGTAGGGGCTGCGCCACATGACGGCCATCATGAGCCCCGCCAGGCCGTGCACGCAGTGCGGGGCGAGGGAGAGGGCGAGCGGCGCGCGCCAGGCGGTCGCCGCCGGCCGCCGCTCGGCGGTGGCCAGTACGCCCGCTTCGAGGGCGGTGAGCACCAGGCAGAACACGACGGCCGCGAGGGCCGCCGGGAGCATCACGTAGGGGAAGTCGGCGACCGCTCCCCCGGAGCGGGCGGCGCCGCCGAGCGCGGCGGGACCGCCGAGCAGGGCGAAGGTGCCTCCCGCGGCCCAGGCCGCCAGCGCCTGCTGCGCCCCGTGCCAGGCCCGGCGCACCGCGACGGGCGGCTCGGCCGCGGCCCCGGCGAGCGCGCCGGGGAGGGCGACCAGCGCGGCGGCGGAGGGCGGCAGCAGGAAGACGGCGGCGAGGACGACGGGGAAGAAGGCCCCGATGCCCTCGGGCCCCCGCCCGCCGAGCCGTGGGCAGAGCTTGGCCAGCTCGCAGACGAGGTAGAGGACGGCGAGCAGGGCGACGGCGGCCCGGGGCGTGCCGGGGCCGAGCAGCGCGGGCAGGACGCAGGCGAGGGCGCCGAGGACGACGCAGAGGATGTAGGCGCGCGCCGCCGGCGGAAGTCCCCGCATGGCGCTCTCCTCCCCCGGAACCTTCGAGCCGGTTACGGAAAAACAACCGGTACCGGAAGGGGAGAATAGGTGTGGCCCGCGGCGAGCGGGCCACATTCGCGTGTTGGGCCGTCCGGAGGCCCCTGGATTAGCACCTTCGGGTGAACGAAGTCGCTTTCCGGGGGCACCCGTTCCCTCGGAAAGGGATCAGCCCGTCGCCGGAGTGGCGGGAGTGGCCGGGCTCGGCGGCGCCGCCGTCACGTCGTGATCGGGTACGGCCTGCCCCGAGCGGATCAGCTCGATCCGGCCCATCACCTTCGAGCGCAGGTCCTGCGGTACGTCGTCCGACCCGCAGCAGCGCTTGACCAGCTTCTTCACGGCCTGTTCCAGGCCGTACTTCTCGAGGCAGGGATTGCACTCGCCGAAGTGCGTTTCGAACTTCGTGCAGTCGCTGTCCGGCATCTCGCGGTCCAGGAACTCGTACAAGTGGTCCAAGACCTCAGAGCACTCCGTCTCGTGCGGATCTCCGCAGCTCATGAGCCCGAGCCTTTCCCGTCGTTCGACTCTCCCGCGCCGGCGGGGACCAGCCCGCGCTCGCGGGCGTAGTCCTCCAGCATTCCGCGGAGTTGGCGGCGCCCACGGTGGAGTCGCGACATGACCGTACCGATGGGTGTACCCATGATGTCCGCGATCTCCTTGTAGGCAAAGCCCTCTACGTCCGCGAGATAGACGGCAATGCGGAACTCTTCCGGAATGGCCTGGAGTGCTTCCTTCACGTCCGAATCGGGCAGGTGATCGAGCGCCTGCGATTCGGCGGAACGCAAACCGGTCGACATGTGCGACTCGGCGCGCGCCAGCTGCCAGTCCTCGATCTCCTCCGCCGCACTGCGCTGGGGTTCGCGCTGCTTCTTGCGGTAGGAGTTGATGAAGGTGTTCGTCAGAATGCGGTAGAGCCACGCCTTGAGGTTGGTGCCCTCGCGGAACTGGTGGAAGGACGCGTACGCCTTCGCATACGTCTCCTGGACCAGGTCCTCGGCGTCGGCCGGATTGCGCGTCATGCGCAGCGCGGCCGAGTACATCTGGTCGAGGTAGCCGAGGGCGTCCCGCTCGAAGCGCGCGTTGCGCTCCGGGGTCGTCTCCTGCGCGTGGCCTTCGTCGGTCCCAGCGACAGGACCCACCTCCTCCGACAGCGTGGCGGCTCCGAAAGCGGAC
Source organism: Streptomyces sp. NPDC028419 (assembly GCF_055565515.1). Lineage (NCBI taxonomy): Bacteria > Bacillati > Actinomycetota > Actinomycetes > Kitasatosporales > Streptomycetaceae > Streptomyces > Streptomyces sp. NPDC028419. The sequence continues at coordinate 213,542 of NZ_JBVHUE010000010.1, read as the reverse complement.
CCGCTCGAATCGGAGAATAGTCGACCTTCCCGGCCATCCGCCGCCCGAGGGGCACCGTGCTTGGACCCGGGCAGCACCGTCCACTCCAGGCCGCTGGCGGCCTGCGGACGGTTCTGACTGATGACCTGGGTCATGCGCTCCCTCTCCTCCGGCGAGATTCCGTACGTTCCGACATCCCGCACAACAGCGGGGCCGGGGCACGGCATTCCCCGGCGCCCGCGGAGTTTCCCCCGAGTTCCGGAAAGGCTCGAATGCGACCTGGCTCACATGCTCCGGGAATGTGTCAGGTCGCCCCGGAACCGGGGTCGCGGCAGGGGTCTCGGAGGGGGCTCGGCGGGGTCTCAGAGGGGCAGGTCCACGAGCCAGTCCGCCACCGCGTCCGTGATCACCGCGAGGGCCTCCTCCTGGGTGGTCGCCGCCCGCTTCGGCACCGCGAAGCCGTGATCGCCGTACGCCACCTCCACGAGCCGGTACGTGTCCCCCGCCCCCGGAGCCGGGAACTCCGCCGGGCCTCCGAAGGGGTCCCGGCCGCCCTGTACCACCAGCGTCGGCCGCCCGGCGCCCAGCAGCTCGGCCAGCCGGGTCTTCTCGGGCCGGCCCGGCGGATGCAGCGGGAAGGCCAGGGCCAGCACCCCGACCGCCCCGAGCTCGGCGGCGGTCCGGCAGGCCACCCGCGCCCCCGCGCTGCGCCCGCCGGCGACCACCGGCAGGCCGGGGCCGCCCAGCGCGGGCCACAGCGCCCGCCAGCCCGTGTCCAGCACCTTCGGCGCGGCCGCGACCTTCTTCCCGGCCACCCGCCAGGGCTGCTCCACCAGGGCGACGGTGATCCCCCGGCCGGCAGGGCCGCCGCCAGCGCGACCAGGTCCCGGGCCTCGATCCCGCCGCCGGCGCCGTGGCCGACGGCCAGCACCAGCCGCGGCCGCGCCGCCGGGTGCCAGGTGATCCGGGCCTCGCCCGCCGGGGTGTCGACGCTCTGGACGTGCTGCGTAGGCGTGCTCATGCCCCCCATCCTGCGGGAAGCCCGAGGCATCGGAGTTCTAGAACAGCGTGGCTTCCTCGGGCGCCTCCAGCTCCGTCAGCAGCTCGGGCCCGTTGTTGCGGACGTTGCTGACCGAGGTGGAGACCGGATAGGCCCGCATCCGGCCGCCCGGCGGGGGCGCCAGCAGGGCCCGCAGCTCGGCCTCGTCGGTGCGCGCCGGGTCGAGCCAGGCGTCCCAGCGGTCCGGGGTCAGCATGAGCGGCATCCGGGGGTGGATGTCGCAGAGCGAGCGCGGCCCCTCGGCGGGCGCCACCCCGAGCGGACCGGTCTCGGCCTCGGCGGTGATCACCGAGCAGGTGGCCCACCAGGCGAGCGGGTGCTCGTCGGGCAGGGTCCGGTCGCGCCAGAACTCGTATATCCCGGCCATCGCGAAGACGGAGCCGTCACTGGGGAGCACGAAGTAGGGCTGTTTGCGGGCCCGCTTCTTCTTGCCCTCGACCTCCAGCTGCCGCTCGTCGTGGGCGGTGACCCACTCGTAGTAGCCGTCGGCCGGGACGATGCAGCGCTGGCGGGCGAAGGGGCGACGGAAGGACGGCTTCTCGTGCAGGGTCTCGGACCGGGCGTTGATCATCCGGGCGGCGCCCTCGGGGTCCTTGGCCCAGGAGGGGACCAGCCCCCACTTCAGGCGGCGCAGCTGGCGAACCGGACGCCGCTCGGCCGCGTCTTTCAGTGGACGGTCGAGGACGACGAGGACCTCCTTCGTCGGGGCGACGTTCCAGTCCGGGGCCAGGGCCTCGGCGGGCTCCCACCGCTCCACCCCGAAAACGCCCGCCAGTTCCTCCGGCCCACGACTCGCTGCAAACCTTCCGCACATGGCTGCCAGACTGCCATGACACCCGATCACCACCGCAAGGAGTCGGCACACCCGTGGACGACACGCACTCCCTCTCCGCCGCCGGCCTGTGGGACCGGCTCACCGGGATACAGACCGCGCCAGAACTCTGGCTGGTGATCGTCACGGCCGTCGTCGCGCTGGCCGTGGTCGCGCCCCGGCCGCTCTGGCTGCTCTCGCGCAACGCCGTGACCATCGCGCACGAGGGCGGGCACGGGCTGGTCGCGGTGCTCACCGGGCGCAGGCTCGACGGGATCCGGCTGCATTCGGACACGAGCGGGCTCACGGTGAGCCGGGGCCGGCCGACCGGGATCGGCATGATCCTGACGGCCGCCGCCGGCTACACCGCGCCCTCCCTGCTGGGCCTCGGCGGGGCCTGGCTGCTGGCCGCGCACCGGATCACGCTGCTGCTGTGGGTGGCGACCGCGCTGCTGCTGGCGATGTTGCTGATGATCCGCAACGCGTACGGCGTGCTGACCGTCTTCCTGTCCGGCGGGGCGTTCCTGCTCGTGTCCTGGCTGGCCCCGGCCGAGGTACAGGCGGCGTTCGCCTACGGCGTGGTGTGGTTCCTGCTGCTGGGCGGCGTACGTCCGGTCTTCGAGCTCCAGCACAAGCGGCGCGGCGGCGGGGCACCCGACTCCGACGCGGACCAGCTCGGGCGGCTCACGCACGTGCACCCGGTGATGTGGCTCTTCCTCTTCCACGCCGTCTCGCTGTGTTCGCTGATCGGCGGCGGGCGCTGGCTGCTGGACCTGTGAGCCGATCAAGATCTGGGTCCGGCCCGACCAACTAAAGTGAGGGCCATGACCGACACCCCCGCGCCGTCCGCCCTCTGGCCCGCCCCCCTAGCCGACGGGCCCGTGCGGGCCTCCGTCACCGTCCCCGGGTCCAAATCGGTCACCAACCGGGCCCTGGTCCTGGCCGCCCTCTCCGCCGAGCCCGGATGGGTGCGCCGGCCGCTGCGCTCGCGGGATTCCCAGCTGATGGCGGACTCGCTGCGGGCCATGGGCGTGGGCATCGAGGAAACGGTCTCCTCCAGCTCCGCGGGCGACGGCGAGACGGGCGAGGCCTGGCGGATCATCCCGGCGGCCCTGCACGGCCCCGCGACGGTGGACGTCGGCAACGCGGGCACGGTCATGCGCTTCCTGCCGCCCGTGGCCACCCTGGCCGCCGGCGACATCCGCTTCGACGGCGACCCGCGCTCCTACGAGCGCCCGCTCGGCGAGGTCATCAACGCACTGCGCGCCCTCGGCGCCCGGATCGACGACGACGGCCGGGGCGCGCTGCCCCTGACCGTCCACGGCGGCGGCGCCCTGGAGGGCGGCACGGTCGAGATCGACGCGACCAACTCCTCGCAGTTCGTCTCCGCGCTGCTGCTCTCCGCCCCGCGCTTCAACCAGGGCGTCGAGGTCCGGCACGTGGGCACGAAACTGCCGTCGATGCCGCACATCCGGATGACGGTGGAGATGCTGCGCGCGGCCGGTGCGCAGGTGGACACCCCCGAGGCGGGCGGCGAGAAGAACGTGTGGCGGGTGACGCCCGGCGCGCTGCTCGGCCGCGACATGGTCGTCGAGCCGGACCTGTCGAACGCGCAGCCCTTCATGGCGGCCGCGCTGATCACCGGTGGCACGGTGACCATTCCCGACTGGCCGCGGCGCACCACGCAGCCCGGCGACGCGCTGCGCGCGATCTTCACCGAGATGGGCGGCTCGTGCGAGCTGACCGACGCGGGTCTGGTGTTCACCGGCACCGGCAAGATCCACGGCATCGACGTGGACCTCGGTGACGTCGGCGAGCTGACCCCGGGCGTCGCGGCGGTGGCGGCGCTGGCCGACTCCGAGTCGGTCCTGCGCGGGGTGCAGCACCTGCGGATGCACGAGACGGACCGGTTGGCGGCCCTGACCGCGGAGATCAACGCGCTCGGCGGCGATGTCACCGAGACCGCGGACGGCCTGCGCATCCGCCCGCGCCCGCTGCACGGCGGGACCTTCCACACCTACGACGACCACCGGATGGCCACCGCGGGCGCGGTGATCGGCCTGGCGGTGCCGGGCGTGCTGATCGAGAACGTGGCCACGACCGCCAAGACCCTGCCGGACTTCCCGCGGATGTGGGCAGACATGCTCGCGGGAACGGGAGCGGGAGCGTAGGGACCGTCATGCGCAGGTACGGCAAGAACACCGATGAGGACGACATCCGCCAGCGGCCCAACCCCAAGGGCAACCGGCCGCGGACCAACATCCGCCCCAAGCACGAGGACGCCGCCGAGGGCTTCGTCCTGACCGTGGACCGGGGCCGGCTGACCTGCCTGGTCGACGGCCGCACGATCCACGCCATGAAGTCCCGCGAGCTGGGGCGCAAGGCGGCGGTGGTCGGCGACCTGGTCTGGATCGTCGGTGACCTGACGGGCAAGAAGGACACCCTGGCCCGGATCGTGCGGATCGAGGAGCGCAAGTCGGTGCTGCGGCGCACCGCCGACGACGACGATCCGTACGAGCGCGTGGTCGTCGCCAACGCCGACCAGTTGGCCATCGTGACCGCGCTGGCCGATCCGGAGCCGCGGCCCCGGATGATCGACCGCTGTCTGGTGGCGGCGTACGACGCGGGGCTCGAACCGCTGCTGGTGCTCACGAAGTCCGACCTGACCTCCGCGGACAAGATCCTGGAGATCTACTCGACCTTCGGCCTGAACTACGTCGTCACCAACCGCGAGGAGTTGGCGACCGGGGACGCGGCCGAGCGGGTGCGCGAGCGGCTGCACGGGCGGATCACCGCCTTCGTCGGCCATTCGGGCGTCGGCAAGACCACGCTGGTGAACTCGCTGGTCGCCGAGGACCGCAAGCGGGCCACCGGCGTGGTGAACGCGGTGACCGGCCGCGGCCGGCACACCACCACCTCGGCGCTCGCGCTGCCGCTGCCGGGCGGGGACGGCTGGGTCATCGACACCCCGGGCGTGCGCTCCTTCGGCCTGCACCACGTGGACCCGTCCCGGGTGATCCTGGCCTTCCCGGAGCTGGTGCCGGGGACCGAGGGCTGCCCGCGCGCGTGCAGTCACGACGAGGTGGACTGCGCGTTGGACCAGTGGGTGGAGGACGGTCACGCGGATCCGGCGCGGTTGTACTCGTTGCGGCGGCTGCTCCAGACGCGTGAGCGCCGCGAGGGGGACTGACCGGCCCAGGGTCGGACGGTGGTTGATCGTCCGACGGGGTTTGCCGGGCGCCGTGTCTGGTAAATGCATAATCGCACCAAGTGGTGCCGGCGCGAGCCGGGCCGCACCAGCGCGGGGAGGCATTCGACATGGCGTGGCTGCTCGTCGTGGTCGCGGGAATCCTGGAGACCGGTTTCGCGGTCTGCCTCAAGCTGTCCCACGGTTTCACCCGGCTGTGGCCGACCATCGCCTTCGCGTGCTTCGCCCTGGGCAGCTTCGGCCTGCTCACCATGGCGCTGAAGAAGCTCGACGTCGGTCCCGCCTACGCGGTCTGGACCGGCATCGGCGCGGCCGGTACCGCCATCTACGGGATGATCTTCCTCGGCGACCTGGTCTCCACCCTCAAGCTGGTCTCGATCTCGCTGGTCATCCTCGGGGTCATCGGTCTCCAGCTGTCCGGCTCGGCGCACTGACCGGCGCACCGAGCCCGCGGCCCGGCCCGAAGAGGCCGAGGTCCCCCAGCGGGGCGTCCCCGCCGGGCGCGACCACGTAGGACAGGGCGAGGCGCACGACCAGCTCGCAGCGGTACGCGGTCCACTCCCCCGGCGCCAGCGCGGCGGCGGCCCGGTCCCGGACCGCCCGGGTGAGCTCCTCCGGGCGCGGCCCGGGCACGAGCAACGGGAGCCGCGCGTCCCAGCATCCGGTGAGCAGGGCCCGTAACAACGGGTGCGCGCGGGCCGTCCGTACGGTCCAGCTCGCCAGCTCGGCCATCCGCTCGTGGGCGCCCTGCTCGGCGCCGAGCACCCGGTCCACTCCGGCGAGGTAGCGGTCGGTCTCGCGACGGACCAGGGCCCGGCCCAGGCCGTCCTTGCCGCCGAACTCGTTGTAGAGGGTCTGCCGGGACACCCCGGCCGCGGCGGCCACTTCCACCATCCGCACCACGGGCCACGGGCGCGCCGCGAGCGCCGCTACCGCCGCCTCAAGCAAGGACTCCCGCGCTGCCGGCATCTTCGCCTCCGCTCGTCTGTCCGTCAGGGTTGACGCGTGCGCGGACCCTGTCAAGAGCGGCCGTCGGCCGGTGTGCGGCTTGATCGTGGACACCGTTGGTCCGGCCGATCCGATGTCGATACTGTTCGGCCATGCCCGAGTATGACGATGACCTTCGCCTTGCCCACGAGCTCGCCGACGCCGCCGACGTGGCCACGATGGCCCGCTTCCAGGCCCTCGACCTCGAGGTCGAGACCAAGCCCGACATGACTCCGGTGAGCGAGGCCGACAAGGCCGCGGAGGAGCTGATCCGCGCGGGCATCCTGGCCGCGCGGCCGGGGGACGCGATCCTCGGCGAGGAGTACGGGGTCGAGGGCACGGGCCCGCGGCGCTGGGTCGTCGACCCCATCGACGGTACGAAGAACTACGTGCGCGGGGTCCCGGTGTGGGCCACGCTGATCTCCCTGATGGTGGAGGGCGCCGACGGCACCTGGCGGCCGGTGGTCGGCGTGGTGTCCGCGCCCGCGCTGGGCCGTCGCTGGTGGGCCGCCGAGGGCGGCGGGGCGTACACGGGGCGCGGGCCGGCGGACGGGACCCGGATCGGGGTCTCCAAGGTCGGTTCCCTGGCCGACGCCTCCTTCTCGTACGCCTCGCTGGGCGGCTGGGAGGAGCGCGGGCTGCTGCCCGGCTTCCTGGACCTGACCCGCGCGGTGTGGCGGACCCGGGCGTACGGGGACTTCTGGTCGTACATGCTCGTCGCCGAGGGGGCGGTGGACATCTGCGCGGAGCCGGAGCTGTCGCTGTGGGACATGGCGGCGAACGCGATCGTCGTGCAGGAGGCAGGGGGGCGTTTCACCGGCCTGGACGGGATCGACGGCGTGCACGGCGGCAACGCGGCGGCGTCCAACGGGGTATTGCACGATGAGCTGCTCGGGTACTTGCGCCCACGCGACTGAGTGCGCCCTCTTGATGACACTCCGTGTCCATGGGAATCTGGGGCTCCTCCGCTTGTGGGTTTGTGAACCGGGCGGGGGGTCTCACCCCTAGGAGGTGGCTGTCTTCATGATGCTTGTCCGTGACGCCATGAGCACCCTGATCCTCACCCTCGGTCCCACCCACACCCTCCGGCAGGCCGCGTGCCTGATGTCCGGCCGGCACGTCGGCGCCGCCGTCGTGCTCGATCCGGATCACAGCGGCATCGGCATCCTGACCGAACGTGACATCCTCAATTCGATCGGCGCGGGGCACGACCCCGACCGCGAGATCCTGAGCGCGCACGCCACCACCGACGTGGTGTTCTGCACTCCCGACGCCACGTTGAACGAAGCCGCCGAGGCCATGGTCCGCGGCGGCTTCCGGCATCTGATCGTGCTGGAGGACGGCGGGCCGGTGGGCATCGTCTCCGTGCGCGACATCATCCGGTGCTGGCTGCCGCAGCGGCGTACGATCCTGCCCTCCCCGTCCCCCTTGCGCTGAGCCCGACCGCACGCGCCCGGAAAAGCCGACGGGCCGGCACCCCCGTGGGGGTCCCGGCCCGTCGCCTACGACAAGCGTTCCGATCAGCCGCGAAGGGCCTGGACCGCGGCCTCGAGCCGCTTGCCGAAGTCGCCGTCCGCCTGGCGGAAGTTGTTGATCGCGCGCTCGACGATGTCGTCGCGCGAGACCTTGGCGATGAAGCCCGACAGGTTCTCGATCAGGCGGGACTTCTCGTCCTCCGAGTAGAGGCGGTAGAGGTTGCCGGCCTGGACGAAGTCGTTGTCCTCGCGGTGCACCGCGGCCGGGTGGTTGCCGGTGCCCCCGGTGAGGGGGAGCGGCTGCCACAGCGGACGGTCCGTCTGGTTCGGACCGCCGAAGCTGTTCGGCTCGTAGTTCTTCGCACCCGCGTGGCGACCGTCGTAGAGGTAGCCGTCACGGGAGTTGGTGCGCGCCTCGGTGGCGTGCGGACGGTTCACCGGCAGGTGGTCGGCGTTGATGCCGACGCGGTAGCGGTGGGCGTCGCCGTAACCGAAGAGGCGGCCCTGGAGCATCTTGTCCGGGGACGGACCGATGCCGGGGACGAAGTGTGCCGGGCTGAAGATGCTCTGCTCGACCTCGGCGAAGACGTTCTCCGGGTTGCGGTTGAGCTCCAGCTTGCCGATCTCGATCGGCGGGTAGTCCTCGTGCGGCCACACCTTCGTGAGGTCGAAGGGGTTGAAGCGGTACTGGGCCGCCTCGGCCGCGGGCATGATCTGGACCTGCACGGTCCAGGACGGGAAGTCGCCGCGCTCGATCGACTCGCGCAGGTCGCGCTGGTGCGAGTCGGGGTCCTCGCCCGCGAGGACGTTGGCCTCGGCCTGGGTGAGGTTCTTGATGCCCTGGTCGGTCTTGAAGTGGTACTTGACCCAGAAGACCTCGCCGGCCTCGTTGTTCCACTGGAACGTGTGCGAGCCGTAGCCGTTCATGTGGCGGTAGGACGCCGGGATGCCGCGGTCACCGAAGAGCCAGGTCACCTGGTGGGTCGACTCGGGCGACAGGCCCCAGAAGTCCCAGACGTTGTCGGCCTCCTGCGAGCCCGTGTACGGGTCGCGCTTCTGGGTGTGGATGAAGTCCGGGAACTTGATGGCGTCCTTGATGAAGAACACCGGGGTGTTGTTGCCGACGAGGTCGTAGTTGCCCTCTTCGGTGTAGAACTTCAGCGCCCAGCCGCGGGGGTCACGCACCGCGTCCGCGCTGCCGAGGTTGCCGGCGACGGTGGAGAAGCGCAGGAAGGTCTCGGTCTGCTTGCCGACCTCGGAGAGGAACTTCGCCCGGGTCCACTCGGAGACGTCACGGGTGAGGGTGAAGGTGCCGTAGGCACCCGCGCCACGGGCGTGCACGACGCGCTCCGGGATGCGCTCGCGGTTGAAGTGCGCGAGCTTCTCCAGCAGCAGCTGGTCCTGGACCAGGACGGGGCCGCCGACGCCCGCGGTCTCGCTGTTCTGGTTGTCGGCGACCGGAGCCCCGGCCTCCGTGGTGAGCGGTCCCTGCGTCACGTGCGCCTCCTGCGTCATTCCTGCAAGTCCTGTCCTTGGCGTTTGCCGTAACCGATCCTACGATGGACTTTGTCTAAGTCAAGTAAGCATCCAAGTCCACACTGATTCGGGATCTACACCGAGTCACCTCGCTGTTAGGCTGGCGTCTATGAGTGACCTGCTGGAGAGACTTCGCGGACGCGGCTGGCGCATGACTGCCCAGCGGCGAGTCGTGGCCGAGGTGCTCGACGGTGACCACGTTCACCTGACGGCGGACGAGGTGCACGCGCGCGCCGTGACCAAGCTCCCGGAGATTTCCCGGGCGACGGTCTACAACACGCTGGGCGAACTCGTCACTCTGGGTGAGATCTTGGAAGTGTCGACGGACCACCGGCGCGCCAAGCGCTACGACCCCAACGCACACCGCCCGCACCAGCACCTGGTCTGCGCCCAGTGCGGGGCGATCCGCGACGTCTTCCCGGCGGGCAACCCGCTGGCCGACCTGCCCGACAGCGAGCGCTTCGGCTTCGCCGTCTCCGCGGTCGAGGTGACCTACCGGGGCATCTGCCCGAACTGCGCGGGCGCGTAGCAGCACGCACGCCGTATGACGCATGACGCATGACGAAGGGCCGGGGTCGCCACCCCGGCCCTCCGTCGTACGGTCTGCGCCCAGGGAGCCTACGCACATGGAAACGACCGAAGGCCCGGATCCAGGGGATCCGGGCCTTCGGTCATTCAGTAGCGGGGACAGGATTTGAACCTGCGACCTCTGGGTTATGAGCCCAGCGAGCTACCGAGCTGCTCCACCCCGCGTCGGTAAACCTGACTCTACGCGAAGGTCGCCCGCGGGAGCAAATCGATTGAACGGCGGCCCCGCGGGGCCGCCGTTCAGGCCGACAGTTCCTCGGCCAGCGCCTCGCGCAGCCGCGCGGCCCGCTCCGAGACCTCCGCCGGCCCCAGCTCCATGGCCCGCGCGCACCACTTCTGCCCCTCGGCCAGATCCCCGTGCCGCGCGGCGAAGAGCCCGAGCCGCAGCGCGGCGCGACCGTGCCCCGCCACCGCGGCCCGGGTCCACCACAGGGCGGCCTCGGGCTCGCTGCCCTCGCGGGCCAGCAGCACCCCGAGGTTGAAGGCGCCGTTGCGGGAGCCGGCTTCCGCCGCCTCCCGGTACCAGCGGGCCGCCGCGACCACGTCACCGCGCCCGGCGGCCATCATGCCCACCCGGACCTGGGCCCGGCGGTGGCCCTCCTCGGCGGCCCGCTCGTACCACTCCTCGCTCTCGGACTTGGGCGCGCCGGCGATCGGCTCGCCCAGCGCCACCGGCTCCGGCGGCGGGGCCAGCGACTCCAGCAGCGCGGCCAGCCGGAACGCGGCCTCCGCGCTGCCGCCGCCCGCCGCGCAGCGCAGGTGCCGCTCGGCCGCCCGCTCCTCGCCGTCGCGGACCAGTGCGATGCCGACCTGGAGGGCCGCGTCCGTGTGCCCGGCCGAGGCCGCCCGCTCGTACCACTTGAGCGCCGTACGGTCGTCGTCGCGGCTGGCGAAGAGGATGCCCAGGTTGAAGGCGGCGTCCACGCTGCCCGCCTCGGCCGCCTTGGAGAACCACGGCTCGGCGCCGGCCGCGTCGCCGCCCTGGAGCAGCAGGATGGCCAGCGCGTTGGCCGCCTCGCGGTGGCCGGCGTAGGCGGCGCGGCGGTACCACTGCTCGGCCTGCGCGGTCCGGTCCTGCGCCGCGCACAGCAGGGCGAGGTTGTACGCCCCGTTCTGGTCGCCCGCGTCCATGGCGCTGCGGTACCAGCGCTCGGCGGTCTGCGTCTCCCCGCGCGCGGCGTGCAGCGCGCCCAGCGCGTTGGCCGCGTTGCCGTCGCCGTCCTGGGCGGCCCGCAGCCACCAGGTGACGGCGCTGTCCTCGTCCCCGGCGTCGCGCAGCAGGAAGCCCAGGGCGCAGGCGGCCCGCGCCTCGCCCTGCTTGGCGGAGCTGAGGTACCAGCGGCCGGCCTCCTTGAGCTCCCCGCGCGCCTCCAGCAGCGCGCCCAGGTGCAGCGCGGCGCGGCGGTGGCCGCGCGCGGCGGACTGGCGGTACCACTGCTCGGCCTCGGCGGGCTCGCGGCGGCGCAGGTGCCGGGCGAGCCGGTAGGCGGCCTCGCGGTGGCCCTGTTCGGCGGCGGCGCGCAGCCACCGCTCGGCCCCGCCGTCCCCGCGGTGCGCCAGCAGGTCGGCGAGCCCGAAGGCGCCGAGGGCGTGGCCGGATTCCGCCGCCTGGCGCAGCCAGTACTCGGCGGCGGGCTCGTCGCCCCGCTCGCGGTAGTGCCGGCCCAGCGCGTGGGCGGCGGGTGCGGATCCGGCCACGGCGGCGACCCGCCACCAGCCGGCCGCGTCCTCGGGGTAGCCGCGCTGGTGCAGGAGGACGCCCAGGTTGTTGGCGGCGGCACGGTCTCCCGCGGCGGTGGCTCCGCGCAGGTACGGCTCGGCCCCGGCCAGGTCTCCGCGGCGCAGCAACAGGGCCCCGAGCACGCTCATGGCGCCGGGGTCGCCCTTGTCGGCGGCTCCGCGGTGGCGGGCCTCCAACTCGGCGTCGCTCGCCGCGTCGGCCTCGGCTCCGTCGAAGACCTCGTCGGTGCGGTACGTGTTCCGCTGGTCGGCGCCGGTCCGTACGGGCTCCGCGCTCACGGCCGCGGCCGGTTCACCGGCTCCCGTGCCCGTTTCGGCCTCCGCCCTCACAAACCGCCCTGTCTCCAGCAGAGTTGACCTGTCCCCCATAAATCCCATCGTCGCATCACCTGCTACCCGCGTACACCTGGTATGTCGCAGCCAGTGAGGTCACTAGTGAGGTCACTACAGCGCTTTGTCGACTTGCCCCCAGTGGGACAAGTCAAACACGCTCCCGCCCCAACTCACCCACCTCAGCTACCGCGTGGCGTGTCCCGCATGTGCCGTGGGCACGGGTCACCGCCGCGCGGCCCAGGATCGGGCACGACGAAGGCCCGGATCCCATGGATCCGGGCCTTCGTCTTCAGTAGCGGGGACAGGATTTGAACCTGCGACCTCTGGGTTATGAGCCCAGCGAGCTACCGAGCTGCTCCACCCCGCGTCGGTAAAACCACAGTAGCACGACGCGGAACGGAACCCCTCATCCTTGATCGCCGGGCGGTCAGCCTCCCGGCTTCGGCTGGTTGGCCAGCTTGTTCTCGGCCTCGACCGCACGCTTCAGCGCCGCCGACAGGTCGGCCTGCGCCTTGCCGTACGCCGCCCAGTCGCCGGCCTTCATGGCCTTGTCGGCGTCGTCGAAGGCCTTCGAGGCGTCCGCGAGGGCCGCCTTGACCGTCGGGTCCTGGTTGACGGGCGGCTTGGTGGTGCCGTCGCCCGGCGGCGGCTGGTTCGGCGTCGTCGGCGGCGTCGCCGTATCCGCGCCGAAGACCACGCCGAGCGCCTTGTCCAGGGTGTCCTCGAAGGCCGTCTGGTTGCCGTAGGTCACGAGGACCTTGCGCAGCAGCGGGTACTTCAGCCCGGAACTGCGCACGTACACCGGCTCGACGTAGAGCATGCCGCCGTCCAGCGGGACCGCGAGCAGGTTTCCGTACTCGACCTCGGAGTCGCCACCGCGCAGCAGGCGGATGGACTCGGCGATCTTGGGTTCGGAGTTGAACTTGCTCTGGACCTGCTTGGGACCGTCGACCGGCTTGCTGGTCGGCATCTTCAGGACGCGGATCTTGCCGTAGTCCGGGGTGCCCGGATCTGCGTTGACCGCCATGAAGGCGCTCAGGTTGTCCCGCTCGTTCGGCGTGAAGGTCGTCGTGAGCGAGAAGACCTGGTCCTTCTCGGTCTGGCCCGGCATCTTCATCGACAGGTAGTACGGCGGGACCGCCGTGCCCTTGGTCGTGGGGTCGTCCGGGACGGCCCAGGCCTCACTGCCGCTGAGGAAGGTCTGCGGGTCGGTGACGTGGTAGCGGGTCAGCAGCTCGCGCTGGACCTTGAAGAGGTCCTGCGGGTAGCGCAGGTGCGCCATCAGGTCCTTGGAGATCTCGCTCTTCTCCTTGACCGTGCCCGGGAACGCCTTCATCCAGGTCTTGAGGACCGGGTCCTTGGTGTCCCACTGGAACAGGTTGACCTTGCCGTCGTAGGCGTCGACGGTGGCCTTCACCGAGTTGCGGATGTAGTTGACCTGGTTCTCCTGGGCCACCACCGCGCGCTGGCTGTTGGTCAGCGAGTCCGCGGTGCTGTCGCCCAGCGTGGTGCGCGAGGCGTAGGGGTAGCCGTTGGTCGTCGTGTAGGCGTCGACGATCCAGACGACCCGGCCCTTGACGACCGCCGGGTAGGGCGCGCCGTCGATGGTCAGCCAGGGGGCGACCGCCTCGACGCGCTCCTTGGGCGTGCGGTTGTAGAGGATCCGCGAGCCCTCGCCGATGGCGCCGGAGTACATGATCTGCGGCTCGCTGAAGGCGAGTGCGTAGGCGGCCCGGTTGATCGGGTTGTCGAGGTTGACCCCGCTGTCGCCCGTGTAGCTGGTCTCCTTCTCGCCCTTGTCGTCCGAGTAGTCGAGCTCCTTCTGCGGTCCGCCGACGATCGAGTACTGCTTCGTCTGCTCGCCGTAGTAGATGCGCTGCTCGAAGTCCGTGCCGAACATCCCCTTGGAGGGGAGGTCGGACTGGGTGAAGTCGGGGGCGCCGTCCTTGACGGTGGTTCCCTTGGCCGCGACCACGCCGTAGCCGTGCGTGTACTTGAAGTGGTCGTTGATCCAGTTGTTCTTCGGGATGCCGCCGATGTTCAGCTCGCGCAGACCGATGACCGTGTCCTGGCCGTTGTACCGGTCGACGGCGAGCGTGGACGGGAAGGCGTAGTAGCCCTTGACCTGCTGGAGCTGTTGGAAGGCCGGGGAGACGATGTTGGGGTCGAGGAGGCGGACGCTGGCCGTCGTGTCGGCGGCCTGCCGCAGCTTCGCCTTGTCCGTGCCCTCGGCGGGCACGCCCGCGTAGTCCTTCACGTCGGAATCGGCGATCCCGTAGGCGTCGCGCGTCGCCTTGATGTTCTTCTCGACGTACGGCGACTCCTTGGCCTGCTCGTTCGGCTGGACCTGGAACTTCTGCACGATCGCCGGGTAGAGCCCGCCGATCAGGATGGCCGAGAGCACCATCAGGCCGAAGCCGATCACGGGCAGCTGCCAGGTGCGGCGCCACAGCGTCGCGAAGAACAGCGCGGCGCAGATCGCGGCGATGCAGAAGAGGATGGTCTTGGCCGGCAGGTAGGCGTTGGCGTCGACGTAGCGCAGGCCGGTCCAGTTGTCGGCGGCCTTGAAGTCACTGGACTTCACGGCGAGGCCGTACCGGTCGAGCCAGTAGGCCACGGCCTTGAGCGAGACGAAGATGCCGAGCAGCACCGACAGGTGTCCGGTGGCCGCGGCGGTCGCGCGGGCGCCCGGGCTGGTGACGCGCAGGCCGCCGTACAGGTAGTGCACGATGGCCGCGGCGATCAGCGACAGCACGGCGGCGGCGAAGCCGAAGCCGAGCAGGAAGCGGTACCAGGGCAGGTCGAAGGTGTAGAACGACACGTCCATGTGGAACTGGGGGTCCTTCTGCCCGAAGGGCACCCCGTTCACATACATGAGCCAGGTCTTCCACTGTCCGGCCGCCGAGGCGCCCGCGATCAGCCCGACGAGCACCGCGATGCCCAGGAGCAGCCACTTCTTGAACGGCGCGACGCTCATCCGGTAGCGGTCGAGGCTCTGCTGCTCCATCGACATCGCGCTGAGCGGCGGCCGGAGCCGGTGCGCCAGCCAGATGTTGAAGCCGACGGCGCCGGCCATGATCAGGCCGAAGACGGCGAAGAGGCCGACCTTCGTCCAGAGCGTGGTGGTGAAGACGGTGGAGTAGTGGACGGAGCGGAACCAGAGCCAGTCGGTCCAGAAGCCCGCGAACATGATGAAGGCCATGGCCAGGACGGCCAGGACGCCCAGGGTCATCAGGAGAGTCCGGGCACGCCGGGAGGGGCGGCCGACTCTCATCCGTGGCCCGGAGGGGCCTCCGCCGCGGTCCGGCATCTGGAAAGCCAAGGTGCGCACCTCGAAAGTCGCTGTGTGTCGTGTGTTACTGGAAAATTTTCAAGAGCAGGGCCCCCGATGGTAGAGCCCACTCATGCAACTTACTGAGGCTTTAGTCAGTTCCCGGTATCGCGTCGAAAGGAGGCAGGATGTTGTCCATGTCCAACCTTTCCCCCTCCCCCGGCACTCCGATGGCGGCCAGCCCGCTGACCCGCGCCGTGCTAGAGATCGACGAATACGCCGCCGGCCTGGGCTGGGACCGGCCCGCCCGGCTCTTCGCCCTCGTCGACACGGCCCGGCTGCGCAAGCAGGAGCCCCGCCTCGCCTCGCAGCTCGGCCTCGACCAGGACGACGCCGGCAAGATCCAGCTGACCCCGATCGAGCAGGACGAACTCCCCAAGGGCATGGCCCTGGACAAGTTCCTGGGCACGGTCGCCTGGCCCGCCTCGGTCGTCGGCTGCGCGCTGACGGTGGAGCGGCTGATGCTGCCGCCGTCCGCGGAGGCCGCCGTGCCGTCCGACCTGAACGACAAGCAGCTCGCCAAGTGGGTCGCCGGGCACCCGGAGCGCCAGGAGGTGCGCCTGACCGTGGGCGTCCTGCGCGACGGGTCGCGCGAGTCGGCCGTACGGCTGCGCGAGAAGGACGCGGCGAGCGAGGTGCTCACCGGGGCCACCCTGGTGCCGGGGCTGGCCGAGGCGCTGGCCGCCACCTTCTCCTGACGCCCGTGGGCGCCCGGCGGGGGGACGGGGTCAGGACGCGCCGCACCGCGGCAGTCCGGCCCCGTCCCCCTTGCTGATCTTCTCCAGTGCCTTGACGGCGTCGCCGATGGTCGAGACCTTCACGAGGGTGAGGCCGTCCGGTACGTCCTTGGCGGCCGCCGCGCAGTTCTCGGCGGGGGTCAGGAAGTACTGGGCGCCGGCCTTGCGGGCGCCGATGGTCTTCATCTCGATGCCGCCGATCGGGCCGACCGTACCGGCGTCGTCGATGGTGCCGGTGCCGGCGACGAACTTCCCGCCGGTCATGTCCTGGGGCGTCAGCTTGTCGACGATGCCGAGGGAGAACATCAGGCCGGCGCTGGGGCCGCCGACGTCGGCCAGGTTGATGTCGATGCGGAACGGGAAGGTGTGGTCGGTCCCGGCCCGGATGCCGACGACCGCGTGGGCGTCCTCCGGCGCCTTCCCGGTGGTGATCTCCACCTTCTTGGTGCCCGAGGGGTCGCGCCCGGCCTTCTTCGCGGCGGCCGCCTCCTCCGCGCCGATGACGGTGAACTCGACCTTCTCGCCCGCCTTGTGCTTGGTCACCAGCTTGGCGACGTCCGCCGGTTCGTTCACCGGGGCGCCGTCCACGGCGACGATCACGTCACCGGCGTGCAGCACGCCCTCGGCGGGGCTGCCCTTGACCACGGTCGCGACGTTCACGCGGGAGGTGAAGGGGATGCCCAGCTGCTTGAGGGCGGCCACCTTGGCGCTCTCCTGCGACTGGCTGAACTCCTCGGCGTTCTCCTGCGTGGACTGCTTGTCCGTCTTGCCGTGCGGATACAGGTTCTCGTGCGGCACCACGATGTTGTCGTGGGCCGCCCAGCCGTAGACCGCTTCCAGCAGGTTCATGTCGTAGTCCGCGCCGGTCACCCGGACCGTGGTCATGTTGAGGTGACCGCTGGTCGGGTAGGTCTTGCGGCCCGAGATGTTCAGGACCGGCTCGCCGCGCGAGTCACCGAGGGTGTTCACGGTCGGGCCGGGGCTCATCTCGGAGTACGGAACCTTGATGAACACTCCGGCGCAGAGCAGCGCGAACAGCATGAGGGTGGACGCGAGCATCGTCGCAGTGCGGCGTGGCATGGATCGACAGTACGTGACGGCCCTGTGGGGCGGCCCGTGGGGCCGGTCCGTACGGGGTGGTGCACGGGACGCGATTCACGGGACGCGTCAGACGGCGTCGGAACCGGAATGCGCCTTGGCCTTGTCGGCCTGGCCCGTACCCATGACCTCGCGGAATCGTGCGTAGCCGGCGAGTTCGGATATGTCGCCGGAAGTGCGGTCGCGGGCCGCCCAGCTTCCCCATATCGCTGCGCCGATGGCGGCGAAAAGCGGAATCAGCAACCACGCCAAAGAACCCATGTGCGTGCTCCCTACCCCGAGAACGAGCCGTTTGTTGGTCCAACGCTCGTGCCCGGGGCGGGGTTACGCAAATCGAGGGCGTGTTGCGCGTCCGTTCGGGTGCGGACGCGGGGGGCGCGGGGAGTGCCTCAGCAGGCGCCGACCCACTCCTCGGTGCCGTCCGAGAAGGTCTGGTGCTTCCAGATCGGCACCTCGTGCTTGAGGTCGTCGATCAGCATCCGGCAGGCCTCGAAGGCCTCGCCCCGGTGCGGGCACGACACGGCGACCACCACGGCCAGGTCGCCGACCCCGAGGTCACCGACGCGGTGGACGGCGGCCAGGGCGCGGACCGGGTACTTGGCCGCGACGCGCTCGGCGACGCGGCGCATCTCGGCTTCGGCCGTCGGGTGGCAGGAGTAGCCGAGGGCGTCGACGTCCGCCCCGCCGTCGTGGTCGCGCACGGTGCCGACGAAGAGCGCGGTGCCTCCCGTCGCGTCGTCGCCGACGGCCCGGAAGACCTCGTCGAGCGAGAGCGGGGTGTCGCGGATCGCGAGCAGTCGGATCGGGTCCGGGGCGGCCTGCTCGCCGGGGTGGTCGAAGTGCGGAGCCATGCCCTCATCGTGCACCACGCCTCTCGCATCGCGGAATACCCCATTCGCCCGGCCCCCATCCCCCACATATGGAGCCTCCTACAGAACCCGGCCCCCTCACCCCACAACAAGGCCGAGGGCACGAGGCCGAGTGCCCACACCCAGCCCGCCCGCCCCGCGAGGCCGAGGGGCCCACACCCAGCCCGCCCGGCGAGGCCGAGGGCCCCACACCCAGCCCGCCCGGCGATTGAGGGCCCGCCGGAGGCAACGCCGGCCCGACACGACGGAGAGCCAACGGCCGAACGCCGGCGAACCCCCCGCGAAGCCTCCGGCGGCGAGGCTGAACGAGGCCGCATCAGCCCGGCGGGGCTGAACGGGGTCGCGGCGAGCGTGATCGGCGGGTGAGGGCTGGGGCGGGTCAGAGGCCTCGGCGGCGGCGGGCGGCACGGACCACGGCGGCCGCGCCGAGCAGGGCCACCGTCGCCCCCGCGGCCCCCGCCGCCGTCGCGTCCTTGCGACCGAGCCGCCGCCCGACGACCGTGTGCCGCCCGGCCACCTCCTGGAGCAGCTCGGCCAGCACCTCCTCATTGGTCCACCGCGGCCGCCACCCCGCCGCGTGCAGCCGGCTGACGCTGACCACCCAGGGATGCATCGTGTACGCGAGGTCACCGGCCGGCGACGGCGTGAGCCCGATCCGGTGCAGCCGGGCCGCGGCCCCGAGCGCGACGGCGGACGGCAGCTCCATCCGACGGATCCCGCTCAGCTCCTCGACCTCCTCCTGCTCCAGCCAGCCCTCGCACCCGACGGCAAGCTCGCCCTCCACCTTCTCCAGCGCCGCGTACTCCAGCGCGCTGACCAGGTCCTCGACGTGGCAGAACTGCCACGTCGGCCGGGACCCGGCCACCACCAGCAGGCGCGGCGACTCGAAGTAGCGGGTCAGGGCCGTGTCCGTACCCCCGACCAGGACGGCCGGCCGCACCACCGTGACGTTGAGGCCCGGGTGCGCGCGCGGGGCCCGGCGACCGAGGCGCTCGATCTCCAGCAGGTCGCCGACGCCGGTGGCCTCGGCCGTGGCCCGCAGCTCGGAGTCCTCCGTGAGCGGGATGTCGTTGTCCGGCAGGGCGCCGTAGACCATCGCCGAGGTGCAGAGCACCACCCGGTGCACCCCGGCCGCCGCGGCGGCCGTGAGCACGGTCTGGGTCCCGCGCACGTTGTACGCGGTGCGGGCCGCCGGGTCGGTCTCCAGGTCGAGGTCGAGCGCGAGGTGGACGACCACGTCGGCGCCGCGCAGCTTCTCGGCGATCGCGGGGTCCCGTACGTCCAGGACGTGCCACTGCGCGCTCGCGCAGTCACCGCGCCGCTCGTCGATCGCGATGACCTGCTTGACCTCGTCGCAGGCCGCGAGCCGGGCGACCAGGGCAGCGCCGACCCCCGCCGCGGCGCCGGTCACGGCGACGACGGGGCCCCGTGCCGACGGGTTTCGCGACTGGCGAACGCCCTCGGGGCGCTCGTCGTGGTCAGGGTGGTTCTCGTCGCCGTGCGGCTCTCGAACCTGCGGATCTGGGGAACTCACCGGGCGTCTCCAGCGGTTGTCTTCAGTAGGTGAGCGTCCTGACGCGTACCTACCAGGTGATGTCCATCCTGCCGCAGCCCAGGAGTCGGCGGAGCACCGAGCCCGGATGCGGCTGTGGTGTCTACGCTGGGTGGTGTTGTCGGACCATTGCCCGTCGGCTCCCGCCGGCGGCCCTACGAGCCGAGGAAACCCGTGAGCGACACCCCATTCGGATTCGGCCTTCCGCCGGAGGAGCCGGACAACGGCGACGAGGGCAAGAAGAAGGGCGATCAGGGCGGTCAGGGCGGCCCGGCGAATCCGTTCGGGTTCCCCGGTGCCGGACTGCCGGGCGCCGGCGGCCCCGGTGGCGCGGACAATCCGTTCGCCGCGATGTTCGGTTCCATGAACCCGAACGACCTGGGCGCCGCCTTCCAGCAGCTGGGCCAGATGCTCAGCTACGAGGGCGGTCCCGTGAACTGGGACATGGCCAAGGACATCGCCCGCCAGACCGTCGCGCAGGGCACCGCGGACGGCGTCAAGGACGCGAGCGTCGGCCCGGCCGAGAAGTCGGCCGTCGAGGAGGCCGTGCGGCTGGCGGACCTCTGGCTGGACTCCGTCACCTCCCTGCCGTCGGGCGCCGGTACGGCCGTGGCCTGGAGCCGCGCCGAGTGGGTCGAGGCGACCCTGCCGGTGTGGAAGGAACTGGTCGACCCGGTCGCCGAGCGGGTGGGCGCGGCGATGGGCGACGTACTGCCCGAGGAGATGCAGGCCATGGCGGGCCCGCTGCTCGGCATGATGCGCTCCATGGGCGGCGCGATGTTCGGCCAGCAGATCGGCCAGGCGGTGGGCACGCTCGCGGGCGAGGTCGTCGGCTCCACCGACATCGGGCTGCCGCTGGGCCCGGCGGGCAGGGCGGCCCTGCTGCCGCTGAACGTGGCGGCGTTCGGCAAGGACCTCGGCGTCCCCTCGGACGAGGTGCGCCTCTACCTGGCCCTGCGCGAGGCCGCCCACCAGCGGCTCTTCGCCCACGTGCCGTGGCTGCGCTCCCACCTCTTCGGCGCCGTCGAGGGGTACGCGCGCGGCATCAAGGTCGACACCTCGAAGCTGGAGGACGTGGTCGGACAGCTCGACCCGTCGAATCCGGAGCAGCTGCAGGAAGCGCTCCAGGGCGGCATGTTCCAGCCCCAGGACACCCCCGAGCAGAAGGCGGCCCTGGCCCGTCTGGAGACCGCGCTCGCGCTGGTCGAGGGCTGGGTGGACGCGGTGGTGCACGAGGCCGCCAAGCCCCGCCTGACCTCGGCCGACGCGCTGCGCGAGACGCTGCGCAGGCGCCGCGCCTCGGGCGGTCCGGCCGAGCAGACCTTCGCGACCCTGATCGGTCTGGAGCTGCGTCCGCGCCGGCTGCGGGACGCCTCGCGGCTGTGGGCCTCGCTCACCGACGCGCGCGGCGTGGACGGCCGCGACGGCCTGTGGGAACACCCGGACATGCTGCCGACGGCCTCCGACCTGGACGACCCGGACGGTTTCGTGCACCGCGAACAGCTGGACTTCTCCGAGATCGACAAGATGCTCGGCGAGGCCGCTGAGAAGCGTGACCAGGACGGCGACGACACCAAGTGAGCCTGTACGACGATGCGGTCCGCGTCCTGAAGGAGTACGACGGCCAGGGCGAGCAGGCCGCGCTCCGCGAGGTGTACCTGGAGCACCTGGCCGCCCACGCGGACGGGATGTGGAAGCCGTGCGAGGCCGGGCACGTCACCGCCAGCGCGCTGGTGATCGACCCGGTGCGCGGCCGCGTGCTGCTGACGCTGCACAAGAAGCTCGGCATGTGGTTGCAGATGGGCGGGCACTGCGAGAGCGATGACCGCACGCTCGTGGACGCCGCGCTGCGCGAGGCCCGCGAGGAGTCCGGGATCGAGACCGGGCTGACGCTGCTGCCCGGGGGCCCGGTGCGGCTGGACCGGCACCCCATTCCGGCGCCCTGCAACTGGCACCTGGACGTGCAGTACGCCGCGCTGGCCCCGGCCGGCGCGGAGGCGGCGATCAGCGACGAGTCCCTGGACCTGCGCTGGTTCGCCTACGACGAGGTGGCCGCCGTCGCGGACGCCTCGGTGGTCAGGCTGCTGGAGGCGACCCGGGCGCGGCTCTGACGCCGACGCCCGGCGCAGCGGCACGGGGTGCGGGCCCGGACCTTCGATTCGAGGTCCGGGCCCGCCCGCCGTGGGGCCAGGGTGCGTCGGGCGTCAGTTCCAGGCGTTGTTCTGGTTCTGCGCGTGGGCGCCCTGCTGGCCCATGCCGTACTGCGCGGCGAGGCCCTGGCCGAGCTGCGCGTTCTGCGGCGGGAGCATCTCGCTGGGCTGCACCAGGGCGAAGCCCTGACCGAGGAAGCTGAGCTCCCAGCCCTCGCCGGTGTTCCCGCGGCGCCGCCACACGCCGGTGGAGTGCGTCTGGGCCTGCATCTGCACGCGCAGCGAGGTGGACCAGGCGACGATGGCGTCCGCGTCGACGTTGACGTACTTGTCGGGCGTGATCTGGAGCATCAGCGGCTGCCCCGAGGTCATCAGGGCGACCTTGCCGCGGCCGGTGATGTTCAGCTGGTACTTCCCCGAGCCGGAGATGCCGTACTGGCTGTCGACCGCGATCGCCTCGGTGTGCAGGGTGGAGTCGAGGGCGAGGACGTAGCTGCTGTCCACGGTCAGGCCGTCCTGGTCGACGTCCACCACGTGCACGTCCTGGGCGAGGTTGGCGAAGTACACCGTCCCCTGCCCCGAGCAGCGCATGAGGTCGAGGCCCTCACCGGTGCGGGCGCGGGCGTTGCGCTGATTGCCGCTCTGGTACTCGCCGTCGAAGTCGATCAGCCCCTGGTAGGCGACCATCGACCCCTTGCGGGCGAGGACGTCGTCCTGTCCGGTGAGGGAGACCCGCAGCATCTGCGGGTTCTGGACGACGTACCGCTCCTGGGACTGTGCCTCGGAGTGGCCGAAAAGTGCGCTTTGCATGATGTGTCCGCTCCCCCTCAGCCCCGGGCCCGAAGCCGGTCGGTGCTGTCCTCGCTCGGCTGTACGACGACGATTCCCTGGCCGGAGAAGGCCATCTGGAAGGCCTCCCCGCTGCCGCGGCCGATCATCGACGAGGCCTTGAAGCTGCGCTTGCCCTTGACCTTGAGGTTCGGCGACCAGGCGACGAGCGCGTCCGGGTCGACGTACGTCTCGTCCTCGCCGCGGCCGCAGTCGACCACGATCGGCGTGCCGCGCGAGGTCAGGGCGACCCAGCCGGTGCCGGATACCTGGACGTTGAAGAGCCCCTGGCCCGCGAACTTCGCCAGCCCCTTGACCCGCTCGACGCCCCAGGTGAGGTGGGCGTCGAAGGCGAGCAGGTTGGTGCCGTTGACGGAGAGGGCGTCGTTGTTGAGGTTGATGACGACGACGTCCGCGCCGTAGTCGGCGAGGTAGAGCAGGCCGTCGCCGGTGCACTTCATCAGCGGTGCGCCCTCGCCCGTCAGCCACTGCGAGGCCATCTGGCGCACGGCGGGCGGGTTGGGCTCGTACTGCACGAAGCCCTCGTAGGCGACCATCGAGCCGGTGCGCGCGAAGAGGTCGTGGCCGCTCTGCATGGCGACCTTGAGCATGGCGCGCCCGTGGTTCTCCATGCGGGCCGCGACCGGGGTCGGGGCGTAGCCGGCGAGCTGCGGGTTCATGGCGTTCATTGCGTTCATGGCGGGCTCCCTCAGACCTCGTAGGGCTGGACGATGATGAAGTTTCCGGGGGCTCCCCGGAACTGGAGGTTCACGGTCTCCCCGCTGTGTCCGGGGTAGGCGTTGCGGCGCAGCCGGACCTGGCTGGAAATGACCACCTGGGCGCCCGCGGACCACGCGACGATCGCATTGCTGTCGGCGAAGGTCGTCGGGGTGACCGGGAGGACCACGGGGGTGCCGTGCGTCTTGACGACGACCGTGCCGGAGCCCTGGAACTGCATGGTGAACAGGGCGCCGCCCGGAATGCCGTGGCCCTCGATGCGGCGCACCTCGTGCTGGAGCGACTCGTCGAAGGCGAGCACGCTCTCGGCGGAGACGCAGATCCCGTCGCCCTGGAGCTCGATGGCGTGCAGGTGGGTGCCGTTCTCGGCGAGGAAGACCTGGCCGCGGCCGGTGCAGCGCATGAGCTGCATCTCCTGGCCGGTGGCGTTGCCGACGATGCGGCCGGCGAAGCCCGCACCCTTGTAACTGAAGTCCACCTTGCCCTGGTACAGCACCATGCTGCCCTGGCGGGCGAGGACGGGCTGGCCGCCGATGCCCAGGTCGACGCGCATGAGCTGGTGGTTCTGCGCGGTCCAGCGGGCGCCGGTGGGGGCCTCCTTGTAGAGCTGGAGGGCGGAGGTGAGGCCGGGGGCGGCGGTCTGCGCCGGCATGCCGGGCTGCTGGCCGTACGGGGCTCCGGGCGCGCCGGGCGGCGGGTAGCCGCCGGGGGCCTGGCCGGGGACCTGGTGCCCGTACGAGGGCTGCGGCGGCTGGCCGTAGGGACCGGCCGGGGCGGGCGGCGGCGGGTACTGACCGGGAGCCTGGCCCGGGACCTGGCCCCCGTACGACGGGCTCGGCGGCGGCTGCGGCGGGTGCACGGGCTGGCCGTACGGGCCGGGGGCCGGCGGGGCCGGTGCGAGCGGGCCCACCATCGTGGGGGCGGCGTGCATCGCGGGGGCGGGCTGCGACGGCGCGGCGTACGGCGCGGGGGCCGGGGGCGGCGTGTGCTGCGGCGGCTGGGGCTGCTGGGGCGGCTGCTGGTACTGCGGCTGCTGCGGCGGGGCGGCGAAGGACGGGGGCGCGAAGGAGGGCGCGGCGGCGCCCTGCTGCGGGGCCTGCTGCTGCGGGGCGGGGGCCTCCTCCTCGACGACCTCGCCGCCGAAGTTCTTCAGCAGCGCTTCCAGGCCGCCGTCGAAGCCCTGGCCGACGGCGGCGAAGCGCCACGCGTCCTTGAAGTAGAAGTCGCCCAGCATCACGGCGCGCTCGGTGCTGAACTCCGCGCCGGTGAAGGAGTAGCGGACCACTTCCTCGCCGCCGGCGACGACCCGGATGTAGCCCGGACCGATCTGGGACATCTGGCCGGCGCCGTCGATCGTCGCGGTGAAGGAGAGCTTGCGGATGCCCGCCGGGATGCGATCCAGGGTCACCCGGAAGGATTCGCTGTCACCGGCCTGCTGACCGAGGAGCTGGACGGACTCCTCGGGCGATTTGGGCTGGTTGAAGAAGATGAAGTAGCGGTCGTCCGACAGCCGCTCTTCCGCGTCGAGGCCGAAGCAGCTGATGTCGAAGGTCAGCCCCGGCCCGGCGATCTGCACACCCACGTACAGATCGGTGCCGGCGGTGAGATCACTGATCTTGGCCTTGTGGCCGCGCTGGAATTCCCTGGCCATACGTAACGACCGTCCCCCATCCCGACGATGAATGCGTGCCCGTCAGGCTAACGGCTCCCGCCGACATCGAACCAAGCCGGTACCGACCCGGTACACATCACGGCCGGGTCACGTAGCGGGGCCCGGCGGGGCCGGCTCATTCCTCGCGCGCGGCCGGGACCTTGGGCAGGCGCTCCGCCGCGACCACGCCTTCGAGGTAGCCGCGCGCCCGTTCCGTACGGGGGTACGCCTCAAGGAGCTGCCAGAAGCTCGGGCCGTGCCCCGGGACCAGCAGGTGGGCCAGCTCGTGCAGCAGGACGTAGTCCAGCACGTACTCCGGCATGCCCTGGAGGCGGTGGGACAGCCGGATGCTGGCCTCGGCGGGGGTGCAGGAGCCCCACCGGGTGTTCTGGTTGGTGACCCAGCGGACCGAGCTGGGGCGCGCGCGGCCGCCGAAGTACTGCTCGGACAGACGCGCGGCGCGCTCGGTGAGTTCCGCGTCCCCCAGGGTCCGCTTGCTCTCCTGCGCGGCGAGCTTGTCGAGCATCACGCCCACCCAGCGCTGCTCCTCCGCCTCGGACATCCGGGCAGGGATGAGCACGACCGTCCGGTCACCCTCGCGGTAGGCGGAGACGGTCCTTCGGCGGCGCGCACTCCGGCGGACTTCGACGGCGCGGTGCGGTGGATCGGCGGACACGGCACGACCGTACCGGGTGGCCAGGGCCGAAGTCCCGCCCCGCGACGGTTCGAACATGATCGATTCGCGGTTCGCTCCCTTCGGCGCCCGCGGACGCCCCCGGGCGGTCGTCTCATATGCCGAATCGGGTCCGCCTGTGGATAACTTTCCGCGCCGCGGACGGGGTGCGGTCATGCTGCGAGAGCGGCGTCGGGGCCGCTCGGTGGGCGAAGGCCGAAGGGCGAAGGGGGAAGGGCGATGTATCCGAAGGTGAAGCCCGCGTTGGCGCGGGCCTGGCGGGACCTGCAGACCGTGCAGTTCGGGGTGACGCCCGCGCACGCGGTGGTGTTCGGGCCGCTGGACACGGCGACGGGGACCCTGCTCGAACGGCTCGACGGGACCCGCGGCATGGAACTGCTGCGCAAGGAGGGGGCCGCGCTGGGGTTGCCGGGCGGGCAGGTGGACGAGCTGGTGCGACGGCTCGCGGCGGCGGGGGTGCTCGACGACGCCACGGCGGGCGGAGCGCGGGCCCAGTCGTTGCTGCGTCGCCCGGAGGTGCTGGAGCGGCTGGGGCCCGACCGGGGTTCGCTGTCCCTGGTGCGCCGGGAGCCCGGCGGTGATCTGCGGGGGATCGCGGCGCGCCGGACCGTCCGGGTGCAGGTGCGGGGCAGCGGTCGGGTGGGCGCGCTGATCGCGGCGGTGCTGGCGGGGGCCGGGGTGGGCCGGGTCGAGGTGCTGGACGGCGGCCGGGTGGAGCCGGGGGACGTGGCGCCCGGCGGGCTCGGGCCGGAGAGCGTGGGCCGGCTGCGGGCGGAGGCGGCGGGGGCGCTGGTGCGGGCGTCGGCTCCCGGGCGGGCGCCACGGGCCCAGGAGCGGGAGGGGCCCGAGCCGGGGCTCGCCCTGGTGGTGGTCGCGCCCCGGGACGGGCTCCAGGCGTGGGCCCCGGATCCGGACACCGCCGCGGACTGGGTGGCCGCGGGGATCCCGCATCTGTACGCGGGGGTGCTGGAGGGCACCGGGTTGGTGGGGCCGCTGGTGCTGCCGGGGACGACGGGGTGCGCGGGGTGCATGGAGCGGGCGCGGGTGGCGCGGGACCGGGGGTGGGCGCGGATGCTGGTGCAGTGGCGCGGGGCCCATCGGCGCCGTGGCTCGGTCGCCTGTGACCTGGGGTTGGCCACCGCGGTGGCGGGGCTGGCGGCGGCCCATGCGCTGGCCTTCCTCGACGGGGAGTTGCCCGCGTCGACGGGGGCCCGCTGGGAGGCCGCGCTGCCCGGGCTGCACTGGGAGCGGGCCCGGGTGCGGGCTCATCCGGAGTGCGCGTGCGGGGCGGCGGGGTCCGGGGAGGGGGACTCCTCCGCCGCCCGAGAGGGACAGGACACAATGGCCGGGTAGGCGCCGCGTGCGGCGCGGCAGGCTGGGAACTGGAGGGGCACATGTCTGATCTTCCCCGGAAGGCGGTCACTCGTACCGTCAAGCTGGCCGCGCTGCCGCTCGGCATGGCGGGCCGGGCCACCTGGGGGTTGGGGAAGCGGATCGGGGGCAAGTCCGCGGAGATCGTCGCGCGCGAACTGCAACAGCGCACCGCCGAACAGCTCTTCCGCACCCTGGGTGAGCTGAAGGGCGGTGCGATGAAGTTCGGGCAGGCCATGTCGGTCTTCGAGGCGGCGCTGCCCGAGGAGGTCGCCGGGCCCTACCGGGCCGCGCTGACCAAGCTCCAGGAGGCCGCCCCGCCGCTGCCCGCCGCGCGGGTGCACCAGGTGCTGGCGGAGCGGCTCGGCGAGGACTGGCGGTCGTTGTTCTCGGAGTTCGAGGACAAGCCCGCGGCGGCCGCGTCCATCGGTCAGGTGCACCGGGCGGTGTGGCACGACGGGCGACAGGTCGCGGTCAAGGTGCAGTACCCGGGGGCCGGGGAGGCGTTGCTGTCGGACCTCAAGCAGCTCGGCCGCTTCGCGGGGCTGTTGGGGCCGCTGATCCCGGGCATGGAGATAAAGCCGCTGATCACCGAGTTGCGCGACCGGGTGTCGGAGGAGCTGGACTACGAGTTGGAGGCGGAGGCCCAGCGGATCCACGCGGAGGCCTTCGAGGGCGATCCCGATGTGGTCGTGCCGGATGTCGTGCACCAGAGCGACCAGGTCCTGGTGACCGAGTGGATCGAGGGGACGCCGCTGTCGGAGATCATCGCCGACGGCACCCAGGAGGAGCGCGACCGCGCCGGGCAGTTGCTGGCCCGGTTCCTCTTCTCCGGTCCCGCGCGCACCGGGCTGCTGCACGCCGATCCGCATCCGGGCAACTTCCGTTTGATGGAGGGCCCGGACGGCCGACTCCGGCTGGGGGTGCTGGACTTCGGTACGGTCGACCGCCTCCCGGGAGGGCTGCCCAAGCCGGTGGGCCGCTCCTTGCGGATGACCCTGGACGACGACGCCGAGGGGGTCTACGGGCACCTGTGCGCCGAGGGCTTCGTGAAGGAGTCCATCGATCTGGACCCGGACGCGGTGCTGGACTACCTCCGCCCGATCATCGAACCGGCGAAGGTCGACGAGTTCACCTTCACCCGGGGGTGGATGCGCAGCCAGGCGGCCCGGATCGCCGACCCGCGCTCCCCCGCGCACCAGTTGGGCCGGCAGATCAACCTCCCGCCGGCCTACCTGCTGATCCACCGCGTGACGCTGAGCACGATCGGGGTGCTGTGCCAGTTGGGTGCGACGGTGCGGCTGCGGGAGGAACTGGAGGCCTGGCTCCCGGGGTTCCTGCCGGAGTCCTGATCCCTCGCGCCTCAGCTCACCACCAGGAGGAGTCGAGCCTGCCCTCGATCGCGCGGAGGTTGGCCCGGGCGCAGTCGTGGCAGAAGTACTGTCTGCTGCCGTTCTCGACGGAGCAGGTCCAGGTGGGCTGCGTGCCCTCCGGGGAGCGCGCGCCACAGCGCGCGCAGGTGACGGGAGGGGCCTCGGGTCCCTGGGGCGCGGGGCGGGGAGTCGGCTGGTCCACCTCCCGACGATACCGCCGCC
This sequence comes from Streptomyces sp. NPDC028419, assembly GCF_055565515.1. Taxonomy (NCBI): domain Bacteria; kingdom Bacillati; phylum Actinomycetota; class Actinomycetes; order Kitasatosporales; family Streptomycetaceae; genus Streptomyces; species Streptomyces sp. NPDC028419. Next base: position 185,211 of record NZ_JBVHUE010000010.1, on the reverse strand, counting down.
CGGTGCGCGGCGTTCCGCAACGCACCGGGGGGCCGCTCCGAACGGAGAGGCCCCCCGGGGGTCTGCTGGTGTCACTCCAGGCGGTGCCTGGGTCAGTTCATGACGGCCATGGCCAGTGCACGACGGGCGCGCAGGGACACGCGCTCGGCTCGCCGCTGCATGCGGCGGGCGGCGACCACGCGCAGGGCGCGGCGTTCGCCGTCGGCCTCACGCATGCGGTCGGCCATATGGGCACGGGCCAGGGCTTCTGGAATGAGTTGCATCTCGCGGGTCCTGTTCTGACGCGAGGTGATCGCGCCCATGGTGATGAAGTCTTCGGTGGCGGAGCCGGACGGCTGCTCGCTCGTGTTCTGCGGGGTCATGAGGGCCTGCTTCAGGGGATCGCGCGTCAGGGGGCGGTCGATGGTTCCGGTGGTGTTCATGCAGCGACGACCGGGTTCTTGCGCGGACGACCACGCGGACGCTTGCGGGCGACGACGACGCCCTGGACGAAGAGCTCGCCACCCCAGACGCCCCAGGGCTCGCGGCGCTCGACCGCACCGGCGAGGCAGGCCTCGACCAGCGGGCACGTGCGGCAGAGCGACTTGGCGTACTCGACATCGGCCGGGGACTCGGCGAAGAAGACCTCCGGGTCGTAGGTGCGGCAGGCGACGGGTACGCCGAGGTTCTCGATGGCGTCGTCGAGCGCGGTGAGCGCGGTGAGGGGAGTCAAGGTGGAGTCCTCCGGGACTGCGGGCGGGGAGATCGTCTGGGTCTGCGGTACGGACGGGGCGTGCGCTTCGAGTTGCACGGTGGTTTCTTCCTCGTCTTGTCGGTCAAGTCGTTCCGGCCGGTCGGCCGGGTTCGGCTGGTACCTGTTCTTGCCAGTCCCGTGGCCCCTTCGCGTTGTCGTCCCTGGTCGGGGACAAACAAAAGGGCCGCGGATCCCGGGTGGGGTTCCGCGGCCCTGAAGGCGCCGGTCCGATCGTGAGATCAGACTGGATCACTCCAGGGTTCGAGCCCGCGGAAGGCCCACATCAGGTGGTGCTGCGTCGTCTGCTTCGTCTGGTTTCCGGCACCGGCTGCCGCCGCAAAGCCGCCATAGGCATGCGCCTTGGCCTGGCCAGCTGCTACTGCCACCGATGCCTGGAACGGTCGTTCATTGCGCTCGCTCACCCGGCGGGTGACCAGGGCGACGGGGCTGACCGCGGTAATGGCGGACAGACCGGTGCCCAGGACGGAGGGCGCAGAGGTAGCGAGAAGCAGGCAGGAGGAAGCGGCAACCGAGCGATCGGTCAGTTTGGTGGTGGTCATCAAGCTGGTCACTGGTCTCGCCTCCTCTCGGCGTCTCGGGGAGTCGGCCCGAGGGCCTGTCCCATGCGTATTCGGATAAGTACAGCACGAATCCGGGGCTTCGGAGAAGCCACCGTTTCCGTTGCTAAGAACCTATGGGGCTTCGCGGGGCATGTGCAAACTATTTTTCCGACGAGTTTCTACGCGTCGTCCCCGACACCGCTCCCCGGCTCCTCACCTGCGCAGATGGCCAGGACATCCGCCCCGAACCGGTCGAGCTTGCGTCCACCCACACCCGAGATCATCGACAGCTCCCCCGCCTCGGACGGCACGGCCTCCGCGATCGCCATCAGGGTCTTGTCCGTGAAGACGCAGTAGGCGGGCTGACCCAGCTCCTTCGCCTGGCCCGCGCGCCAGTCCCGCAGCCGCTCGTAGAGGCCCTCGTCCATGTCGGACGGGCAGTCCTCGCACCGCATCAGCTTCAGCTCGCCCGCCTCGGTCAGGGTCTTGCCGCAGACCCGGCACAGCGTGGGCCCGCGCCGGACCCGCTTGCGGGCCCCGCGCTCGGCGACCGCCGCCGCCGAGCGGCTCCCCGCGGCCGTGGAACCCGGTCGCAGCCCGTTCAGGAAGCGGCTGGGCCTGCGGGCCGCCCGACCGCCCGGAGCCCGCGACAGGGACCAGGAGAGCGTCAGGTGCACCCTCGCCCGGGTGACGCCGACGTAGAGCAGCCGGCGTTCCTCCTCGACCTGCTCGTCGGTCTTGGCGTAGGTGATCGGCATCATGCCGTCGGTGAGGCCGACGAGGAAGACCGCGTCCCACTCCAGGCCCTTCGCCGCGTGCAGCGAGGCGAGGGTGACGCCCTGCACGGTCGGGGCGTGCTGGGCGGCCATCCGCTCCTCCAGCTCGACCGCGAGGTCGGCCAGGGTGGCCCGGGGTCTGTTGCGGGCGAAGTCCTCCGCGAGCCGGACCAGCGCGGCGAGCGATTCCCACTGGTCGCGCACGGCTCCGGAGCCGGCCGGCGGCTCGGTGGTCCAGCCGTTGGAGCTGAGCACGGCCCGGACCTGGGAGGCCAGCCCGACGACCTCGTCGACCAGCGGGTCGTTCCCCCCGGAGCGCGCGGCGCCCCTGAGGGTGAGCATGGCCTTCTTGACCTCGGGGCGCTCGAAGAACCGCTCCGCGCCGCGCAGCTGGTAGGGCACGCCGGCATCGGCGAGGGCCTGCTCGTACACCTCGGACTGGGCGTTGATGCGGTACAGCACGGCGATCTCGCCCGCGGGGACGCCCGCGGCGATCAGGTCCCGGATCCGGCCGGCGACCCCCTCCGCCTCGGCGGGCTCGTCGGGGTACTCGGCGTAGGCCGGGTCGGGGCCCGCCTCGCGCTGGGAGATCAGCTCCAGGCGGTGCTCGGCGGCCCGGCCGCTGGCCTGGCCGAGCAGGCCGTTGGCGAGGTGGACCACCTGCGGGGTGGAGCGGTAGTCGCGGACCAGCTTGACCACCGTGGCCCCCGGATAGCGGGTGCGGAAGCCGAGCAGGTGGTCCGGGGTGGCGCCGGTGAAGGAGTAGATCGTCTGGCTGGCGTCGCCGACGACGCACAGGCTGTCCCGGTCGCCGAGCCACAGCTCCAGCAGGCGCTGCTGGAGGGGGCTGACGTCCTGGTACTCGTCGACGACGAAGTGCTGGTACTGGCCGCGGATCTGTTCGGCGATGTCGTGGCGGTCCTGGAGGATGCCGACGGTGAGCAGCAGCACGTCCTCGAAGTCGATCATCGACCGGTCGCGCTTGAGCTGCTCGTAGGTGCCGTAGATCTGGGCGATCTCGGCCATGTCCCGGGGGGCCTCGCGCCCCGCCTTGAGGGCGGCCGCCGGGTAGTCGGCGGGGACGGTCTGGGTGACCTTGGCCCACTCGATCTCGCCGGTGACGTCGCGCAGCTCATTGCGGTCGAGGCGGATCCGGCAGCGGGCACCGGCCTCGGCCACGAGCTGGATCTTGCGCTCGACCAGGCGCGGAACGTCGCCGCCGATCGCCTTGGGCCAGAAGTACTGGAGCTGGCGCAGCGCGGCGGAGTGGAAGGTCCGCGCCTGGACGCCGCCGGCGCCCAGGGTGCGCAACCGCCCGCGCATCTCGCCCGCGGCGCGGTTGGTGAAGGTGACCGCCAGCACGCTCGCCGGCATCAGCTGGCCGGAACGCACCCCGTAGGCGATGCGGTGGGTGATGGCCCGCGTCTTGCCCGTGCCGGCGCCCGCCAGCACGCACACCGGCCCCTGCAGGGTCGTGGCGACCTCGCGCTGCTCCGGGTCCAGGCCCAGGAGCACCGCGTCGGCCGATTCGGCGGCGGCCGGGAAGGATGAGGAGTGCGTTGCTGCTGTCACCCCGCCATGCTGCCAGGTCCGGTGGGTCGGGCGAGAAACCTGTCCACAGGCGGTCCGAACCGGTCATACGAATGCACGGCCGACCCCGGGCCCGGGTCCCGGGAATGGGCGGGCGCCTTCGTACGTTCGACTACTCGGACGTATCCAGACCCCCCAGAGGAGAGCTCCCGCCATGCAGGACAAGGGTTCCGTGACGATGTACAGCACCACGTGGTGCGGCTACTGCCGCCGGCTGAAGAGCCAGCTGGACCGGGAAGGCATCGCCTACACCGAGATCAACATCGAGCTGGACCCCGAGTCGGCCGCCTTCGTCGAGAAGGCCAACGGTGGCAACCAGACCGTTCCGACCCTGCTCGTCGTGGCGCCCACGGGCACCGAGTCCGTGATGACGAACCCGAGCCTGGCCCAGGTCAAGCAGGCGCTCGCCGTCTGATCCTCCGCCTCGCGCACAGAAGGGCCCCCGCTCCGGCGGGGGCCTTCTGCGTGGGTGCAGGCCGGCGGCCCCGGTCAGGCGGCCGGCGCCGGGGCGGCGGTGACGGCCTCGCGGTCGGCTCGGCGGCGGAGCGCGTCCTCGTCCGTGCGGGCGTCGTACGTGAACAGCTTGGGGAGCAGCGCGGACAGGACGGCCACCGAGGCCACGCAGGCCACGCCGCCGCTCCAGAACGCGGAGCGGGTGCCGGTCCAGCCCGCCATCGTGCCCGCCCGGACCTGCCCGAGCTGCGGGCCGACGCTGTAGGAGAGGACCTCGATGCCGGCGAGGCGGCCGCGCAGTTCCTCGGGGATGGTCTGGTTCCAGATCGTGGCGCGGCCGAGGCCGCTGAGCATGTCGCCCGCCCCCGCCACGGCCAGGCAGGCCAGCACCACCCAGATGCTGGCGGTCCAGCCCGCCGCCGCCACGGCCAGGCCCCACACGGTCGCCCCGCCGATCACCAGGAGGCCGTGCCGGTGGACGCGCGAGGTCCAGCCGCTGGTCAGGCCCAGCAGGAGGGAGCCGACCGCGCCCGCCCCGTACATCAGGCCCAGGGCCCACACCGCGTCCAGCTCGTCCGCGAGGAAGGGGAAGATCGTGTTGGGGTAGGCGAAGAACATCGCCGCGAGGTCCACCGCGTACGTGCCGAGCAGCACCGGCCTGCTCCACGCGTACCGGGCGCCTTCGGCTATCGAGCGCAGCGAGGGCCGCTCACCGCCGTGGACGGGCGGCGCGGGCGCCAGCCGGGTGCACAGCAGCACGGAGGCGACGAAGCCGATCACCGTGACCGCGTAGGCGCAGGCGTACCCCGCCCACGCCACGACCAGGCCCGCCAGGGACGGTGCGGCGATGGCGCCGATGTTGTAGCGCAGCGAGTTCAGGGCGGCCGCGGCCGTCATCTGGTCGTGCGGGACGATCCGGGCCATCAGGGAGTCGAGGGCGGGCCGCTGGAGGCCCGCGAGACCGGAGACGCCCGCGGCGACCACGTACAGCGGCCACAGGAAGGGGTCCGGGAGCACCGCGTTGACCAGCAGGATCAGGGCCAGGACACCGAGACCCGCCTCGGTCATCAGGATCAGCCGCCGCCGGTCCACCGCGTCCGCGAGCGCCCCGCCGTAGAGGCCGCAGACCACCATCGGTACGAGCTCCACCGCGCCCATCGCGCCCACCGCCAGCGGTGAGTCCGTGAGGTGCTTGATCTGGAGCGGCAGGGCGATCATCGCCATGAAGGAACCGAAGAAGGTGACCGTGCCCTGCCAGAAGAGCAGCCGGAAGTCACGGCTGGAACGCCAGGGGGTCAGATCGGGCAGGAGCGCGGAACGGCGTGGCGGGGTACTCACGACGGACCATCATCCGCAGGCCGACAGAAGTGGACAAACGATTTGTTCCCGGCCGCCCGGTCCCGTACCGGGCGGCTCGGTACGGGCGGCCGGGTACGGGGATCGGGTGCGGGCGGCCCGGTGCGGGCGTCAGGCGGTGGGCGTCAGGCGGTGGGCTTGGGGAGGGGGGCGCCGTACCAGAGTTCGACCAGGCGGGCCGCGATGGAGATGCCCGCCGGGGGGAGCACCTCGCCGGTCTCGATGGCGCACCGCAGGTCCTCGCGGGAGAACCAGCGGGCCTCCTGGATCTCCTCGCCGTCCACGGTGATCTCCGAGGAGATCGCGCGGGCGTTGAAGCCGAGCATCAGGCTGTACGGGAAGGGCCAGGGCTGGCTGGCGACGTACTCGACCGCGCCGATCCGGACGCCCGCCTCCTCCCACACCTCGCGGATCACCGACTGCTCGATGGCCTCGCCCGGCTCCACGAAGCCCGCCAGGGTCGAGAAGCGCCCCTCCGGCCAGTGCACCTGACGGCCGAGCAGCGCGCGGTCCTGGTCGTCGGTGACCAGCATGATCACGGCCGGGTCGGTGCGCGGGTAGTGCTCCGCGCCGCAGCCCGGGCAGCGCCGGATGTGGCCCGCGGCCGCGACCACCGTGCGCTCGCCGCAGCGGGAACAGAAGCGGTGCATGCGCTGCCAGTTCTCCAGGGCCACGGCGTGCACCATCAGCCCGGCGTCCCGCGGGGACAGCAGCAGCCCCGCCTCGCGCAGGCCGGCCGGGCGGGCCGACTGGTCCATGCGGCCGGGCAGCGAGTCCTTCTGGAGCGCGAAGTACCGCACGCCGTCCTCGCCGGTGCCGAGGAAGTAGCGGTGGGTCTCGGTGGCCGGGGCCTCGAAGGCCGGGGTCATGACGATCTCCGTGCCCCCGTCCGGGGTGTCGTCGATCAGCACCTGGCCGCCGGAGACCACGAAGACGCGGGTCGTCGGGTGGCTCCAGGCCGCGGCCAGCCAGGCCTCGTCGAGGCGGTGGTGCGCGGCGCGGTCGATGCCGCTGGGCGCGGTCAGCGAGACGGGCCGGTCGGCGGCCAGGCCGTCGGCGGCGGCGTGCTCGGTCGAGATGCTCACTAGTACTTCCAACTCCCCCGGAGTGGTGGGACGGGTGCGGGCGCGGGTGCGGGCGCGGGTTCGATCAGCCGGCGGTGGGCGCGGACGCGGGCTTCCAGTTCTCGGCGAGGTCGGACCACAGGTACGCCGTCGTTTCGACGCCCTTGAGCAGCAGGTCCAGCTCGACCTTCTCGTTCGGCGAGTGCCAGCCGTCGGAGGGCACGGAGATCCCGAGGAAGAGCACGGGCGCGCCCAGCACGTCCTGGAGGTCCGCCGCGGGACCCGAGCCGCCCTCGCGGGTGAAACGGATCTTCTCCCCGAAGGCGCGCCCCATGGCCCGTACGACCGACCGCAGCGCCGGGTGGTCCAGCGGGGTCAGGCAGGGCCGGGTGGGGGCGCCCCAGACGATGGAGTGGCGGATCCCGTCGGGCACCCGGGCGGCGACCCAGTCCGTCACGGCCTTCTGGACCTCGTAGGGGTCCTGGCCGGAGACCAGCCGGAACGACAGCTTCAGCTGGGCGGAGGCGGGGACGATGGTCTTCCCGCCGGGCCCCTGGTAGCCGCCACCGATGCCGTTGACCTCGGCCGTCGGGCGGGCCCAGACCCGCTCCAGGGTGGAGTAGCCGGCCTCCCCCGAGGCCGCGTGGGACTTGGCGGTGCGCAGCCACTCGGCCTCGTCGAAGGGCAGCTCGGCGATCAGCGCGCGCTCGGCGTCCGTCAGGACGGCGATGTTGTCGTAGAACCCGGGGACGGTGACCCGTTCGTCGGCGTCGTGCAGCGCCGCGACGAGGCGGGCGGCCACGGTCGCCGGATTGGGCACGGCGCCGCCGAAGGCGCCGGAGTGGATGTCCTGGTCCGGCCCGTCCAGCTCGATCTCGCAGTCCGCGATGCCGCGCATGCCGGTGCAGACGGTCGGGGTGGTCTCGGACCACATGCCGGTGTCGGAGACGATCACGACGTCCGCGGCGAGGCGGGCGGCCTCGGCCTCGACCAGGGCGCGGAAGTGCGTGGAGCCGGACTCCTCCTCGCCCTCGATCAGCAGCTTGAGGTGCACGGCGGGAGCGGCGGCGCCGGTCGCGGCCAGGTGCGCCCGGACGCCGAGGGTGTGGAAGAACACCTGGCCCTTGTCGTCGGCCGCGCCCCGCCCGTACATCCGGTTGTCCTTGATCACCGGCTCGAACGGCTCGGTGTGCCATCCGTCGGCGAGCGCGGCGGGCTGTACGTCGTGGTGGCCGTAGACCAGCACGACGGGCGCGTCCGGGTCCTCGCTCGGCCACTCGGCGAAGACGGCCGGGGCGCCGGGGGTGGGCCAGACCTCGGTGACCGGGAAACCGGTCTCGGCCAGCGCCGAGGCGAGCCACCGCGCGCTGCGCTCCACGTCGTCCGCGTGCTCGGGCTGGGCCGAGACGGAGGGGATGCGCAGCCACTCGGCGAGGTCGTCGAGGAAGGCGGCGCGGTGCGTGTCGATGTAGGCGCGGACGGCGCTGTCCGGGGTCTGGCTCATACCCACGAGCCTAACCGTCCGCCTGTGGGTCGCCGTCCGTGTCCGTTTCGCCTTGGAGGATCCGCTCAAGGCGGGCCCTGGTCGGCAGGTTCGCGGGCCGTATCACCCGGCCGCTGCGGACGTGCAGGAAGGCGACGGTGATCCGGTCGAGCGGGGTTCCGGTCGCTTCCGACCAGGCCAGGCGGTAGACGGCGAGCTGGAGCGGATCGGCTTCGGCGGACCGGCCGGTCTTCCAGTCGACGATCTCGAAGCTGCCGTCGTCATTGCGGTAGACCGCGTCGATCCGGCCCCGGACGACCCGGCCCGCGAGGGTGAACTGGACGGGCACCTCCATCCGGTACGGGGTGCGCTCGGCGTACGGGCTGCGCTCGAAGGCGGCCTTCAGCGCGTCCAGGTCGCGCTCGTCGGCGACCTCCTGGTCGGAGCCGGGCAGCTCGGTGACCGGGTCCAGTACGTCGAGCAGGGGCAGCGGCAGGTCGTCGAAGCGGGACTCCACCCAGGCGTGGAAGCGGGTGCCCTGGCGGGCGGCGGGCTGGGGGGGCTTGGGCATCGGGCGGGCGAGGTCGCGGACGAAGCCCTCCTCGTCGGCGGCCAGGCGCAGGAGCTGGCTGGCGGAGAGGGTGGCGGGCAGCGGGACGTCACGGACGGCCGCGCGGGAGCGGCGGAGTTCGCCCTCCAGGGCGTCCAGGTCGCGGTCCCAGGAGGCGAGGGTCCTGGACTCCTCCGGAGTGGGGCGGGGGGTGGGTGCGGGTGCGGGTGCGGGTCGGGGACCCTGCGGGGCTTCGGGGCTCCGCCCCGGACCCCGCTCCTCAAACGCCGGAGGGGCTGGATGGGGGCCGGCGGGGTCCCCGGGCGGGACGGGGGTCGGCCCGGAGGGCACAGGGCTCCGCCCCGGACCTCGCTCCTCAAACGCCGGAGGGGCTGGATGGGGGCCGGCGGGGTCCCCGGGCGGGACGGGGGTCGGCCCGGAGGGCACGGGGCTCCGCCCCGGACTCCGCTCCTCGAACGCCGGAGGGGCTGGAACGGGGCCTGCGAGGTCGGCGAAGGGCGCTTCGTCGTCCGGCCAGGGGGGGTCTTCGTCCGGCCAGGGCTCTTCGCAGTCCGGGGGCCAGAGGTAGTCGTCCTGGGGGGGCGGGGTGGGCTCGGGGGCGGGTGGGGCGGCCAGGTAGGAGGTGACCAGGGCCGCGGCGCGGCGGCGCAGGGCCAGGGAGTCCGGGTCCAGCGGGAGCGGCCAGGAGCGGTCGGGGGCGTCGGTGGTGTCCAGGGCCGGGTTCGCGGCGTCCGGCTCGGGCTCCTCGGCCCAGGCCTCGATCTCGCCGAACCCGGCCGCGCAGTGGTCGTACAGGGCGGTGAGGAAGGAGGAGGGGCCGCGGCGCTTCTTCTGGGTCGGGCCCCACCAGTGGCCGGAGGCCAGCAGCAGGGACCGGGGGCGGGTGAAGGTCACGTAGCCGAGGCGGAGCTCTTCGGTGGACTGGTGGGCGCGCAGCTGTGCCTTGAAGTTCTTCAGACCGGCCGCGGTCCACTCCGGGTCGGCGGGCAGGGTCTCGGCGTCGCCGCGCAGGGAGTGCGGGAGGACCTTCGCGTACGAGGTCCAGGCCTCGCGGGAGCGTTCGCTCGGGAAGGCGCCCGCATACAGCCCGGGGACGGCCACGACGTCCCACTCCAGGCCCTTGGACTTGTGGGCGGTCAGCACCTTGACCGTGTTCTCCCCGCCGGGGAGCGCCTGGTCGAGGCCCTTCTCGTACTGGGCGGCGGTGCGCAGGTAGGCGAGGAACGCGAGCAGCGTGGCCTCGCCGTCGAGGGCGGCGAAGCCGGCGGCCACGTCCATGAACCCGGACAGCGTCTCGCGGCGGCGGGCGGCGAGCGCGTGGGGGGACGCGGACAGCTCGACGTCGAGCCCGGTCGCGGCCAGCACCCGGTGCAGGACGTCCATCAGCGGGTCGGACAGGGCCCGGCGCAGGTCGCGCAGCTCCTGCGCGAGGTGCGCGAAGCGGACCCGGGCCTCGGCGGAGAAGGGCAGCCCGTCCTGCTGCGGGGCGTCGCCGAGGAAGGTCTCCAGGGCGTCGGCCAGCGAGACGACCTCGGCCGGGTCGACCCCCTCGACGGCCGCGGCCAGCCGGTGGTCCGGGTCGTCGCCCGCGGCGGGGGCGCGGGCGACCAGCAGCCGGGCCCGCTGGCCGAGCAGGGCCAGGTCGCGCGCGCCGATCCGCCAGCGCGGGCCGATCAGCAGCCGCACGAGGGCGGCGTTGGCCCCGGGGTCCTGGAGCACCTCGCAGACGGCGACCAGGTCGGCGACCTCGGGCAGGTGCAGCAGCCCGGACAGGCCCACGACCTCGACGGGGACGTCACGGGCCACCAGGGCGCCCTGGATCGCGGCGAAGTCACCGGCCGAGCGGCACAGGACGGCGATCTCGCCCGGTTCCTTGCCGGTGCGCACCAGGTGCGCGATGGAGTCGGCGAGCCACTCCAGCTCCTGGGCGTGCGTCTCCAGCAGGGCGCAGCGGACGAAGCCGTCGCGCTCGGCGCCGGGCGCCGGACGCAGCGCCTCCACGCCTTCGTGCAGGGACCGCAGCGGCGCGGCCAGGCCGTTGGCCAGGTCGAGGAGGCGGCCGCCGCTGCGCCGGTTCTCGCTGAGGGAGAGCCGGGTGGCGGGGGTGCCGTCGGCGTGCGGGAAGTGCTCGGGGAAGTCGTCGAGGTTGGCCACGGAGGCGCCGCGCCAGCCGTAGATCGCCTGGCAGGGGTCGCCGACGGCGGTCACGGCGTGGCCGGTGCATTCCCCTGGGACTCCGTCCCGGGGAGACCCCTTGCCGAAGAGTCCGGACAGCAGCAGCCGCTGGGCGACCGAGGTGTCCTGGTACTCGTCGAGCAGGACCACGCGGAACTCCTCCCGCAGCAGCGCGCCGACCTCGGGGCGGGTGGTGGCCAGCTGTGCGGAGCGGGCTATCTGGTCGCTGAAGTCGAGCAGGTCGCGGGAGGCCTTGGCGGCGCGGTAGCGGACGACCAGCTCCAGCAGTTCGAGCCGGCCGCGGGCGGCCTCGGGGACCTTGCGGAGGTCTTCGTTGCCGAGCTTGACGTCGGCGAGGGCGTCGAGGAGGACGGTGTCGTGGGCGCGCAGGGCGGCCGGGTCGACCAGGTGCTCGGAGAGCTCGCTGTCCAGCGCGAGCAGGTCGCTGACCAGGTCGGGGACGGATTTGGTGAGCGAGGGGTAGGGGCCGGGTGCCTCGCGCAGCACGCGGGCCGCGAGCTGGAAGCGGGTGGCGTCGGCGAGCAGCCGGGAGCTGGGCTCCAGCCCGATGCGCATCCCGTGGTCCTTCAGGAGCTGCCCGGCGAAGGAGTGGTAGGTGGAGATCCGGGGCTCGCCCCCGGCCGTGTCGTCGGCCGGGGAGGGGTCGGGGTCGCTGATCCCGGCCCGCGCGAGGGCCGTCCGTACCCGCTCGGCCAGCTCGCCGGCGGCCTTGTTGGTGAAGGTCAGGCCGAGGACCTGCTCGGGCGCGACCGTGCCCGTACCGACCAGCCAGACCACGCGGGCGGCCATGACGGTCGTCTTGCCGGAACCCGCGCCCGCGACGATCACCTGGGGGGCGGGCGGGGCGGTGACGCAGGCCAGCTGTTCGGGCGTGAAGGGGATCCCGAGGAGCTGCTTGAGCTGCTCGGGGTCGGTGAGGACGGGCTGGCGCGCGGACACGTAAAAAGGCTAGCGGCCCCCACCGACAGCCCCGACCGGCCGCCGTTCGGGCGGGGCTATTCCACGGTCTGGCGGCCCTCGGGGCGGGCGCTGCAGGCGGCCCGGAAGGAGCAGCGGGAGCAGTGGTCGCCGGTGGCGGGCGCGAAGCGCTCGTCCAGCACCCGGCCCGCCGCGGTGGCCAGCAGGTCGCCGACCCAGTCCCCCGCCGGGCCGCCGCCGAGCGGCTGCTGGGCCTGCACCTTGGGGACCTCGTCGCCGCCGTCCTTCTTCGCCGCGCCCTGGCGCAGCTGGACCAGCTCGGCGCCGCCGGGCTCGGGCCGGCGGCCGTCGAAGACCTCGTCGAGCGCGCCCTCGCGCACGGCGAGCTGGTAGACGGCGAGCTGCGGGTGCCGTTCCACCTGTTCGCGGGTGGGGGCGGCCTTGCCGGTCTTGAAGTCGACGACGTACGCCCGGCCCGCCGCGTCCGTCTCGACGCGGTCCATGGAGCCCCGGATGCGGACCTCGTACTCGCCCGCGCCCAAGGTCACGTCGAAGCCGTGCTCGGTGGCCACGGAGGTGCGCCCGCCGCGGTCGGAGTTGTGCCAGCGGATGAAGCGCTCCAGGGCGGCCCGGGCGTTCTCCTTCTCCTGGCGGGACTTCCAGGGCGCGTCGAAGGCGAGGGCGTCCCACACCGAGTCCAGGCGCTCCATGAGGACGGCGAGGTCGGCGGGGGTACGACCGGAGGCGACCTCGTCCGCCAGGACGTGGACGACGTTGCCGAAGCCCTGGGCGGCCGACGACGGGACTTCGGCCTTGACCTCGCGGCCCAGGAACCACTGGAGGGAGCAGGTGTTCGCCAGCTGGTCCAGGGCGCTGCCGGACAGCGCCACGGGCCGGTCCCGGTCGCGCAGCGGGACCGCGGCCCGGGTGGGCTCGTACAGGCCCCACCAGCGCTGCGGGTGCGCGGCCGGTACGAGCGGACGGTCCTCGTCGTCGGTGAGCGCGGCGAGCCGGGCCAGGCGCCGGGCGGCGGCGTCGCGCAGCGCCTCGGAGGCGTCCGGGTCGACGGTGGTGGCGCGCAGCTCGGCGACCAGGGCCGGGACGGCGAGGGGGCGGCGCGGGCGGCCGGTGACGTCCTTGGGGGTGACGCCGAGTTCGGTGAGGAAGCGGGAGGGCTGGTCGCCGTCCTCGGCGGGGGCCTTGACGGCGGTCACGACGAGGCGCTCGCGGGCGCGGGTGGCGGCGACGTAGAAGAGGCGGCGCTCCTCGGCGAGGAGGGCGCCGGGGGGCATCGGTTCCGCGAGGCCGTCGCGGCCGATCCGGTCGGCCTCCAGGAGCGAGCCGCGGCGGCGCAGGTCCGGCCAGAGGCCCTCCTGCACTCCGGCGACGACGACGAGGCCCCACTCCAGGCCCTTGGAGCGGTGCACGGTCATGAGGCGGACCGCCTCGGGGCGGGTGGCGCGGTGGCTGAGGGTGTCGGCCGCGATGTCCTCGGCCTCCAGCTGTTCGAGGAAGTTGAGGGCGCCGCGGCCGCCGGTACGGTCCTCCGCGCGGGCGGCGGTGTCGAAGAGGGCGCAGACCGCGTCGAGGTCGCGGTCGGCGTTGCGGCCGGCGGCGCCGCCGCGGCGGGCGCCCCGCTCCAGGCGCTGGGGCCAGGGGGTGCCGTCCCAGAGGATCCACAGGGCCTCTTCGGCGGTGCCGCCGCCCTGGAGCAGCTCGCGGGCCTTGCGCAGGAGCGTGCCGAGGCGCTGCGCTCCGCGGGCGTAGGCGGGGTCGTGCGCGGTGAGGCGTTCCGGCTCGGCGAGGGCGCGGGCCAGCAGTACGTCGGAGGGGGCGGGCACCTTGACGCCCGCGGCCCGTTCCTCGTCGCGCAGGGCCCGGCCCAGGCGGCGCATGTCGGTGGCGTCCATCCCGCCGAGCGGTGACGTGAGCAGCCCGATGGCCGCCTCGACCCCGACCCACCCGGCCTCGACCACACCGGGGTCCCCGGGCGCGGCCGAGGCGAGGTCCGGCTCCGCGACGTGCCGCGGGTCCGCCGGACCCTGCGGGCGCTCCCCCGCCTCCGGCGGCGCCTCAAACGCCGGCGAGGCTGAAATCGCACCCACCTCCCCGACCGGGGGCAGGGGCGCGGCCACATCCAGCGCCGCCGGCAAAGCTGACATCGCACCCACCACGTCCAGGTCCCCGGGCGCGGCCACATCCAGCCCCGCCGGCGTTTGAGGCGCCGCCGGAGGCACCCCGGCATCCGCCCGGGCCACATCACCGGGCACCCGCGGCGCATCCCCGGGCGCGCCCGAGGCGAGGTCCCGCTCCGCGACGTGCCGCAGGTCCGCCGGACCCTGCGGGCGCTCCCCCGCCTCCGGCGGCGCCTCAAACGCCGGCGAGGCTGACATCGCACCCGCCTCCCCGACCGGGGGCAGGGGCGCGGCCACATCCAGCGCCGCCGGCGAGGCTGACATCGCACCCACCACGTCCGGGTCCCCAGCCGCGGCCACGTCCGGCCCCGCCGGCGAGGCTGACATCGCGCCCGGCTCCCCGACCGGGGGCGGGGGCGCGGCCACGTCCAGCGCCGCCGGGGGCTGGGGGGTGGCGGCTGCTCGGAGGGCGGTCAGGAGGGGGGTGACGGCTGGTTCGTGGCGGAGGGGGGTGTCCGCGCCGTCCGTTTCGGCGGGGACGCCCGCCGCGATCAGGGCGCGCCGCATCTGCGGCAGGGTGCGCCCGCCGGAGCGGACCAGGACGGCCATGTCCTGCCAGGGCACCCCGTCCTCCAGGTGGGCCCGGCGCAGGATGTCGGCGATGTTCTCCAGCTCGGTCGCGGAGGTCGGGTAGGTGTGGACCTCCACCCGCCCGCCCTCCCGCACGGCCCGCAGCTCACGGTGGGCACGGACGGCGGCGGCCGGCAGCCGGGTCATCGGCATCCGGGTGGTGAGCAGCCGGGTGGCCGCGAGGAGCCCCGCGCCGGAGCGGCGGGACACGGTCAGGGAGCGGATCCCGGCGCCGGGGAAGACCGAGGCGAAGTCCAGGATGCCGTTGACGTCACCGCCGCGGAACGCGTAGATCGACTGGTCCGGGTCACCGAAGGCGACCAGGGTGCCGGCGGGACCGTTCAGCGCGCGCAGCAGCCGGACCTGGGACGCGTCGGTGTCCTGGTACTCGTCGACGTAGATCGCGTCGTAGGCCGCGGCCACCTGCGGGGTGCGTTCCGCGAGCAGCACCGCGCGGTGCAGGAGTTCGGCGTAGTCGAGCGTCCCCTGCATGTCCAGGACGTCGAGGTACTCGGCGAGGAAGGCGGCGGCGGCCTGCCAGTCGGGGCGTCCGGTCCGGGAGGCGAAGGCGTCCAGCGCGGCCGGCCCCAGCCCCAGCTCGCGGCTGCGGGCGAGGACCGCCCGTACCTCGTCCGCGAATCCGCGCGTGGTGAGCGCGGCCCGCAGGTCGTCGGGCCAGCGGATCGACTTCAGGGCGCGCTGGCCTTCGAGCAGGGCGCGTACGGTCACGTCCTGCTCGGGGCCGGACAGCAGCCGCAGCGGTTCCGTGAAGAGCTCGCTGTCCTGGTGGGCGCGGACCAGCCCGTAGCAGAAGGAGTGGAAGGTGGTGGCCTGCGGGGCGCGGGCCCCGCCGAGCCGCAGCGCGGTCCGGTCGCGCAGTTCCACCGCCGCCTTGCGGCTGAAGGTGAGCACGAGGATGCGGGCGGGATCGGCACCGGCCTCGACCCGGGCCGCGACCGCCTCGACCAGGGTCGTCGTCTTCCCGGTGCCCGGTCCCGCGAGGACCAGCAGCGGCCCGGCGGCATGGTCAACCACGGCCTGCTGCGCTGCGTCCAGGACAGGGGGATCCACCTGCGCCGGTCCGCCGCGGACCAGCCGGTACGCGTGCGGGGCCCGCGTACGACGGTCCGAAGGAGAGCTGATCACGTGGGGTGCCGGTCCTGGTGGGTCTGGGTTCGTGGGTGCGCGGGGCGGCCTGCGCAGCGCGGGCGAAGGCTCAACGCTACGGCAAGCGGGCGACCCCGCGCAGTCTCCCCGGGGGCCCCGCGTCCCCCGTACGGGCCTGTGGGAGCCCACCCGCACGTCCGATGGCCGAAGCTGGCAGGTGTGACCCTGCACACGCCCGCGCCGGGGCCCGGAGCGAAGCGGACGTCAACCGTCCGCCGCCCGGTGTCCGTCCCAGCGCGCGCGTTTCATGTCGAGGCGCGGCACGTGCCCCGTGGCGGCTCGGGAGGCCGCGCGCAGCGGTGTGCCCTCGTCCCGGTAGTGCGCCAGCGCGCGCGGTTCGCTGCCGGGCAGCAGGACCCCGTCCGAGCGGACCACGCGCCACCACGGGACCGGGCCGCCGTAGAGCGCCATGACGCGCCCGACCTGGCGCGGGCCGCCTTCGCCGAGCCATTCCGCGACGTCCCCGTAGGTCATCACCCTGCCGGGCGGAATCTCCTCGGCGACGGCGAGGACTCGTTCCGCGTACTCCGGCAGCTCCGGTTCATCGCTCATGCGGCACATGGTGCCGCACCCCGTACCCGGGCCACCGAAACGGTTCCCTCCGCTGGGACGCGCACCCTGCTGCCTCGCGCCCCGGCTCCGCCGTGCCACCATCTTCCGGGCGGTGACAGGTGATACGTGATCAAGAAGATACGGATGTGACGGCGAAGGAGCAGGGTGTGAGCCCTCCCGAGAGCAGTCCGGACGGCCCTCCAGGCCCTTCGGGAACCCCCGGCTCGCCGGACATCCCCGGAGCCGGTCCCGGCCCCGGTCCCGGGGCGGGCGCACGGCGTGCGAAGGCGGACGGCGCGGCGCGAGCGGACGGCGCCGCCGCTCCCGCGCGCCCGGACGCCGCCAGCCCGGTCGCCGCCCGCCCGGAGGCCGCGTCCCCGGAGACGACCACGACCGCCGCCACCGACCCCGCCGCCATCACCGCCGACCGGGTCGAGGTCGACGAGCCCCTGCTCGCCGCCCGCGTGCACCGGCCCTCCGACCTGGTCCGGCTGCTCGTCGGCATCCTGGGCATCGCCGTCGTCCTCGGCATCGCCGCCTTCGCCCACGGCACGACCGTCGGCCTGGAAGCGGACATCAACAAGGGCACCGGTCAGGCGCCCGACCTGCTCATCAAGGTCGCCGGGCTGGTGTCGAGCATCGCGATCCTGCTCGTGCCGGTCGCCTTCGCCATCGAGCGGTTGATCAAGCGCGACGGTCTGCGCATCGCCGACGGCGTGCTCGCCGCCGTGCTCGCGCACGGCGTGACCCTCGCCATCGACCTCTGGGTCTCGCGCGCCGCGCCGGGCACCATCCGCGAGGCCCTGACCCGCCCCACCGGCATCGGCGAAGACCTCACCGATCCGGTCCACGGCTACCTCGCGCCCGTGATCGCCTACATGACCGCCGTCGGGATGACGCGCAGACCCCGCTGGCGCGTGGCCCTGTGGGCCGTGCTCCTCCTCGACGCCTTCGCGATGCTCGTCGGCGGCTACACCACCCCCTTCTCGATCATCCTCACCGTGCTCATCGGCTGGACCGTCGCCTACGGCACGCTGTACGCCGTCGGCTCCCCCAATGTCCGGCCCACCGGCCAGAACCTCCTCGCGGGCCTGCGCCGGGTCGGCTTCCAACCGGTCAGCGCGACGCGCGCCGAGGTGCCGGAGAGCCCGGAGGGCAAGGAGGTCTCGGAGCAGAACGACCGGGGCCGCCGCTACCACGTCACGTTGGCGGACGGGCCGCCGCTCGACGTCACGGTCGTGGACCGCGAGCAGCAGGCCCAGGGGTTCTTCTACCGGGTCTGGCGACGGCTCACCCTGCGTGGGATCACCACCCGGCGCAGCCTCCAGTCATTGCGCCAGGCGCTGGAGCAGGAGGCGCTGCTCGCCTACGCGGCGATCGCCGCCGGGGCGAACGCGCCCCGGCTGATCGCCACCTCCGAACTGGGGCCGGACGCCGTGATGCTCGTCTACGAGCACCTGGGCGGCCGGACCATGGACTCGCTCGCCGACGAGGAGATCACCGACGAGCTGAGCCGCAACGCCTGGGAGCAGGTGCGGGCGCTGCAGTCGCGACGGATCGCGCACCGGCGGCTCACGGCGGACGCCCTGGTGGTGGATCGTTTTGGCAACGTCATCCTCACGGACCTGCGCGGCGGTGAGATCGCGGCCGGCGACCTGGTGCTGCGGATGGACATCGCCCAGCTGCTGACCACCATCGGCCTGCGGGTCGGGGCCGAGCGCTCGGTGGCCTCGGCGCTCCAGGTGCTGGGGCCGGACGCGGTCGCGGACTGTCTGCCGCTGCTCCAGCCGATCGCACTGAGCCGCTCCACCCGGGCCACCCTGCGCAGGCTGGCGCGCGAGCGCTCGACCCGCGAGCGGGAGGCCGTACTGGAGACCTCGCGGCTGGCCAAGGCGCAGCGCGAGGCGGAACGCGAGGCCGACGCCGCCGCGCGCCGCTCCTCGAACGCCGTGTCCAAGGCCGTCTCCAAGGCGGAGACGAAGGCCGAGCGCAAGGCCGAGAAGCGGGCGCTGGACGAGGCCCTCGACGAGGCGCGCGAGGAGGACCTGCTCAGCCAGATCCGCCAGCAGGTCCTGCTGATCCGTCCGCAGGCGCCGGTGGAGCCGGCCCGGCTGGAGCGGATCAAGCCGCGCACGCTGGTGTCCTTCATCGCGGGCGCGGTGGCGGCGTACTTCCTGCTCTCCCAGCTGACCCAGGTCGACTTCGCGACCACCTTCGGGCAGGCGCGCTGGGGCTGGGTCGGGGTGGTGCTGGCCTTCTCCGCGCTGACCTACTTCGCGGCGGCCATGAGCCTGTTGGGCTTCGTGCCGGAGCGGGTGCCGTTCCTGCGGACCGTGTGCGCGCAGTTGGCCGGGTCCTTCGTGAAGCTGGTCGCTCCGGCGGCGGTGGGCGGGGTCGCGCTGAACACGCGCTTCCTCCAGCGCTCGGGGGTGCGGCCGGGGCTGGCGGTGGCGAGCGTCGGCGCTTCGCAGCTGTTCGGTCTGGCGAGCCACGTCCTGCTGCTGCTGTCCTTCGGCTATCTGACCGGGACCGAGAACACCACGCAGATGACCCCGTCCCGGGCGGTCATCGCGGGGCTGCTCACGGTCGCCGTGCTGGTGTTGGTGGTGACGGCGATCCCGTTCCTTCGGAAGTTCGTGGCGACGCGGGTACGGGCGTTGTTCGCCGGGGTGGTGCCGCGCATGCTGGACATCCTCCAGCGGCCGCAGAAGCTGATCACCGGCATCGGCGGGATGCTGCTGCTGACCGCCTGCTTCGTGATGTGCCTGGACGCGTCGGTCCGTGCCTTCGGTGGGGGCGAGGCGCTGAGCCTGGCGAGCATCGCGGTGGTCTTCCTCGCGGGCAACGCGCTGGGGTCGGCGGCGCCGACGCCGGGGGGTGTGGGCGCGGTGGAGACCACGCTGACGCTCGGGCTGATCGCGGCCGGGCTGGAGAAGGAGATCGCGATCTCGGCGGTGCTGTTGTTCCGGCTGTGCACGTTCTGGTTGCCGGTGCTGCCGGGGTGGATTTCGTTCAACTATTTGACGCGCAAGGAAGCCATCTAGTTCCGGCGGCGGGCGGGGGATCGGCCCGGGTGCCGGCCCCGCCCCCAACGAAGCCCTCAATCGCCGGGCGGGCTCCAATACCCCACGGCCCCGGCGGGCTCCGCATACCCCAGCCCCGCCAGCGCCGGGCGGGCTCCGCATACCCCAGCCTCGCCGGCGCCGGGCGGGCTCCGCATACCCCAGCCTCGCCGGCGCCGGGCGGGCTCCGCATAGTCCAGCCTCGCCGGCGTTTGAGGCGCGGGTCCGGGCGGAGCCCGGTGCCCGGCGGAGCCGGGTTGCTTGTTCCGCGGGCACGGGGCCGCCCGTACGGCCCGTCGCGCCTCCGGCGGGGGCCCTCAAACGCCGGGCGGGCTTGATGTGCCGGGCCATCGTGCCGCCCGCGGGCCCACAAACGCCGGGCGGGCTTGATGTGGCGGGCCATCGTGCCGCCCGCGGGCCCTCAAACGCCGGGCGGGCTTGATGTGGCGGGCCATCGTGCCGCCCGCGGGCCCACAAACGCCGGGCGGGCTTGATTGGCCCGGCTCGGCGGGGCCTCGAATGCAGGGCGGGGTGGACGGTTCAGCCTCGCCGGCGTTTGAGGCGCAGCCGGAGGCGTCAGTGGCCGCGCCGACGGGCGGGGTCCGGGTTGCGCGGCGGCGCTAGGGGCGCCCTAGAAGGTCAGGGCCAGGGTGGTCAGGAGGAGGGCCGAGGCGGCCAGTTCCACGGCGCCGACCACCGGCGGCTTCAGGCCCCGGCCCGGGAGGAGGGCGGCGCGGGTCAGGTAGAGGGCGAAGGGGAGGGCCAGCCAGGGGCTCAGCCAGGCGGCCGCCACCAGCGCCACCGCGTGGTAGCCCACCGAGCCGCGACGCCAGGCGGCCGAGTTCCGCTCCCGGATCATCGTCTTCACGTACGGGACGGTGCCGCCGAAGTACAGCAGGCAGGCCAACGCCGCCCGCCACCCGTCGGCGAGCACGCCGCCGCCCAGGCGCAGGGACACCAGCAGCATCCCGCAGGCCGGGACCACCGCCGCCAGACCGTTCCACAGGGCCCGTTCGCGGTTCTGCCGCGCCGCGTACGTGTTCACGGCGACGCAGGGGGCGGCCGCGGCCCCCGCCCACAGCAGCCAGGGGTGCAGCACGACGAGCGGCACCGCGAGCAGCGCGCAGGCCGCGCCGAAGACGAGTCCCGGGCGCAGGTGGCGGCCGGCGGCGCGCGGATTGCGCGAGTGCCGCCGCAGCCGGAGCCACTGCTGGCCGTGGAAGACGGCGACGTAGCCGAGCAGCCAGGCGCCGAAGAGCGCCGCGTGCGCCGGGCGGGGCCGCGGTGCGAGCAGGACGCCGACGAGGAAGGGCACGGCGAGCATCGCCCATGCCCCGTGCTGGTCCGGCAGCCAGCGCCGCCGGCGCGGGCGCGGACGCGACCCGCTCCGGGATTCCGTTTCCAGTCGCACGGACCGACCCACCACCTCAATTGGCATGCCTGCGCGTAATTAACCTGCGCCGTCGCGGAATTGACGCCGTTCCAGAATGCACCCGATCGGCCCGTGAAACTCCGGCAGATGGTCACCCCCCTCCGGGACCTTTGTCACCGGATGCGGCTATTCCACGGGCGTACGGTCATTCGGGGATTCGAATTCGCCATGGCCTGGAGGTCGCGTTGCAGGAGCATCAGGGTGCCGCCGAGCAGTTGATCAAGGCGGGCAGCTTCTTCAGCCGGGCCGAGGTCTCGGACGACCTGCGCACGGTCCACCGGACCGGCGGCCGCGCCGCGGAGGCCTTCTACCGCGACCGTTGGAGCCACGACAAGGTCGTGTACTCGACGCACGGCGTGAACTGCACCGGTTCCTGCCGCTGGAAGGTCTACGTCAAGGACGGGATCATCACCTGGGAGACCCAGGCCACCGACTACCCGTCGGTGGGTCCGGACCGCCCGGAGTACGAGCCGCGCGGCTGCCCCCGCGGGGCCTCCTTCTCCTGGTACTCCTACTCGCCGACCCGGGTCCGCTACCCCTACGTCCGCGGCACGCTGCTGGAGATGTACCGGGAGGCCAAGGGCCGCCTGGGCGACCCCGTCGAGGCCTGGGCCGACATCCAGTCCGACCCCGAGCGCCGGCGCCGGTACCAGAAGGCCCGCGGCAAGGGCGGTCTGGTGCGCGCGACCTGGGAGGAGGCGACCGAGCTGGTCGCCGCCGCCCACGTGCACACCATCAAGGCGCACGGCCCGGACCGGGTCGCGGGCTTCTCGCCGATCCCGGCGATGTCGATGGCCTCGCACGCGGCGGGCGCCCGCTTCCACTCCCTCATCGGCGCGCCGATGCTGAGCTTCTACGACTGGTACGCCGACCTCCCCGTGGCCTCCCCGCAGGTCTTCGGCGACCAGACGGACGTGCCGGAGTCCGGTGACTGGTGGGACGCGGCCTACCTGATGATGTGGGGCTCCAACGTCCCGGTCACCCGCACCCCGGACGCCCACTGGATGACGGAGGCCCGCTACCGCGGCCAGAAGGTCGTCACGGTCTCCCCCGACTACGCGGACAACACCAAGTTCGCCGACGAATGGATGCACCCGCACCCCGGTACGGACGGTGCGCTGGCCCTCGCGATGGGCCACGTCATCCTGAAGGAATTCTTCGTCGAGAAGCAGACGCCGTTCTTCACGGATTACGTCCGCCAGTACACCGATCTCCCCTTCCTGGTGTCGCTGCGGGAAACGGAACAGGGCCTGGTGCCCGGCAAGTTCGTCACCGCCGCCGATCTCGGGCACGACACCGAGAACGCGCGGTGGAAGACGGTGCTGATCGACGACGTCACCGGTGAGACGGTGGTCCCGAACGGCACCCTCGGCCACCGTTGGGGCAAGAACGAGAAGCCCGAGTGGAATCTGGACCTCGGGGACACCGTCCCGCGCCTGACCCTGCTCGACGACGGCCCGGACGCCGTGGAGAGCGTGGCGATCACGCTGCCCCGCTTCGAGGACGACGAGCGCGGCGGGGTCATCCGCCGCGGCGTGCCCGTGCGCCGGCTCGGGGACCGCCTGGTCACCACGGTCTTCGACCTGATGCTCGCGCAGTACGGGGTGGCCCGCGAGGGGCTGCCCGGCGAGTGGCCCGCCTCGTACGAGGACGCGAGCCAGCCCGGCACCCCCGGCTGGCAGGAGTCCCTGACCTCGGTGCCCGCCGCCCAGGCGGCCCGGGTGGCCCGCGAGTTCGCCGAGACCGCCGAGCGGTCGCGGGGACGCTGCATGATCCTGATGGGCGCGGGCACGAACCACTGGTTCCACTCCGAGACCATCTACCGCGCCTTCCTCGCCCTGCTCACCCTCACCGGCTGCCAGGGCCGCAACGGCGGCGGTTGGGGCCACTACGTCGGCCAGGAGAAGTGCCGCCCGGTCACCGGCTGGGCCACCCTCGCGGCCGCCTCCGACTGGTCGCGCCCGCCGCGCCAGATGATCGGCGCCGCCTGGTTCTACCTGCACACCGACCAGTGGCGCTACGACACCCTGCCCGCCGAGGCGCTGGCCTCGCCGCTGGGCGAGGGCGCCTTCGCCGGCATGACCGGCTCCGACTGCCTGGCCGCGAGCGCCCGAATGGGCTGGATGCCCTCCTACCCGACCTTCGACCGCAACCCGCTGGAGCTGGGCGAGGCCGCGGACCCGGTGGCCAGCGCGGTCGAGCAGCTGAGGAGCGGCGAGCTGGGCTTCGCGGGCGAGGATCCGGACGCTCCCGGCAACTGGCCGCGCGTGCTGAACGTGTGGCGCGCCAACCTGCTGGGCTCCAGCTCCAAGGGCAACGAGTACTTCCTCAAGCACCTGCTGGGCACGCACTCCAACCTGCCCGAGGACGGGCCGCGTTGCACGCCGAAGGACGTCACCTACCGGGACGAGGACGTCGAGGGCAAGCTCGACCTGCTCATGACGATGGACTTCCGGATGACCTCCACGACGCTCCTGTCGGACGTGGTCCTGCCGGCGGCGACCTGGTACGAGAAGCACGACCTGTCCTCCACCGACATGCACCCCTTCCTGCACGCCTTCACCCCGGCGGTCGACCCGCCCTGGCAGGCGCGCTCCGACTACGACGCCTTCAAGACCCTGGCCGAGCGCTTCGGCGCGCTGGCCAAGACCCACCTGGGCGTGCGCAAGGACCTGGTCGCCACCGCCCTCCAACACGACACCCCGGGCGGCGAGATGGCCCAGCCGGGCGGGGTCGCGCTGGACTGGTCGAAGGGCGAGTGCGAGCCCGTACCCGGCCGGACCATGTACAACCTCCAGGTCGTCGAGCGCGACTACGGCGCGGTCGGCGAGAAGTTCGCCGCGCTCGGCCCGCTGGTGGA
Source organism: Streptomyces sp. NPDC028419 (assembly GCF_055565515.1). Lineage (NCBI taxonomy): Bacteria > Bacillati > Actinomycetota > Actinomycetes > Kitasatosporales > Streptomycetaceae > Streptomyces > Streptomyces sp. NPDC028419. The sequence continues at coordinate 161,673 of NZ_JBVHUE010000010.1, read as the reverse complement.
CGAGCTCGGCGTGACGACGAAGGCCATCACCTTCGACGTCGCCGAGGAGGTCGACTACCTGCGCGCGAAGAACGGCGCGGTCCGCGGCGGCGTCGCCGACGGCCGCCCGCGACTGGAGACCGCGCAGCAGGCCTGCGAGGCGATCCTCTCGCTCTCGGGGACCAGCAACGGGCGCCTGGCCACGCAGGGCTTCGAGACGCTGGAGAAGAAGGTCGGGACGCACATGGCCCACCTGGCCGCCGAGGCCGAGGGCAAGCGGATCACCTTCGCCGACACCCAGGCCCGCCCGGTCCCGGTGATCACCTCGCCCGAGTGGTCGGGCAGCGAGGCGGGCGGTCGCCGCTACACCGCCTTCACGGTCAACACCGAGCACCTCAAGCCCTGGCACACCCTCACCGGCCGCCAGCACTTCTTCATCGACCACGACTGGCTGCACGAGGTGGGCGAGTCGCTGCCCGTCTACAAGCCACCGCTGAACATGCACCAGTTGTACGGGGAGCCCGAGCTCGGGGTCGTCGACGAGGGCAAGACCGTCGCCGTGCGCTACCTGACCCCGCACAACAAGTGGGCGATCCACAGCCAGTACCAGGACAACCTCTACATGATGACCCTGGGACGCGGCGGGCAGACGGTGTGGATGTCCCCGCAGGACGCCGGGGCGATCGGGGTCGCGGACAACGACTGGATCGAGGCGGTCAACCGCAACGGCGTGGTCACCGCCCGCGCGATCGTCTCCCACAAGATGCCGCCGGGCACGGTCTACATGAACCACGCCCAGGAGCGCACGGTCGGCGTCCCCCGGACCGAGAAGACGGGCCGCCGCGGCGGCATCCACAACTCGCTGACCCGGGTGATGCTCAAGCCCACCCACCTCGTAGGCGGCTACGCCCAACTGACCTGGGCCTTCAACTACCTCGGCCCGACCGGCAACCAGCGCGACGAGGTGACGGTCATCCGCCGCCGCGACCAGAACGTGGAGTACTAGGCATGCGCGTGATGGCTCAAGTCGCGATGGTCATGAACCTCGACAAGTGCATCGGCTGCCACACCTGTTCGGTCACCTGCAAGCAGGCGTGGACCAACCGGCAGGGCACCGAGTACGTCTGGTTCAACAACGTCGAGACCCTCCCCGGCCAGGGCTACCCGCGCCGCTGGGAGGACCAGGAGAAGTGGAAGGGCGGCTGGGAGCGGACCCGCTCCGGCAAGCTGCGGCTGAAGGCGGGCGGCCGGCTCGCCAAGCTGGGCAAGATCTTCGCCAACCCGGACCTGCCGGAGATCTCCGACTACTACCAGCCCTGGACGTACGAGTACAAGAACCTCACCGAGGCCCCGGCGGGCGACGACCTGCCCACCGCCCGCCCGGTCTCGCAGGTCACCGGCGAGCCGATGGACACGATCGAGTGGGGTCCCAACTGGGACGACAACCTCGGCGGCGCGCCCACCCACGCCCCGCGGGACCCGATCATCGAGAAGATCCGCGACGAGGTCGGCGAGAAGATCCGCTTCGAGTTCGAGCAGAGCTTCATGTTCTACCTGCCGCGGATCTGCGAGCACTGCCTGAACCCGGCGTGCGTCTCCTCGTGCCCCTCGGGCGCGATGTACAAGCGCGAGGAGGACGGCATCGTCCTGGTGGACCAGGACCAGTGCCGCGGCTGGCGGATGTGCGTCACCGGCTGCCCGTACAAGAAGGTCTACTTCAACCACCACACCGGCAAGGCCGAGAAGTGCACGCTGTGCTTCCCGCGCATCGAGGTCGGCATGCCGACCGTCTGCTCGGAGACCTGCGTCGGGCGGATGCGCTACCTCGGCGTGATGCTCTACGACGCCGACAAGGTCGCCGAGGCGGCGTCCGTCGCCGACGAGCACGACCTCTACCCCTCGCAGCTGGAGTGCTTCCTCGACCCGCACGACCCGGCCGTGGTCGCCGCCGCCCGGGCTGCGGGCATCACCGACGAGTGGCTGGACGCGGCCCGCCGCTCCCCCGTGTACGACCTGATCGCCACCTACCAGGTGGCCCTCCCGCTGCACCCGGAGTACCGGACGATGCCGATGGTCTGGTACGTCCCCCCGCTCTCCCCCGTCGTCGAGGCGGTGGCCGCCACCGGCAGCGACGGCGAGGACGCGGGCAACCTCTTCGGCGCCATCGACGAGATGCGCATCCCCGTGGAGTACCTCGCCGAACTGATGACCGCCGGTGACGCCCATCCGGTGCGGGCGGTGCTGCGCCGGATGGCCGCGATGCGCTCGTACATGCGGCGGATCAACCTCGGCGAGGACCGCGACGAGTCGATCGCGGCGGCCGTGGGCCTGACCGGCGAGGAGATGGAGGACATGTTCCGGCTGCTGGCCGTCGCCAAGCTGGAGGACCGGTTCGTCATCCCGACCGCCGCCCGCGCCGACGCGGACGCGCTCGCCGAGAGCCACCCGCTGGACGCCACCTGCCCCGTGGGCGAGAGCGCGGCGCCTTCGCCCGCGCGGGTCCTGCTCAACATCAGCCCCACGAGGAGGACCCCGTGACTCCGGACGCCGTCGTACGACTGGTCGCGAGCTGTGTGTTGCAGTATCCGGGAGACTACTTCCATGACGAACTCCCCCGGCTCCGTGCGGCCCTGGCCGGGGCGCCCGCCGAACAAGCCGTCCAACTCGGCTCCTTCCTCGACGAGACGGAGGCGCTGACGCCGATCGAGCTGTGCGCCCGCTACACCTCGACCTTCGACACCCGCAACCGCCGCTGCCTCTACCTCACCTGGTGGGTGGACGGGGACACGCGCCGGCGCGGGCTGTCGCTGGTCCGACTGAAGCGGATCTACCGGGACTTCGGGCTGGAGTACACGGGCGAGGAACTGCCCGACTTCCTGCCCGTGGCGCTGGAGTTCGCCGCCCGCACCGAGGAGGCCGGCACCCGGCTGCTCCAGGAGCACCGGGCCGGGCTGGAGCTGCTGCGCCTCGCGCTGACCGAGTCCGCCTCGCCCTACGCCCGGGTGCTGGAGGCGGTCTGCGCGACGCTGCCCGGCCCCTCGCCCGAGACCCGGGCCGAGGCGAAGGCGCTCGCGCGGAACGGGCCGCCGCAGGAACTGGTGGGCGCGGGCTCGGCCCTCGAACCCTTCGGCCCGGGCCTCGACATGCCCGCGGACCTGCCCGTCGACCTCCCCGTGGGCCGGCCCACCGACCTGCCCTGGCCCCAGGCCCCGAAGCGGCCGATCGAGATGAAGGACGCGGTGGCCTGATGGACCTCCTCCTGTGGGGCGTACTGCCGTACGTCTCGGTCGCCCTGCTCGTCGCGGGCACCTTCTGGCGGGCCCGGTACGACAAGTTCGGCTGGACCACCCACTCCTCGCAGCTGCACGAATCGCGGCTGCTGCGGATCGGGTCGCCGCTCTTCCACTTCGGCATGCTGTTCGTGATCATGGGTCACGTCGTGGGCCTGCTGATCCCGAAGGGCTGGACCGACGCGGTGGGCCTGAGCGACCACGCCTACCACCTGCTCGCGATCTCCACCGGCACGGTGGCGGGCGTCGCGGCCGCCGCGGGCATCGGGGTGCTGGTCCACCGGCGCTTCAAGGTCCCCGCGGTCCGCAGGGCGACGCTGCGCAGCGACCACGTGATGTACGCGTGCCTGCTCGGCGCGATGGTCCTCGGCCTGACGGCCACGATCCTCAACTCGACCGGCATGACGGACGACTACAACTACCGGACCGGCATCTCGCCCTGGTTCCGCAGCCTGTTCACCCTCCAGCCGGACTACCACCTGATGGCGGGCGCCCCGCTCGCCTTCCAGCTGCACATCCTCTTCGGCTTCACGCTCTTCGCGCTGATCCCGTACTCGCGGCTGGTGCACATGTTCTCGGTGCCGCTGAAGTACCTCTTCCGGCCGTACGTCGTCTACCGCAAGCGGGATCCGAAGCAGCTGGCCGACCGCCCGAGCAAGCGGGGTTGGGAGCGCGTGTCGTGACCGGCGCCCCGCGCACCGTCGTGCGCAAGCCCGTGCACGCGGTCTCCGAACGGCCCTTCATCGTCATCTGGGAGGCTACCCGGGCCTGCCCGCTGGCCTGCCTGCACTGCCGGGCCGAGGCGCAGACCGCCCGTGACCCGCTGGAGCTGGACGGCCGGGACGCCCGCCGGGTCATGGACCAGGTCGCCGCCTTCGGCCGGCCCGGTCCGCTGTTCGTGATCACCGGCGGCGACCCCTTCCAGCGCCCCGACCTCACCGAGCTGGTCGCCCACGGCACCGGGCTCGGCCTGCGGGTCGCGGTCTCGCCCTCCGGCACGCCGACCCTCACCCGGGAGAACCTGGTCGCCGTCCGCGAGGCCGGGGCCATCGCGCTGTCCCTGTCGCTGGACGGGTCGACGGCCGAGCGCCACGACCGCTTCCGCGGGGTCGAAGGGGTCTTCGACTGGACCCTGGACGGTTGGCGCACGGCCCGGGAGCTCGGGCTCAAGGTGCAGATCAACACCACGGTGGCCCGCGAGAGCCTGGAGGACCTCGCCGACATCGCGGCGGTGGTCCGCCGCGAGGTCGCGATGTTGTGGTCCGGCTTCGTGCTGGTGCCGACGGGCCGCGGCGAGCGGTTGGCGTCCCTGACCCCGGAGGAGATCGAGGACGTACTGCACTTCCTCTACGACTGCGGCGCCGTGATGGCCACCAAGACCACCGAGGGCCACCACTTCCGCCGGGTCGCGCTCCAGCGCACGATCCTCGACGCGAAGGGCGAACGGCCGGTGCTCGGGCCGCTGTACGAGCGGCTGAGCGCGCGGGCGCACGAGCTGGGCGTCTTCGACGGCGCGCGGCGCACGGTGCGCAGGCCGCCGATGGACGTCTCCTCCGGGCGGGGCTTCGTCTTCATCTCGCACACCGGCGAGGTGCACCCCAGCGGGTTCCTGCCGGTCTCGGCGGGCAACGTGAAGAACCACGCGCTGGCCGACATCTACCGGGGCTCGGCGCTCTTCACCACGCTGCGGGATCCGGAGCTGTTGCGGGGCAAGTGCGGGGCGTGCGAGTTCAAGACGGTGTGCGGGGGTTCGCGGTCGCGGGCCTACGGCTTCACCGGAGACGTGCTGGAGGCCGACCCGTACTGCGCCTACCGGCCGGGGAGCTTCCCCCATCAGGACGAGCTGCGGGTCCTGACCGAAAGCATGAGGCACTGACGCACCGGATTCCCATATGTTTCGTATGGGAACATATCGGCCACAGGAGAAGACATGCGATCAGTGATCGTCGTCGGTGGCGGCATCAGCGGCCTGGCGGCCGCCTGGCAGCTGCGCGGACGGGCGGACGTCACCGTCCTGGAGAGCCACGCGAAGGTCGGCGGCAAGCTGCGGACCGGCACCATCGCGGGCATCGCCGTCGACGAGGGCGCGGAGTCCCTGATGGCCCTGCGTCCCGAGGCCGTCGAGCTCGCGGCGGCGGTGGGACTCGCGGACGCGCTGTGCGATCCCGCGAAGGCCCCCACCACCATCTGGACCAACGGCGGCCTGCGGCCGCTGCCCCCCGGTCACGTCATGGGCGTGCCCACCGATCCGGGCGCCCTGAGCGGCACCGGACTGCTCTCCCCGGCCGGCGTCGCCCGGGTCGCGGCCGAGGAGAGCCTGGAGGCGCCCGCGCTCACCGGGGACTGTTCGGTGAGCGCCTACCTCGCCTCCCGGTTCGGCCAGGAGGCCGTGGACCGGCTGATCGAGCCCCTGCTCGGCGGGATCTACGCCGGGCGCGCCGACCGGCTCTCGCTGCGCGCCGCGATGCCGCGGATCGCGGCCCTCGCGGAGCAGGGTGGGCCGCTGCTGCCGGCGCTGCGCCGGATGCGGGCGGCGGGCGCGCCGCGTTCGGGGGCCGTCGCCGTGCAGGGCGTGACCGGCGGCACCGGGCGCTTCCCGCAGGCCGTGGCCGAGGCGTGCGGTGCGCGGATCCTCACCGGTACGACGGCCCGCTCGCTCCAGCGGACGCCGGCGGGGCGGTGGCGGGTGCTCGCCATGACGGACGACGGGGCGCTGACGATGGAGGCGGACGCGGTGATCCTCGCGCTGCCGGCCTTCGCCGCGGCCGAGCTGCTGCGGCCGCACTCGCCGCGGGCCGAGGCCGAGCTGTCGGGCATCGCGCACGCCTCGACGGCCGTGATCACGATGGCCTTCTCCCGGGCGCAGGCGCACTTCCTGCCCCAGGGCAACGGGTTCCTGGTGCCGCCGGTGGACGGGCACACCCTGAAGGCCGCCTCCTTCCTCTCCAACAAGTGGTCCTGGCTGGGGGCCTCGGCGCCGGATACCTTCGTGTTGCGCGCCTCCATCGGGCGGATCGGTGACGAGGAGCTGCTGGACCGGCCCGACCGGCACCTGGTGCGGACCGCGATCGCCGAACTCCACCACGCGGTGGGGCCGATGGGTGAGCCGGTCGCTACGCGGGTGACGCGGTGGGACCGGGGGTTGCCGCAGTACGGGGTGGGGCATCGGGAGCGGGTCGCGCGGATCCGGGGGGCCGTCGGGGAGTTGCCGGGGCTGGCGCTGTGCGGGGCGGCCTACGAAGGCGTGGGCGTAGCCGCCTGCGTAGCCACCGGCCGCACCGCCGCCCAATCCCTCCTCCCCACCTGACCCCACCATCCCAGCCCCGCCGGCCCCGCCATTTCAGCCCCGCCGGCGTTTGAGGCGCCGCCGGAGGCCCCACGGCCCGCACCGGCCCCGCCACCTCAGCCTCATCGGCCGCACCGGCCCCGCCATTCCAGCCTCGCCGGCGTTTGAGGCGCCGCCGGAGGCCCCACGGCCCGCACCGGCCCCGCCCGCTGGGGCCCGCCCATGTGGCGCCCGGCTGTGGCCGCGGTTGCCTCCGGCGGCGCCTCAAACGCCGGCGGGGCTGGATTCGGGGACCCGAACGCCGGCGAGGCTGAGGGGGGCGTCCCGAACGGCGGTGGGGCTGATGGGGGGCGTCCCGAACGGCGGCGGGGCTGGATTCGGGGGGCCCGAACGGCGGTGGGGCTGGGGTGGCGGTGGGGGGACACGAACGGACCATGGCGGGGGCGCGGGGAAGAGGGGGGAAGCAGGATGGTGGCATGCCCACTGCCCCGCGGATCACCGCCGTCGCCGCCCTCGCCGCCGCCCTGCTCTCCACGGCCGCCTGCTCCGACGCCGGCAAGGACACCACCAGGGGCAGGGAGAACGCCCCGGGCGCCCCGGCCGCCCCGGCATGGAAGCCCTGCCCCGCCCCCTCCGCCGCACAGGGCGCCGGCCAAGCACCCGGCAAGGACTGGGAGTGCGCCACCCTCGACGTCCCCGTCGACTACGCCGAGCCCGGCGGCGACACCCTCCCGCTCGCCCTGATCCGCGCCAAGGCCACCGGCCCCAAGTCCGCCCGCATCGGCTCGCTCGTCTTCAACTTCGGCGGCCCCGGCGGCTCCGGCGTCGCCTCCCTGCCCGGCGCCGCCAAGGAGTACACGGCCCTGCGCACCCGCTACGACCTGGTCAGCTTCGATCCGCGCGGGGTCGGCCGCAGCGCCCCGGTGCTCTGCGAGAGCGACGCCCAGCTCGACCGGTACTACGCCGCCGACAACACCCCCGACACCCCGGCCGCGGAGCAGGCCTACCTGGCCGGGATCAAGACCTACCGGGACGGCTGCGTCCGCAATTCCGGCAAGCTCCTCCCCCACGTCGGCACCGAGAACGCCGCCCGCGACCTCGACCGGCTGCGCCAGGCCCTGGGCGACGAGAAGCTGCACTACTTCGGCATCTCCTACGGCACCGAGCTGGGCGGGGTCTACGCCCACCTCTTCCCGAAGAACGTCGGCCGGGCCGTCTTCGACGCGGTCGTCGACCCGACCAAGACGTCGGAGCAGGGCGCGCTGGGCCAGGCGAAGGGCTTCCAGCTGGCCCTCGGCAACTTCGAGCAGGACTGCGTGGACCGCGGGGACGCCTGCCGCCTCCAGGGCAGCACCGCCAAGGAGATCGACGCGAACATCGTCAAGCTCCAGAAGGCCCTGGCCGCCAAGCCCGTCGAGGGCGTGGGCGGCCGCCAACTCACCGCTTCCGCCGCGACCAACGGCATCGCCTACGCCCTGTACTCCAAGGAGGGTTGGCCGCTGCTGGAGCAGGGACTGGACGAGGCCGAGGGCGGCCAGGGGCAGTTGCTCCTCGTCATGTCGGACGCGCTCAACGGCCGCGACGCCAGGGGCACGTACAACAACATCGGCGCGGCCAACACCGCGATCAACTGCGCGGACTCCAAGGAGCGCTTCACGCTGGAGCAGACGAAGGCCAAGCTCCCGGCCTTCCGCGCCGCCTCCGCCGTCTTCGGCGACTTCCTCGGCTGGGGCCTGCTCGGCTGCACCGACTGGCCGGTCAAGGGCGCCTTCGACACCCCGGACGTGAGCGCTCCGGGCGCCGCCCCGATCGTGGTGATCGGCAACACCGGCGACCCGGCGACCCCGTACGAGGGCGCCCGCAAGATGGTGGAGCGGCTCGGCCCGGGGGTGGGCGTGGAGCTGACCTACAAGGGCGAGGGGCACGGCGCCTACAACAGCGGCAACGTCTGCGTGCAGAAGGCGGTGGACGCCTACCTGCTGAACGGCAAGGTCCCGGCGGCCAAGGCCGTCTGCACCGCGGCCTGAGCCAGGACGCACGGAAGGGCCCCGCCGCGCGCGACGCGCGGCGGGGCCCTTCCCGTACGAAGAGCGGTTCGCCTAGTAGATCGGCTTCTCCGGCTCGATCTGGTGGACCCAGCCGATGACGCCGCCACCGACGTGCACCGCGTCCGCGAAGCCCGCGGACTTCAGGACCGCGAGGACTTCCGCACTGCGGACACCCGTCTTGCAGTGCAAGACGATCCGCTTGTCCTGGGGCAGGTCCTGGAGGGCGGTGCCCATCAGGAACTCGCCCTTGGGGATCAGCTTCGCGCCGGGGATCGAGACGATCTCGTACTCGTTGACCTCGCGGACGTCGATGATCTCGATCGGCTCGTCGTTGTCGATCCACTCCTTGAGCTGCTTGGGAGTGATCGTCGAGCCGGCGGCCGCCTCCTGGGCCTCCTCCGACACGACGCCGCAGAAGGCCTCGTAGTCGATGAGCTCGGTGACGGTCGCGTTCGGACCGCAGACCGCGCAGTCGGGGTCCTTGCGGACCTTGACCTGGCGGTACTGCATCTCCAGGGCGTCGTAGATCATCAGGCGGCCGACCAGCGCCTCGCCGACGCCGGTCAGGACCTTGATGGCCTCGGTGACCTGGATGGAACCGATGGACGCGCAGAGCACGCCCAGCACGCCGCCCTCGGCGCAGGAGGGAACCATGCCCGGCGGGGGCGGCTCCGGGTACAGGCAGCGGTAGCACGGGCCGTGTTCGGACCAGAAGACCGAGGCCTGGCCGTCGAAGCGGTAGATCGAGCCCCAGACGTACGGCTTGTTCAGCAGCACGCAGGCGTCGTTGACCAGGTAACGGGTCGCGAAGTTGTCCGTGCCGTCGACGATCAGGTCGTACTGGCTGAAGATCTCCATCACGTTCTCGGCTTCGAGCCGCTCTTCGTGGAGGATCACGTTCACGTACGGGTTGATGCCGAGCACGCTGTCGCGCGCCGACTCCGCCTTCGAGCGGCCGATGTCCGCCTGGCTGTGGATGATCTGGCGCTGCAGGTTCGACTCGTCGACCTCGTCGAACTCCACGATGCCGAGGGTGCCCACACCGGCCGCGGCCAGGTACATCAGGGCGGGGGAACCGAGGCCGCCGGCGCCCACCGCGAGCACCTTGGCGTTCTTCAGGCGCTTCTGCCCGTCCATCCCGACGTCCGGGATGATCAGGTGGCGGGAGTACCGACGGACCTCGTCAACGGTGAGCTCAGCAGCTGGCTCTACCAGGGGTGGCAGCGACACGGGCACTCCAGGCGGGTCATCCCCGCACCAGCGGGGAGCATTAAAGTGTTGTTCTGTTCCGCAACACTGCCACGGCCCACTTCATTCCGAGACACTCGTCCCGATCCGCGAGACGATTTCGTCCCAGTACCCGGGCATCGAGGCCCACGGGTCACTGCCCGCGCGCGTTCCGAGCCGGTCCGTGAACCAGATCGTGCCCGCGCCCTGCCACCGGGCGACCCGCACGGCCTCCTCCAGGTGCGTGCGCGGCACCCCGTGCACGAAGTGGCAGAACCGCTCCGGCGGATGGTCCGCCGTCCACTCCGCCACCTGCGACCAGCGGTAGTCGGCCCAGCTCCCGGAGAAGGTGACCAGCTGGTCCGCGGCCTCGGTGTAGCCCTCGTACGGGTGCGTGCCGTGCCCGAGCACCAGGTGCGGGCGGTGCCCGCCGGTCCCCAGCGTGCGCAGGGTGTCCGTCAGCTTGCGCACGGCGGCCAGCCCGGCCCGGTCGGCCGGGGCGTCGGCCAGGTAGAAGCCGCCGACCCGGTACCAGTCGACGAAGCGGTGGGCGTCCGAGACCAGCTCGCCGAAGGACCGCTCGCCGTCCCGCATCGCGAGATGGCCGAGCACGGCGGCGCCCGTCCCCCGGAGCCGGACGGCCGCCTGCGAGCAGTGCGGGTCGGGCCGCTGTCCGGGGCCGTCCGCCACGTTCAGGACGGCCCAGTGCAGCGGGGTGCCGGGCCGGGACAGCTCGGCCCACTCGGCGGGCGCGACCAGCGGGTGCCCGTACCCGGGGACCCCGAGGCCCAGCCGGCCGGCCCCGGTGGCCGCCTGCCGCGCCCCGGGCGGGGTGGTCAGATGCGGCACGCCGCCTCCATCCAGATGTCCGCGAGCGATTCCTCCAGATTGATCCGGGGCCGCCAGCCGAGCCGGTCGCGAGCCGTGCGGACGTCGGCCTGCTGCCAGGTGCCGCAGCCGTCCGGGTACGGGTACGGCGGCGGGGCGGCGGCCAGCTGCTCGGCGGTGGCCTCGGCGCGCGGGGAGCCGATCGCGGCCAGCCCCGCCGGACGACCGGGGTGCGCGTGCGGCTGCTGCGGGCCGTCGAGCTCGTGGATGGCGCCGCCGTAGCCCGCCACCCGGGCCAGGACCGCGGCCGCGTCGCGCAGCCGTACCGCGCGCCCCGTGCCGATGTTGACGACGCCCTGCGCGGCGGAGAGCGAGGCCGCGTGCACGGCCCGCGCCACGTCGCGCACGTCGACGAAGTCGCGCTGCACGCCGAGGCCGCTGAGCTTCAGCTCCGAGTCCCCGGACTGCATCGCCCGGCGCATCGCCTCGGCGAGCCGGCCGAGCGGGGACCCGGCGGGGGTGCCGGGACCGACGGGCGAGAACACCCGCAGCACGACCGCGTCGAGGCCGGACCCGAGGACGAGTTCGGTGGCGGCGAGCTTGCTGACGCCGTACGGCCCGCCGGGTCTCGGCACGGCGTCCTCGGCCGTGGACGACCCGGGCTGGCTGGGCCCGTACTCGGCCGCGCAGCCGAGCTGCACCAGCCGGGCCCCGCAGCCGCTGCGGCGCAGCGATTCGCAGACGGTCGCGACGGCGACGGTGTTGTGCCGGGTCAGCTCGCGCGCACCGCCGCGGGTGGCCCCCGCGCAGTTGATCACGACGCCCGGGTGGACGGCGTCGAGGAAGCGGGTGAGCGCGCCGGGGCTGCCGGTCGCGAGGTCGAAACGGACGTCGGCGTCGTCGCCCCGGCCGAGGGCCGTGAGTTGGACGGCGGGGTCGGCGAGCAGCCGGTCCGCGACGTAGCGGCCGAGGTACCCGTTGGCTCCGATCAGCAGCACCCTCATCGCGCGGCCCCGTGGTCGTTTGGCTGGCCGGTCATGTCTTCTTCTCCTTGTTGGCGGTCAGGTCTGTGCGTGTGCGGATGCGCGGGAGAGCGCGACCGTGGCGTGGACGAGCAGTCCGGCGGCGGCCGCCGCTGCGGCGACCGGGTTCGGGATCAGCGCCACCGCGAGGGCGATGGCGGCCGGGACCCGGTGCGGCGTGTGGCGGACCAGCAGCCGGGTCAGGAAGAGGAGCACGGCGAGCGGCACGGCGACCGCGAGCGGGGCTCCGAGGAGGACGAGCGGGACGGTCGCGAGGGCGGTGAAGCAGAGCGCCGCCCCCACGAGCAGCGGCCGCGCCCCCGCCGCGAAGTCCGCCAGCGCGCGGCTCCCGGCGAGGCGGCGGCGCGCGCGGGCCGTGAAGGCCGCGTCGCACCAGTGCGCGGGGGCGGCCGCGAGGGCGAGGCCCACCCCGAGCGGGGTGCCCAGCGGCGTGCCGAGCCGGTAGAGGGCGTACCCGGTGGCCGCGGCGGCCAGCAGCTGGGGGAGCCAGGGGTGGCGGCGGCCGCGGGTGCGCGGCCGGGCGAGGACGCCGACGGCGAGCGCGACGGCGAGGACGGCCACCCAGGGGGCGGGCCCGCCGATCAGTTCGGCGCCGAGCGCGAGGGCGCCGGGGACCAGCGCGTACGCCGCCCCCCGCAGGTCGGCCGGGCCCGCGCCGGCCGGGGCGGCGGCCCGGGGGGCGTCGGGGACCTCCCCGCGCGGGACGCGGGCGTAGAGCTCCTCGGCGAGGGAGAAGACGTCCCGGTGACGGAAGCGGGCGGCGGTCCGGTCGGTGATCCCGTGGGCCTCCAGGCCGGCGGCGATCTCCAGCGGGTCCACGGCCCGTTCGCACAGCTCCCGGTGCCGGTGCATCAGCGCTTTGACCGGGTCCCCGCTCGCGCGGCGCCGTCCGGTGACGACCCGGCCCGGGCGCGCGTCGGCGTCCGGCGCGGGCCCGGCGGCCGGGGCGGGGTGCACCGCCGGGGCGGGGTGCGCCGCAGCACCGGGGTGCGCCGCCGGAGCGGGCTCGGGCGACGGCTCGGGGTCCGCCGGCGGCGGGGGCGCGAGCCGCAGGACGAGCGTGGTCTCCGCCGCGCTCGGCCCGTCGCTCGCCGGGTCCGCGCCGGGCTCCGCGTCGGGCGCCGGGACCAGGACCGGGCGGCGGGCCAGGTCGAAGAGGGACGGGGTGGTGTCCGGGTGGGTCGTCATACCGTCGCCTCCGGGGACGCGGCCCACGTCGGGGTGGTCCAGTGGCCCGGCACGCGGGCCTCGGGCGGATGGGTGAAGGGGGCGTCCGCGGGCGGGCAGGCCGCGCCGTCCGCGATCAGCTGGAGGTAGATCTCCCGGAAGGCGGCCACGTTCTGCTCGACGGTGAAGAGCTCCAGCGCCCGCGCCCGGGCCGCCGCCCCCAGCCGCCGGGCGCGCTCCGGATCCCGCAGCAGGGTCAGGCAGGCGTCCGCGAGGGCGCGCGGATTGCGCGGCGGGACCACCAGTCCCGTACCGCCGATGACCTCGCGCACCGCCCCCACGTCGGTGGAGACCGTGGCGCGGCCGCAGAACATGGCCTCGACGAGCCGGATCGGGAAGCCCTCGACCACGGAGGACAGGACGGTGACCGGGGCGCAGCCGTAGGCGTCGGGCAGGGCCGGGGTCTCCGGCCCGCCGATCTCCTCGAAGGTGACGGGGCTCTCGCCGACGGTCACCGCGTCCGCCGCCTCGTCGGGGAAGAGCTGGGCCGCGAGCGAGCGGCAGTCGGCCAAGTACCCCGGCGCCGCCGCGGTCGCGAAGATCCGCAGGCGGGTGTCGGGTTCGGCCCGGCGCACCTCCGCGAACGCGTGCAGCAGCGCGATGAGGTCCTTGGCCGGTTCTATCCGGCCGACCCACACCAGGGTGGCCGGGTCGCCGTGGTCGGCGGCCTCCCCGACGGTGGCGAATCGGTCCGCCTCCATCCCCGGGTAGACCGTCCGCAGCCGCTCCCGGTCGGCCCCGCACTTCTCCTGCCAGCGCCGCGCGTGCGCGTTGCCGGGGGTCAGCAGGTCCGCCCGGGCGTAGATCTCGGCGGCGAGGCGGACCTGGAAGGCGCCGAGCAGGGCCCGCAGCGCCGGGCGTTCCTCCGCGTGCTCCAGGTAGTGCGCCCGGAGTTGGACGCCGTACTCCGTGACCAGCAGCGGGACTCCGAAGAAGCGTTTGGCCACCAGCCCGGGCAGGGCGGCCAGCCCGCCCGCCGCCGCGTGGCAGACGTCCACGGCGCCGAGTTCCTCGTACCAGTCCAGGCTGAGCGGGCGCAGGGCGCGCTCCAGCTCGTCGACGAAGGCCAGCAGGTCGGGCACCCGCGCCGCCCGGACGGCGCGGCTCGCGCCCGGTGCCCGGCAGCCGGCCTCGACGGCCCGCACCGCGGTCTCGGAGCGCACGGCCGCGTACAGGCCGCCCTGGTCCCGGGCCAGTTCGGCGAGCCCGTACAGTCCGGCGGCGAACGCCTCGCCGTCGGCGGCGGCGATCCCGCGCACCAGGTCCGTGAAGCAGGCCAGGAAGCGGCGCCGCTCGCGCCGCGAGTAGCTGCGGCCGTCGTCGTCGGGGGCCCACAGGGAGGCCGTCCGCACCCGCGTGACGTGGGCGGGCAGCGGCACCCGGCCGCGCTCCTCCTGCCCGGCGCTGCGGCTCAGCGCGTACAGCTCGAACTCGTGCTGCGGAAGCCCGCGCACCAGCCGGTCGCACCAGAGCCTCGCTTCGCCCGTCGCATACGGATAACCACCTTCCGTGAGCAGTGCGATCCGCACGAGTGGCACCCCCGATCTCCCGTTCAGGCGGCCTCCGTCGGTCCGGTGACCCGCCGCGAGAACTCAAGCGGATATGCCGAAGGCGCGACGGACGGTTGTCCGTCGCGCCACCGGAAGGGGTGAAGAGTCGTAACTTTCCCGTACGGTTCGCGTTCGACCGCGCTAAGACTGGTGCGCGGGCTGGTGCACTGGCTGGTGCGCGGCCTCCTTCTGCCGGGCCCGGGCGGCGCGCCGCTCGGCGGCCAGGGTCGGGTCCAAGGAGGGCACGGCCGCCAGCAGTTGCCGGGTGTAGGCGTGCCGCGGCCGGTCGTAGACCTCGTCCACCGGGCCCTCCTCGACGACCTCGCCGCGGCGCATGACCACGACCCGGTCGCTGACCTGCCGGACCACGGCGAGGTCGTGCGCGATGAAGACGAGCGCGATGCCGCTCTCCCGCTGGATCTCCGCGAGCAGGGCGGTGACCTGGGCCTGCGTGGTGACGTCGAGCGCGGAGACCGGCTCGTCGCAGACGATCAGCCGGGGCCGGGGGGCGAGCGCGCGGGCGATCCCGACGCGCTGGCGCTGGCCGCCGCTGAACTCGTGCGGGTAGCGGTCGTGGTGCGCCGCCTCCAGCCCGACCCGGACCAGGAGTTCCTCGACCCGGGCCCGCAGGACGGCCTCGTCGCGCTCGCCGGCCGCGCGCAGCGGGTCGGCGATGGAGGCGCCGACGCTGCGGCGCGGGTTGAGGGAGGACACCGGGTCCTGGAAGACCATCTGGACGCCGGGCGCGATGCCGGAGCTCTCGCGGCCGTCGTGGCGGACGGCGCCGGAGGTCGGCTCCAGCAGCCCGACGAGCATGCGCCCGAGGGTGGACTTGCCGCTGCCGCTCTCGCCGACGATGCCGAGGGTCTCGCCCGCGGCGACGGTGAGGGAGACCCCGTCGACCGCGGTGACCCGCTTGCCGCGGCGCCCGAACTCCCTGCGCAGGCCCACGGCTTCGACCACGGGCGTACGCTCCCCCGCCGGCGCGCCGGCGGTGCGCGGGGCGTCCAGCCGGGGCACGGCCGCGAGCAGCTCCTTCGTGTACGGGTTCCCGGGCGCGGCCAGCACCCGCGCCACCGGGCCGTGTTCCACGGCCCGCCCGTGGCGCATCACGAGCAGCTCGTCCACGCTCTCGGCGGCCACGCCCACGTCGTGGGTGACGAGCAGCAGGCCGAGGCCGCGCTCGACCCGCAGCCCGTGCAGCAGGTCGAGGATCTGGGCCTGCACGGTGACGTCGAGCGCGGTGGTCGGCTCGTCGGCGACGAGCAGCCGGGGCTCACAGGCCAGCGCCATGGCGATGAGGGCGCGCTGGCGCATGCCACCGCTGAACTCGTGCGGCCTCGCGCGGGAGCGGCGCGCCGCGTCCGGGATGCCCACCCGGTCCAGCACCTCGACCGCCCGGGCGCGCGCCGCGCGCCGGGAGACGTCGGCGTGCACCCGGTGGACCTCGGCGATCTGGTCGCCGATGGCGTAGTAGGGGTCGAGGGAGGTGAGCGGGTCCTGGAAGACCATCGCGGCGACGCCCCCGCGCAGCGCGCGCAGCGCGGCGGGCGGGGCGGACCCGACGTCGGTGCCGCCCACGCGGACCGTGCCGGAGAGCCGGGCGCCGGTCCCGTGGTGCAGGCCGAGCAGGGCGGCGGCGACGGTGGACTTGCCGCTGCCGGACTCGCCGACGACGGCGAGCGCGCGCCCGGGTTCCAGCGTGAAGGAGATCCCGTCCACGGCCCGTACGTACTCCCCCGGCGCGCCGACGGGGAAGTCGACGACGAGGTCGCCGACCTGGACGAGCGGTTCGGTGGGCGTGGTCGTCGTACCGGTCATGTGAGCACCACCCGGCGGTCGGCGGCGGCGTACAACAGGTCGGCCACGGCGCCCGCGATGACGACGGCGGCGCCGGTGACCAGCACCACCCCCACCACCACGGGCAGGTCCACGACCCGGACCCCGTCGATCAGGGTCTTGCCCAGGCCCGGGATGCCGAAGAGCGACTCGGTGAGCACCGCGCCGCCGAAGAGCGTGCCGAAGTCGACGGCGCTGAGCGCGACGACCGGCGCCACCGCTCCGCGCAGCGCGTGCCGGGTGACCACCCGCCGCTCCGTCACGCCGTAGGCGCGGAAGGTGCGGATGTGGTCCTCGGCGAGGGTTTCCAGGGTGGAACTGCGGGTCAGTCGGGCGTACTTGGCGCTCTCGAAGAAGCCGAGGACGAGCCAGGGCAGCAGCATGTTCCAGGCCCACTGCTCGGGGTCGTCGCCGAAGGGCACGTAGGTGGGGAACGGCAGCCACTGGAGATGGGCGCACACGACCATCAGGGCCAGCAGGCCGAGGATGAAGACGGGGGTGCCGGTTCCGGCGAGGGTGAGCACGGTCAGCACCCGCTCGGTGAGCCCGCCGCGGCGCAGCGCGGAGAGGAGCCCGGTGCCCACGCCGACGGCGAGCCAGATCACGAGGGTGCCGACGGCGAGCGAGACGGTGGCGGGCAGCCGCTCCAGGAGGAGCTCGGTGACCTGCTGGTCGTTCTGGTAGGAGAAGCCGAGGCAGGGCGCGTCGCAGTGGACGAGCGCGGCGCCGCCGGAGTAGTCGCGGCCGGCCACGATGCCCTGGAGGAAGTGCAGGTACTGGACGACCACGGAGTCGTTCAGCCCGAGCTGTTCGCGGACCTGGGCGATCTGCTGCGGGTTGCAGCGTTCGCCGCAGGCGAGCCGGGCGGCGTCGCCGGGGGCGAGGTAGAAGAGGAGGTAGACGGCGACGGACAGGGTGAGCAGCACCAGCAGGGCGCCACCGGTCCGTTTGAGGACGAAGCGGATCACGCCCGTCGCTCCTTTCTCGACCCGATCCGCAGCCGGGATTCCTCGCGCGGGTCGAGGGCGCTGCGGACGGCGTCGCCGAGCACGGTGAAGGCGAGGGTGGTGACGAAGAGCAGCCCGGCGGGCAGCAGGACGTACATCGGGTCGGCGCGGAACCAGGTCTGCGCCGAGGAGAGCATCTGCCCCCAGGAGGGCGTCGGCGGTTTGACGCCGACGCCGAGGAAGGACAGCGAGGCCTCGGCGACGATGCTGATGGGGAGCAGGATCGCGGCGAAGGTGATCAGCGGTGCGGCCAGCGAGGGCAGCAGCTCGCGGCGGGCGACGCGCAGCCGGCCGCTGCCGCTCAGCCGGGCGGCGGCGACGAAGTCGAGGCCGCGCAGGGCGAGCGCCTGGGCGCGGACCATGCGGGCGGTCTGGCCCCAGCCGAGCAGCCCGATGATCAGGACGAGCAGCAGCGGGCGCGGGAAGTCCGCGGGGACCACGGCGGTGAGCGCGATCCCGAGGACGATCGCCGGGAGGCCGAGCATCACGTTGGTGAGCCAGTCGATGACGAGGCCCACGGGCCGGCTGCCCAGTGCGGCGGCGAGTCCGGCCACGAGGCCGGTCAGCACCTGGAGGGTGGTGGCCCCGATGGCGACGAGCAGCGAGATCCGCGCGCCGTACGCGAGGCGGGTGAACAGGTCGCGCCCGGTGCCCGGTTCGACGCCGAGCCAGTGGTCGCCGGAGACCCCGCCGAAGGAGCCGAGGGGGACCCCGCCGCGGGCCGAGTCCACGAGGTCGTCGTGGTAGGCGTTCGGGTCCTGGCCCGCGAGGTGGGCGAGCAGGGGCGCGGCGAGGGCGACGAGGACGAGCAGGGCCAGCACGACGGCGGCCGCGAGGGCGCCCGGGCGGCGGCGCAGTCGCCGCCGGACCTGGCGCGCGGTGCCCGCGGCCGGGGTGGTGACCCCGGCCGCGGACGCCGACCGTTCGGATATGAGCGTCACTTGACCGAGACCTGCGAGATGTCGAGGACGCCGGTCCAGTCGCTGATGACGACGCCCTTGACGTCCTTGCCGACGAGCCGCTTGTAGACCGGGTGGAAGAGCGGGACGTCCAGGGCCTGCTCACCGATCTTCTTGTCGAGGGCGCCCCAGCGCTTGCCCGCCGCGGCGAGGTCGGTCAGCTTCGCGATCTCGTCGATCTCGGTGTTGACGGCCGGGTCGTCGAGCTGGGCGTGGTTGTAGTTGGAGCCGTCCTTGACGATCTGGCGACCGTCGAAGATCGGGGCGAGGAAGGGAGCGCCGGACGGCCAGTCGGCGCCCCAGCGGGAGAGGAAGAAGCCGGGGGTGTTCTTGACGTCCCAGCGCTTCTCGTTGAAGGCGTTGTTCTCCAGGCCCTCCAGCTTGACCGTGATCCCGGCGGCGGCCAGCGCCTGCTGCACGGCGGTGGCGACCTCGGGGCTGGTCTGCCGGTTCTGGGCGGTGGAGTGGGTCAGCGTGATGGTGAGCCCGTCCTTGAAACCGGCCTCGGCCAGCAGCTGCTTCGCCTTGACCGGGTCGCCCGTCTTGCCCGCCGGGAAGTGGTCGTAGGCGGCGTGGCCGAAGGCCTCGCGCTCGGGCAGGAAGGTGGTGGCGGGCTCGGCGAGCGCGGAGCCGCCCGCCGCGTTGATCACGCTGGTGCGGTTGATCGCGTACGAGATGGCCTGGCGCACCTTCGGGTTGTCGAAGGGGGCCACCTTCGGGTTGAAGGCCAGGTAGTTGATGTAGCCGAAGTGGCCGGTGCCGACGCGGGCGGCGAGGTTCTTGTCGCCGCCGATCTGGGCGAGTTCGGCCGGTCCCAGGTTGGTGTCGGTGGTGATGGCGGCCGCGTCGGCGCCGGAGCTGGTGGAGAGGCGCTGGTTGATGACCGCGGAGTCCAGGCCGGAGCGGACGTCGATCTTGTCCGGGTAGGCCTTGCGCTCCTCGTCGGTCTTCGGGTCCCAGTTCTCGTTGCGCTCCAGGGTCAGGTGTTCGCCGTCGTTCTCGTTCTTGACCACCTTGTACGGGCCCGAGGAGATCGGGTGCTCCTCGTACTTGACCCCGGTGTCCTTGGCCTTGGGGACCGGCGCGAACTGGGTCTGGGTGGCGACGAAGGGGAACTCGCCCTCGGGCTTGCGCAGCTTGAAGGTGATGGTCTTCGCGTCGGGCACGACGATCGAGTCGAGGCCCTTGCCGCCGTCCTTGTACGGGCCCTGGTAGGTGTCCCCGCCGACCAGCCAGTCCCTCAAGTAGGGCGCCCCGCCGGAGAGTTCGGCGGCGAAGGAGCGCTCGATGCCGTACTTGACGTCGGCGGTGGTGATCGGGGTGCCGTCCTCGTACTTCAGCCCGTCCTTGAGCGTGTACGTCCACTCGGTGGCGTCGGCGTTGGCCTTGCCGGTGTCGGTGGCGAGGTCGGGCACCACCTTGGCGCCGGCGGCGCCGTCCTCGCGGTTGCGGGTGGTGAGCGTGCGGAAGACCAGCGAGGGGACGTTGCCGCCGCCGGAGGTGTACAGGCGCGCCGGGTCGAAGTCGCTCTGCGGCTCGTTGTTGAGGACGGTCAGCGTGCCGCCCTTCTGCTGCTGACCAGTGGCGCCGGACGCGGCGCCGCCGGAGCTTTCCCCGTCGCTGCCCTTGGGGCCGCAGGCCGCGGCGCCCCCGGCCAGTACGAGGCTGACGGTGACCGCGGCCAGGCGGCGCGATATGTGGGAGTGACGGAACATCGGAAAAGGGACCTCTCGGCGTGATGGGTCGAACGGGAAGGGCCGCGAGGGTGCGAGGTCCGACCGTCCGGCCGTTCAGGCCGTCAGGCCGACCGAAGGGGGATCACCGGAAGGGGGATCGAGGACGTGCGGTGCCGCACCCGCGGGCAGGGAGTGCCCGGGCGCGGCGGAATGACGTGAAGAGGGGTCGTCGCGCGCTCAGGCAGGCGTCAGCGACAGAGGATGTCGGCCACGCTGTGCGCGGCCACACCGAGGAGCGCCAGCTCGATGGCGGCGCTCGCGGTCATGGTGTGGTGGTGCGACATGCGGAGAACCATTGCCGACCATCGAACACCTTGTCAATCCGGCCCGGCGCCCCCCGCCGCCGCGGTCGGATCAACTGCTCGGGTAGACCCAGGGGTTGGGCTTGCAGGAGATTCCGTCGATGTCGAGCGACTTCGTCTGCTGCTGCATGATCGGCGCGAGCGCGCCCGGCGTGCTGCAGCTCACGTGGTCGTGTCCGAGCCGGTGCCCGACCTCGTGGTTGATGAGCATCTGGCGGTAGGCCACCATCTGGTTCTGGCCGTAGGTGGACGAGCCCTGCGCCCAGCGGAAGGCGTTGATCATCACGCGCTCGGTGGACGCGGAGTCGCAGGACACGTTGTCGACGGTCGTGTCGAGGCTGGACTTGGCGCACCACACCCCGGTGGTGCCCGGGCTGGCCAGGGTGATCGCGAAGTCGACCTTCCCCGAGGCGACCCGCTCGAAGCGCATGTCGCCGTCGTGCGCCCAGCTGCGCGGATCGTTCAGGGTGCGCTGGACGGCCTCGGCGAAGAGGTCCGCGTCCAGGCCGAGGCCCTGTTCCACGTCGACCCGGTAGCGGACCAGGCGTCCCTTGCCGGGGGCCGGGGCGCCGGTGGCGACCGTGTCGAAGGTGCCCGGGCCCGCCAGGTTCGCGGCGATCGGGTAGGGGTCGGCCATCTTCTGCTCGTACGTCTTGACGACCGCCTGCTGACCGGCGCCCACCGCGGGCGCGTCGGGCGTGGCCCGGCCGTCGGAGCGGGAGGCCGCGGACTGGCCGGGGGCGGCCCGGTCGGTGCCGGTGTCGCCGGCGCTCTGCACGCCGAGGTGGCTGCCGCCGTCCTCCCCCACGACCTGGCCCGCCACGACGACGGCGAGGACGGTGGTGACGGCCGCGGCGGCCATGCCGGTGTAGGTGCGGACCTTCCGGCCCCGGGTCGCCGCGGACCGCTCGGTCGGCGTCGAGCGCGAGCCGCGGCGGGGCGGGGGCACCCGGCGGTGCGAGCCGGTGGAGGTGGCGCCGCCCGCGGCCCGGGCGGGGTACGCGGAGCCGGCGCCCGGCGCCACGGCCTCGGGCACCGCGGCGCGGGGCGTCTCGGCCTCGGGGAAGACGGCGACCTCGGGCGTTTCGACCTCGGGGGGGAAGACGGCGGCCGCGGTGGCCACGGCGGCCCGGTACGCCGCGGCGGCCGGGGCCGGCGCGCTGCTCCCGTACGGCGCGGGGTGGCTGCGGGGCACGGCGCGCCAGTCGCCGTACGCCCCTGCGGGCTCGTGGATCTCGGGGTGGCCGGCGCGCACCGCGGGCTCGGGCTGGCTCGCGTACCCCTGGTGGCTGGCCGTGGGCTCGGGCCGGTGCCGGCGCCCGCTCCCGGAGAGGGGCGCGGCCGCCGCGGCTTCCGGGTGCGCGGAAGCCGGGTCGGGGCCGCCCTGGTCACCGTGGACCGGGCGGGGAGGAGCGGAGTCCTTGCGACTATGTCGTCCCACCGGTGCTCAGCCTCTGCCGTCTTCGTCTCGTACGTCGTTCTGCCCGGCGGTGCCCAGCAGGTCCCGGAAGGCCGATGCCACGACCTCGGGGTGCTCCATCATCGCCACGTGCCCGGCCTCGGGCAGGCACAGCAGCCGCGAGCCCCGGAAGGAGGCCGCCGCCTTGTGCGCCATGCGGTACGAGACCAGTTGGTCCCTGCCACCGTAGACCAGCAGGGTCGGCGCGAGGACCCGCTCGGCCTGGCGCCACAGCCCGTGCTGCCCGCCGAGCGTGTAGGCGTCGACGATTCCGCGCGAGGAGCGGGCGAGCGCCTCCCAGAAATAGGGGAGCCTCATCCGCCGTTCGGTCTCCTCCACGGCGTGCCGGAAGCCCTCCGGCGTCACCCGTGAGGGGTCTCCGTAACAGAGCCCCATCACCCCGCGGGTGCGTTGCTCGGCGGTCAGGTCCCGGCTGAGGCGCGCGAAGAGCGGTGCCACGCCCGGGACGGCGAGCAGCCCGGTGGGCACGGCGGACCGCTGCACCCGCAGCTCGGGCAGGGCGGGCGAGATCAGCGTCAGCGTGCGGACGAGGTCGGGCCGCACCGCGGCGACGCGGGTGCTGACGGCCCCGCCGAGGGAGTTCCCGACGAGGTGCACGGGCCCCCGCCCCGCGGCGTCGAGGTGCCGGATGACCGCGCGGGCCATGGCGGTGAGCGAGTAGTCCCGGTCGGCGGGCGGCGGGGAGGTCCCGAAACCGGGCAGGTCGACGGCCTCGCCGTCGACGGTGTCCTCCAGCAGCGCCATCAGCGCCGACCAGTTCTGCGAGGAGCCGCCGAGTCCGTGCACGAAGAGGGCCGGCGGGAGTCCTTCGCGCTCCGGCGGCCGCGAGCGGACGGTCAGCGTCAGGCCGGGCAGCGACGCGGTGCGCAGCCGCTCCCCGTCGGCCACGCGGACGGCGTCCACCAGGCCGGATGGTTCGGCGGCGGAGCGTACACCGGGCAGCTCGGTCGAAGACATGGGCGCAATGTTACGAGAGGATCACGTCCGGAACCGTGTGTTCGCCATCACAGAGCCGTATAGCGCCCGGCCCCGGAGGCTCCTACGCTCGAAGGAGGAGGCGGGAATCCCGAGGCAACGAAGGGGAAATGAAGGCGATGAGGGGAATGAGGGGAACCACATGACGGTCGACCCGGCGGAACCGGAAACCTTCCAGGAGCTCGTGCGGGAGGCCCCGGGGCCCGAGGCTCCCGAGGCGGACGCGGCGGAGCAGCGCACCGAGCTGGCCCCGCTGGACGACGATCCGGTCATCGAGGCCGATCCCGACGAGGCGGCGGACGGGGACGCGGCGGAGCAGGCGCGCGTGGTGCCCCTGGACGAGGACGACTACCGCTGACCGGGCCGACCGCGACCGACCCGGGCTGACCAGCGGCGCTTGTCGGCGTCCGTACCGCGAGAAAACTCGGCCCGGACCCCCCGGATTCGGTTACCGAAAAGTACGATGGCGGGCGCGGCGCAGTGCGCCGCGGGGTTACGAGAGAAAGTGGGAGGCGGCGTGACAGCCATCGAGCAGACCGAGGCGGCGCGCCCGCGGGGCACCCGACTGCCGCGCCGAGCCCGACGCAACCAGCTCCTGGGCGCGGCCCAGGAAGTGTTCGTGGCCCAGGGCTACCACGCGGCGGCGATGGACGACATCGCCGAGCGCGCGGGCGTCAGCAAGCCGGTGCTCTACCAGCACTTCCCGGGCAAGCTGGACCTGTACCTGGCGCTGCTGGACCAGCACTGCGAGTCGCTGCTCCTGGCGGTGCGCACCGCGCTGGCGTCGACGACCGACAACAAGCTGCGCGTGGCCGCGACGATGGACGCGTACTTCGCGTACGTCGAGGACGAGGGCGGCGCCTTCCGGCTCGTCTTCGAGTCCGACCTGACCAACGAGCCGTCCGTGCGCGAGCGGGTCGACCGGGTCTCCCTCCAGTGCGCCGAGGCGATCTCGGAGGTCATCGCCGAGGACACCGGCCTGTCGACGGACGAGTCGATGCTGCTGGCCGTGGGCCTGGGCGGGGTCTCGCAGGTGGTGGCCCGGTACTGGCTGTCCAGCTCCAGCCCGGTCGCCCGGGACACCGCGGTCGGCCTGCTGACCTCGCTGGCCTGGCGCGGCATCGCGGGCTTCCCGCTGCACGGCACCGACGGCCACTGACCGCGGTCGGCGCACCCGCCGGAGTGCCCGTCGGCGCACCTGTTCGCTGCCAGCGTGCCCGCTGTACGCCATTCGCGTCGCATCCGCGGGCTAGGGTGGGGGCGAGTACGGCGCGTGATCGCGCGAACCGGATCGTCGGAGGGACAAAGCCGTGGAGGTCAAGATCGGCGTGCAGCACGCACCCCGGGAGATCGTGCTGGAGAGCGGCCTGAGCGCCGAGGAGCTCGAGACCATCGTCGCCGACGCACTGTCCGGCAAGACGCAGCTGCTCAGCCTCACCGACATCAAGGGCCGCAAGGTCCTGGTGCCCGCCGACCGCCTGTCGTACGTCGACCTGGGCGAGCCCAGCATCCGCAAGGTGGGCTTCGGCGCGCTCTGAGGAGCGAAGAGAACCGAACGCGACGGCCCGGTGGTTGACCCCACCGGGCCGTTTCTCTTTCTTCCGCTTCGGGTAGGACGCCTGTGATCCGATTTGCCCTGACCCGCGGGAGGGACCTCATCATGCTGCTGGAAGCGCTCGGCTCTGCTCTGCTCGGTCTCGCCTTGGCCTCGGCCGCTCTCAGAACGCTCCCCACGCGCCTGCCCTCGTCCAGAACAGTGCTGGTCAGCGCGGCATTGGGGGCGTTGTTCGGGTCGTACCTCACGCACTACGCGCTGGGTCCGGGACACACCACGCCGAGCGCGACCATCCTCGGTGGGGCGCTCGTGTCGGCGGTGGTCCTCTCCCTGCTGCTGCGGCCCGCGCGACGGTCCGGGAGGACGTCCGGCCGGACTCCGTTTTCGGTCCCGACGGGCTGATGAATAGCGGACGAACACCGACTGGTCATGACGGTGGCCCCGAAGCGGACATCCGCTGCGGGGCCACCGTCATGACCGGCCGGACGCCGGCCGGCGTGCGTGCGTGGGTGCGTCGTCAGGCCGCGAGGCCGAGGGCCGCCATCCGCTTGGTGTGCGCCTTGGTGATGCGCGTGAACATCTCGCCGACGGCCGCGAGGTCGAAGCCCGCGGCCATCCCGTCCACGCCGCCGACGAGCATGGTGGAGAGCGCGTCGCGCTCGGCGACCACGCGCTGCGCCTGCGAGAGCGCCTCGCCCATCAGGCGGCGGGCCCACAGCGCGAGGCGGCCGCCGCAGCGCGGGTCGGCCTCGATCGCGGCGCGCACCTTCTCGACGGCGAAGCCGCCGTGGCCGGTGTCGTCGAGCACGGCGAGCACGAGGGCGCGGGTGTCGGTGTCGAGGTGGGTGGCGACCTCGCGGTAGAAGTCACTGGCGATCGAGTCGCCGACGTAGGCCTTGACCAGGCCCTCCAGCCAGTCCGACGGCGCGGTCTGGCGGTGGAAGTCGTCCACGCCCTTGGCGAAGGGCTCCATGGCTCCGGTCGGCTCGGCGTCGATGGCCGCGAGCCGGTCCCGCAGCCGCTCGAAGTGGTGGAACTCGGCGGACGCCATCTTGGCCAGCTCGGCCTTGTCGTCGAGGGTGGGCGCGAGCTTCGCGTCCTCCGCGAGTCGCTCGAAGGCGGCCAGCTCTCCGTAGGCGAGGGCGCCGAGCAGGTCCACGACGGCGGCCCGGTACTGCGGCGAGGCGGAGGCCTCGGACCAGTTCTGGGCGGCGATGCCGGCGTTCGCGCCGGGGTCGTCGGCTGCGGCGGGCGATGCGTTTTCTACGGTCGACATGCTCCGCACAATAGCCCGCTCGGGCCCCACGGGAACCACGTGGCCACCGCACGGGAGCCCGCCGAGAAACCGGTGGTCCGACCCGCACGCCGGTGTCGACCTGGTGAATTCACCCGACACAGCTGCGGGATTCCGGGGTACAGTGGTAATGCGCCTGCCGGATACTCGGCGGGCCGTCCCAATGAGGATGCCCGGTCGGTGGCCCGATCGGCTCCAACCCCGACCGCCCTCGGCGTGGTGTGTGCGTTCATGCGCATCGCCCACGAGGGGCCCCCTCAGCGGCATGAGCGCTTGAGCGAAGGCCCGTGGTCCCGCGCAGCTTCCGTACACAGCAGTACTGAAAGCCTGGCACGGTACGACCCCCTTCGCCGCCTCGGGCCGCGTCTCACAGAAGAGGCAGCACCCTGACTACGTTCCGAGACCTCGGGATCTTCCCCGAGACCGCCGAAGCCCTTGAAGCCGTCGGCATCGTGTCCCCCTTCCCGATCCAGGAGATGACCCTCCCCGTCGCCCTCACCGGCACGGACGTCATCGGCCAGGCCAAGACCGGTACCGGCAAGACGCTCGGTTTCGGCCTTCCCCTGCTGGAGCGGGTCGTCGTCCCCGCGGACGTGGAGGCCGGCCGGGCCCGCCCCGACCAGCTGACCGACGCCCCGCAGGCCCTCGTGGTGGTTCCGACCCGCGAGCTGTGCACCCAGGTGACCAACGACCTGTTGACCGCGGGCAAGGTCCGCAACGTCCGCGTCCTCGCCATATACGGCGGCCGCGCGTACGAGCCCCAGGTCGAGGCGCTCAAGAAGGGCGTCGACGTCATCGTCGGCACCCCGGGCCGCCTGCTGGACCTGGCCGGGCAGAAGAAGCTCGACCTGTCCCACGTCAAGGCCCTCGTCCTGGACGAGGCCGACGAGATGCTCGACCTGGGCTTCCTGCCCGACGTCGAGAAGATCATCAACTACCTGCCGCCGAAGCGTCAGACCATGCTGTTCTCGGCGACCATGCCGGGCGCGGTCATCGGCCTGGCCCGCCGGTACATGACGCAGCCGACGCACATCCGCGCCACCTCGCCGGAGGGCGAGGGCGTGACGGTGGCGAACATCGCGCAGCACGTCTTCCGCGCGCACAACATGGACAAGCCGGAGCTCGTCTCCCGCATCCTGCAGGCCGAGGGCCGCGGGCTCGCCATGATCTTCTGCCGCACCAAGCGCACGGCGGCCGACATCGCCGAGCAGCTGGAGAAGCGCGGCTTCGCCTCCGGCGCGGTCCACGGCGACCTCGGCCAGGGCGCCCGCGAGCAGGCGCTGCGCGCCTTCCGCAACGGCAAGGTCGACGTGCTGGTGTGCACCGACGTCGCCGCCCGCGGCATCGATGTCGAGGGCGTCACCCACGTCATCAACTACCAGACCCCCGAGGACGAGAAGACCTTCCTGCACCGCGTGGGCCGCACCGGCCGCGCGGGCAACAAGGGCATCGCCGTCACCCTGGTCGACTGGGACGACATCCCGCGCTGGCAGCTGATCAACAAGGCGCTGGAGCTGGACTTCCACGACCCGGTGGAGACGTACTCCACGTCCCCGCACCTGTACGAGGAAATGAACATCCCGGCCGGCACCAAGGGCATCCTGCCGCGCGCCGAGCGCACGCGGGCCGGCCTGAAGGCCGAGAACCTGGAGGACCTGGGCGAGACCGGCGGCCGCGGTGGCCGTGGCGGTCGCGGCCCGGCCGCCGCGGCTCCGGTCGCCGAGGAGCGTCCCGAGCGCACCCGCACGCCGCGTCAGCGCCGCCGCACCCGTGGCGGTTCCGAGGCCGCCGAGGGCGCCGTGGTCGTGGAGGGCGCCGTGGTCGTGGAGGGCGCCGTGGTCGTGGAGGGCGCCGTGGTCGTGGAGAGCGCGGCCTCGGCCGTGGCCGCTCCGGTGAGCCCGGTCGTCGAGGCTCCCGAGGCCCCGGCCGCCGACGAGCCGCGCAAGCCGCGCCGCCGCCGCACCCGTGGCACGGCGCCCGCCGCCGCCACCGAGGCGCCCGCGGTCACCCGCACCCCGGCCACGCGCACCCCGATCACCCGCGCTCCGGCCACCCGCACCCCGGCGACCCGCACCCCGGTCAAGCTCGAACCGCTCGCGCCGTTCGTCCCGGCCGTGGCCGAGGTGGACTTCCAGATGGCCCCGCCGGTCGAGCCCGCCCCGGTCCGCAGGGCCACCCGCGCGCCCCGCAAGGCTCCGGCCGCGGTGACCCGTACGGTCGCCAAGGCCGCCGTGGTCGAGGCGCCCGTCGCCGCGGCCCCCGTGGTCGCCGTGGTCGAGGAGGCTCCGGTCAAGCCGAAGCGCACCCGGACCCGCAAGGTCGCCGAGGCCGCCCCGGTCGTCGAGGTCGCCGCCGGCGCTGTCGCGGTCGCGGTCGCCGAGGAGGCTCCCGTGAAGCCGAAGCGCACCCGGACCCGCAAGGTCGCCGAGGCCGCTCCGGTCGCCGAGGCCGCCGCGGTCGCCACCGAGGACGCTCCGGTCAAGCCGAAGCGCACCCGGACCCGCAAGGTCGCCGCCGCCCCCGAGGCGTAGGCACCCGCTCCACCGGACGGCCCCGCTCCCCCTTTCCGAGGGAGGGCGGGGCCGTTCGCGCATCCCGGCGCAGCGCCCGGGCGGCGCCGCCTACGGGCCGGTAACCTCTGGCCATGAGCAAGCCGCCGCGCCTCACCCTGCCGTCACACGCCCGCGCCCGGTCCCTGAGCACCGACCGGGGCGCGTTCGCCGTACACGAGGCCGGTGAGCCGCTGCGCGGCACCGCCTTGCTGGTCCCCGGGTACACCGGGAGCAAGGAGGACTTCATCGGCCTGCTGGAGCCCCTGGCGACGGCCGGGTACCGGGTGGTCGCGGTGGACGGGCGCGGGCAGTACGAGAGCGCCGGGCCGCGCGACGAGGACGCCTACGCCCTGGCCGAGCTGGGGCGGGACCTGCTGGCCCAAGCGGCCGCGCTGGAAGCCGGCGACCGCCGGGTGCACCTGGTCGGCCACTCGCTGGGCGGTCTGATCGCCCGCGCCGCCGTCCTGCGCGACCCGGCGCCCTTCGCCTCGCTCACCCTGATGAGCAGCGGCCCCGCCGCCATCGACGCCGCCCAGCAGGACCGTACGAAGCTGCTCGTGGCGGCGCTGGAGATGCTGCGGGAGGACATGCCGGCCGTATGGGCGGCCATGCGCGCCCAGGATCCCGAGGGCGCGGCGCCGGACGGCGAGGAGCTGGCGGAGTTCTTGCGGCGGCGCTGGCTGGCGACCGTACCGGAGCAGTTGATCGCGACCGGGCGGATCCTGATCTCCGAGCCCGACCGGGTGGCCGAGCTGGCCGCGGTGGAGCTGCCGAAGCTGGTGGTGTCGGGGGCCGTGGACCAGGCGTGGCCGGTGCCGTGGCTGGACGCGATGGCCGCCCGTCTCGGGGCCCGGCGGGCCGTCATCGAGGGCACCGAGCACTCCCCCAACGCGGAGGATCCGGCGGCGACGGCCCGGGCGCTGACGGCCTTCTGGGCAGACTTCGACGGGTCAATCCTTAGCAAGTGAAAAAATTTCCTTAGCGTAGGGAATGTTTGCCTCCTACACTTCGTTGGAACACATGCAAGGAGAACACCGACGAAGGGAGAAGCCGATGCGCTTCGAGATTCTGCGCCTGGACGATGTCGACGGAACCGCCGTGGACAGCACCGTCGTGGACGCGGCCTCCGTCAACCGGATCGTGCAGCAGGCCGCGTCCATCGGCCAGCGCATCCTCATCCGACCGTTCGAGTCCGCGTCCTCCTGACGGCGAACCCGCGCCGCACCCCATGCACGACGCCCCCGCACCGGTCCCGGTACGGGGGCGTTCGCATGACCGGCGGCGGGCGCCGCGGCCCGCTCTGGGCGCTCAGGCGTTGTGGACGACCTGGAGCACGCCGTTGATGATCTGCTGGACCGCGATCGCGGAGAGCATCATGCCCGCCAGCCGGGTCACCAGCACCACGCCGCCGTCCTTGATGACCCGGATGATCACCAGCGAGTAGCGCATCGTGAGCCACAGCACCACGTGCATCGCGATGATCGCGGACCAGACGGAGACCTGCCCGGAGAAGCCGTCGGCCTTCTGCACCGCGAGGATCACCGAGACGATCGCACCGGGCCCGGCCAGCAGCGGCATGCCCAGCGGCACCAGCGCGACGTTCACGTCCTTGGTCTGCTTCGGCTCGTCCGTCTTGCCGGTGAGCAGGTCGAGCGCGATCAGCAGGAGCAGCAGACCGCCCGCGATCATCAGCGCGGGCACCGAGACGTGCAGGTAGTCGAGGATCTGCTGGCCGCAGATGCCGAAGACGGCGATCACGCCGAAGGCGACGCACACGGCCTGCCAGGCCATCCGGCGCTGCACCTTGGCCGGGCGGCCGGAGGTCAGCGCGAGGAAGATCGGGGTGATCCCGGGGGGATCCATGATGACGAAGAGGGTGAGGAAGAGGGAGCCGAAGACGGCGAGATCGAACACAGTGATGCCTTGCGCCTTGCAGGAGATGAGGGGTGTGGGTGAAGGGTGTGGGGACGTACGCGAGCGCGCGTGCGGGACCGGCTCCGGCAGGGGACCGGGAAACCGGGGAGACCCCGTGGGGCTCGTGGGCCCTCGGGGGACGGCGCGCGCGGCGGGCGTACGGGGCGCTTACGCGCCGGTGCGGCCGCTTCCGCCGGCGCCGGGCACCGGGAAGGCGCCGGTCGCGCGGCGGGTGATCTCGCCGTAGATCTCGGGGTCGGTCGTGAACTCCCCGAGCCGGCAGGTCTTGCGGCTGCCGTGGTAGTCGCTGGAGCCCGTCGTCAGCAGGCCCAGCTCGCCCGCGAGGCCGCGCAGCCGCGCGCGCGTGGCGGGATCGTGGTCCATGTGGTCCACCTCGACGCCGTCCAGACCCGCGGCCGCGAGCGCGGCTATCGCGGACTCCGGCACGCACTGCCCCCGCTTGAGGGCGAGCGGGTGGGCGAAGACGGTGACCCCGCCGGCCGCCTTGACCAGCCGGATCGCCTCGAAGGGGTCCAGCTCGTGCTTGCGGGCGTAGGCGCGGCCGCCGTCGGCCAGCCACTGCGGGGTGAAGGCGTCCGAGACGCTGGCCACGACGCCCGCCTCCACCATCGCCGTGGCGATGTGCGGGCGGCCGACCGAACCGTCGCCGGCGATCCGTGCCACCTGTTCCCAGGTGACGGGGACGCCGAGCTCCTGGAGCGTGCCCACCATCGCCCGCGCGCGCGGCACGCGGTCGTCGCGGACGAGCTCGCGCTCGCGGGACAGCTCGGGCTCGGTCGGATCGAAGAGGTACGCCAGCATGTGCAGCCCGATGCCGTCGAGGCGGCAGGACAGCTCGGCTCCGGTGACCAGGGTGAGCCCCCGCGGCACGGCCGCGATCGCCTCGGCGTAACCGCCGACGGTGTCGTGGTCGGTCAGGGCGACGACGTCCAGCCCCGCGGCGGCCGCGTTGCGGACCAGCTCGGCGGGGGTGTCCGTACCGTCGGAAGCCGTGGAGTGGGCGTGCAGGTCGATGCGCACGGCACGGCTCCAGGGATCGGACGGACGGGGACACCTCAGGATAACCGGGCCGAAGGTCTTGCTCTGGCCAAGGCCTGACGCGCGTACGGGCGAACGGGACCGGCGGGCGGGGGCCGCGACCGGGACCCGCTCAGGTGGCTCCGCCCAGGATCCGCGGGCTCAGCGCCCCGCAGGGCAGGAGCTCCACCTCGGCACCCGCGTCCCGCAGGTCGGTCAGCACCAGCTCGTCGTACATCAGCAGCCCGGACTGCTCGGGCCACACGATGGCCCACAGCCACAGCCCGCGCGCCTCGCCCGCGAAGACGGCGCGGTCCTCCGGGGTCCCCGTGACGTGCCACATCGGGGTCGGCCGCCCGGCGGCCACCACCTTGGCGTGCGGCGGGGCCGATACGTTCATGAAGGGGCCCGGGTCGGGGCCGTCGATGCCCGCGTACCGCGCGCCCAGGCCCACGCCCAGCTCCTCGGCGACCAGCAGCAGCTCGCCGATGCCGCCCAGCGGTCCGGGCCCGGAGCACGCCACCGCGGTGGCCCGCCCGCCGCTGCGGTCGTCGCCGGCGGAGGCGACCCCGGTGAACAGCCAGCCGACCGGCAGCGGCCACGGCATCCAAACCGGCACCCGCGTGCGGTGCACCACGACGCCGAGCCCCTCGACGCTGGGCGGGATGACGGGCTGCAGGGGGTGGACGGTGCCGTGCACGGAGCACTGCCAGGAGTCAGCGAAAAGACCGGGCGCCCTGACCCGGCCACCACACTTCGGGCAACTCGGTTCGCCCCTCATACAGAGCCACGCTCCTCCCCGTCCGCCGCCGCGTCAAGGGACGATCACCCGTCCGGAGTCGATACCTACCCCCGGTGGCGCCAGTCAGTCACCCGGAGCCGCCCGTCCGGGACGCCGCCCCGGGCGATCGGTCCCGGTCGACGGCGCCCCGCCGTCGGCGCCCCGCCGTCAGTCCAGGGACACGGAGGTGCGCCGGGGGTCGCGCAGGTCGGTGCCGCGCGCGAGCCAGCGTTCCTGCAGGGCCGCGGCGCCGTGCACCCGCTTCCAGGCGGCCTCGTTCCCGGTCATCGGCAGCAGCGGCAGGAACCGCACCGGGTCCATCGGCGCGTCCAGCTCCAGGTCCTCCACCAGCCCGCCGGGCTCGGCGACCAGGACGGAGCTGAACGGCGCCCCGGGCCACAGCGGTTCGCCCACGTCCAGCGAGGCCCCGGGCGACACCACGAGCCCCTCGACCTGTGGGGAGGCCCCGAGGACCGCGAGCGGCCGGAGCACCTGGTCGGTCGGGACCACGCCCGCCCGCACCGTCAGGACCAGCTCGGCGCGCGGCCCGCGGACCGGATCGGACACCACCACCGTGGGGTCGCCCATCGGCTGCGCCGACATCCCGAGGGTCGCGTAGCGCACCACGTCACCGTCGAGGAAGCGGAGGACCTCGATGCGGTCGGTGCCGAGGAAGGTGACGGCGGCGCGGGCGTCGGGCTCACCCAGCGCGGTGCGCAGCCGGGCTTCGACAAGTGCCAGAAGTTCTGCCATGGGGCGAGCATAGAACTCCTATCGCTGGGGTAAAGGCAGGCTCTTGACCATCCGTCGGCTGTTACTGTGGACCGCTGGCCGGGGCCACACGCAGAAGCGTGGATGCATGCTCCGGTGACAGGACTTCCCCTACGGGGGACCGGCCGGAGGAGGTGGGGCTGCAATGGATCGAAGTCGATCGTGCAGTACCAACCGCTCTTCCACGGGCGCCTCACGCTCCCTTTGAGCTGAAGAGCGACGGCAGAAACTTTCCTCCCGTCCTGCTTCCTTCCGCCTGCCCGCAGCGGCGGAAGGTCTCCCACCCGCGTGGCCCGCAGCCGCGCGAAGGAGCCTGCCATGTCGATGCTGCCCTACCTCCGCGCGGCCGTACGTCCCGCGCTGCGCAGGTCCACCCCGGCCCAGTCCGGCTACGACACCACCCGCGACCACTCCGCGAGCAGCGCGGTCGTCGACTGCGCCGTCTACCGCGCGGGCCGCCGCGACCGGGGCGCCGCCTGTCTGACGCCGCGCGAGGCGATGCGCCGGGTGCGCGAGGACGGCGGCTTCGCCTGGATCGGCCTGCACGAGCCGACCGAGGCCGAGTTCGCCGGGATCGCGGCCGCCTTCGGACTGCACCCGCTGGCCGTGGAGGACGCGGTGCACGCCCACCAGCGGCCGAAGCTGGAGCGCTACGACGACACCCTCTTCACCGTCTTCAAGACCATCCACTACGTCGAGCACGCCCAACTCACCGCCACCAGCGAGGTCGTGGAGACCGGCGAGGTGATGTGCTTCACCGGCCCGGACTTCGTCATCACCGTGCGGCACGGCGGCCAGGGCTCCCTCAAGGGCCTGCGCCACCGGCTCCAGGACGACCCCGAGCTGTTGGCCAAGGGCCCCTCGGCCGTCCTGCACTCGATCGCGGACCACGTGGTCGACGGGTACATCGCGGTGGCCTCGGCGGTCCAGGACGACATCGACGAGGTGGAGAGCGCGGTCTTCGCGGCCCCCGCCAAGGGCAGTCCGCGCGGTGCGGACGCGGGCCGGATCTACCAGCTCAAGCGCGAGGTGCTGGAGTTCAAGCGGGCGGTGTCCCCGCTGCTGCGGCCGATGGAGCTGCTCAGCGAGCGGCCGATGCGGCTGGTGGACCCGGACATCCAGAAGTACTTCCGCGACGTCGCCGACCACTTGGCCCGGGTGCACGAGCAGGTCATCGGCTTCGACGAACTGCTGAACTCGATCCTCCAGGCCAATCTGGCGCAGGCCACGGTCGCGCAGAACGAAGACATGCGCAAGATCACCTCGTGGGCGGCGATCATCGCGGTGCCGACGATGATCTGCGGGGTCTACGGCATGAACTTCGAGCACATGCCGGAGCTGCACTGGCGCTACGGCTACCCGATGGTGATGGCCGCCATCGCCGCCAGCTGCTTCGCCATCCACCGGTCCCTGCGCCGCCACGGCTGGCTGTAGGGGGTGTCCGCGGGGCTGGCTACCCTGTGCGCATGACTCTCAGCACGCTCGACCTGGCCCTCGTCGAGGAGGCCACCAAGAAGTCCGGCCTCATCTGGGTCCGGGGCAGCGGGCCCGACCGGGCCCTGTGGCACGCGTGGGTGGACGGGGCGGCCCACGTCCTGGGCGACGGGCCCGGCGAACAGCCCTTCCCCGGTCTCGCCGACGGCGCGACGGCCGAGGTGACCGTGCGCAGCAAGGACAAGGGCGGCCGCCTGGTCGCCTGGACCGCCGCGGTCACCGAGTTGGCCCCGCACGGCGAGCCCTGGCTGGCGGCGGTGGCCGAGCTGAAGGGCAAGCGGCTGAACGCGCCCGACTCGGAGCGGATGACCGAGCGTTGGGCGCGCGAGTGCCGGCTGCTGCGGTTGGAGCCGGTGGCGGCGACGACCGAGCTGCCCGCCGCGTCGCTGGCCGCGGCCCCGCTGCCGTCCCCGGCCATCACCCGGCTGCCCGCCCCGGCGGCCCTCCCGAAGCTGCTCCTGAAGCGCAAGAAGACCCGCGGCTAGACCAGCCCCTCCCGGGGGGCACCGGACGTGCCCTCCGGGGGCGCCGGACGTGCCCTCCGGGGGCGCCGGACGTGCCCTCCGGGGGCGCCGGACGTGCCCTCCGGGGGCGCCGGACGTGCCCTCCGGGGGCGCCGGACGTG